>CAINFC010000078.1 GCA_903847975.1 uncultured Acidobacteriota bacterium | reverse complement strand
GCACAAAGCCCCACACCTGTGGCTTTCGTTGGGGAAAGCCCTGAACGGGCTTCGGTACACAGCCCGGGGTTGGCGCGTTTCGCGCCTACCCCGGGTAGACACACCCGCAGGCGACAACCCTGAAAGGGTTGCGCAAAATCCAGCAATACCAGGTATTTGCGCAGCCCTTTCCGGGCTGGGTTTTAACAAATCCGCATACCCGGGGTAGCGCCTGCGGCGCAACCCCGGGCTGTGTATCGGAACCCCTTTGGGGTTCCTGCTACTTTTTGCCGGGGCATCTTTGCTGATGGCTTCGCAAAAGCCCCCCACCTGTGGATTTCCGTTTGGGAAAGCCCTGAAAGGGCTTCGTAACACAGCCCGGGGTTGGCGCGCATCGCGCCTACCCCGGGTAGGGACACCCTTAGGCGACAACCCTGAAAGGGTTGCGCAAAATCCAGCCGCATCAGGTGTTTGCGCAGCCCTTTCCGGGCTGGGTTTTAACAAATCCGCCTACCCGGGGTAGAGCCTGCGGCGCAACCCCGGGATGTTATCCGGAACCCCTTTCGGGGTTCCAGACTTTTTACCGGTCTGTCCTTTCTGCCCGGCCGGAAACTTGTACCCCGCTTACGGCTTACGAGGGGCCCCCTTTTTTCCGGGATCCCAGATGGTCGCTTCGATAAAGCGTTCCCGGTACCGGTCGTTACTGATATAGTAAACCGTAACAATCCGGCCGTCGGTGCGTTGCACCGTGCGCGGGTATCCGAGATCCTCGCAGCCGGCGTTGGTCCTCAGGACGATTTCCTCGCCCCAGCTCTGTCCCTCGTCCTCACTCAGCCGGGCGCGCATTTCGTAGGGCGGAGAACGGAAGCCGTAGGTGATTGCCAGACGTCCATCCTGAAGTCGGATCAGGCTGGGCGGGTTGCCGACGAAACCGCCCGTCGAGTCGACCGGACGATTCAGGAACCGCCAGTTCTGGCCGTCATCCTCGCTCAAATAGGCATCAATCCAGTGCTTATCGCCTTCTTTCTGCCGCAGGGTGGTAAGAATCCTGGCAGGGGACAGCCGCACCGAGGATGGCATGATCGAAAAGCCGGGCGGCTCGGGGCCGATCCAGGAAATGAGCGGCCAGGTTTTTCCGCCATCGCGGGTTCGCGCAAGAAACACTCTCCCTTCGCGCCCGTTCTCTTTTCCGGCGGTGATGAACGCCATCAGGTCATGGGTGCCGTTGACCAGGTAATCCGTCCGCGCCGATATGACCTTGCGCCCGTAGGCCGGCAGTTTGTAGGGACCCTGCCAGGTTCGGCAGCGGTCGTATGAGACGTAAAACCTCGAGTAGCCTTCGCGGCTGGAGACCATGCGCAGGGTCATGGCAAAGTCGGGGTGTGTGAAGTTGAGGCCCCCGGGCGGGTCTTCCGGTTCCTTTTCTCTGCCATTCTCATCCAGGAAAGAGGGTACTTCGACCTGCCAGGTCTCGCCGCCGTCAAGACTTCGCGCAAACCGGGACTGCGAGGGCCGCGAACCGTCGATGGCATGGCCGGTCTCCACCTTCTTGAAATACCCCAGGCTGAAACCGACCACGATCTCGTTTCCCCAGCACCATATTCCGTTGTTGGCCGGCCAGCCGCCAAAGCGCCCCGCCTCCTGGAAGACTGTGATCTGCCGGATTGAGGCCTGGTTCTGAGCCGCCAGCGCCGAGGCGGTCAGGAGGAACACTACGATAAAATTTCGCTTCATTTTCTATTTTTCCCTTCCCGGATCCCCAAAGTTGGCCGCGATGGTTCGCTCCTGGTTCGGATCCTTGTTGAAACAGTAGACGGTGACCAGCTTGTTATCCTGTGATGGCCGGCGACGGCAAGGAAGTCTCCAAAGCAGGTTTCTGCGCGAGAACAGGGCCCTCACGAGAAACGATCTGTCTGCGAGGATCCCTTTCCGAGACTTGGTTGGAGCGGGAGCAGGAGTCGTCGGCGTGCCGGAAAAAAGTTGTGGATCGCGACGGCATAATAAAGCAGGCTTTTTGTCGGTGCATCCATCCCGATGAAGGTGCGTAAAGTGGTGGACGGGTTCGGTTCTGCCGTCCCGATGCGACTTGGGTTGGCTCCATGCACAGATCAGGTTTGTCTCATTGTAAAAGGATCTTTTCCAGGTTGAAAAAGCGGCTCAAAAGAGGAACCGCACGGCAAACTGCATCTGCCGCGGCAACCGCGCTGCCGTAAATTCGCCGAACCGGGCATTGACCTGCTTGCCCTGGGCGTCGAACCGCGCCCCGTTGTCGAATCCGCTGAACTGGGTGTGATTGAAGGCATTGTACAACTCCCAGCGGAACTGCAGACACAGCGGCTCCCGGATAGGCAAGTTCTTGAATACCGCCAGATCCCAATTGTTCACTCCCGGGCCCCTCATGATGTATCGTGCCGAATTGCCCACCGTTCCGACCGCCGGAGCGCGGAAGACTTCGGTGCGGAAGTTCCGGCTGAAAGTTCTCTCGCTCTTCGGCAAAACGGCGTCTCCGGTCACATCGATGCGGGCGGAGAGGCTGGACGATCCGGTGATATCCAGTGCGTTGACCAGCGTGAATCCCGCCGTGGCGGGCGCCCCGCTCACGAAACTGGTGATGCCCGAGACCTGCCACCCCTGCAGAACCCATTTTGCCACCGTCCCGCCCCATCGGGGCGCCGGCACATCCCACAGGTAGTTGATGCGGGCTACATGCGTCCGGTCATAGTCGGACAAACCGTAGTTCCATACCCGCACCGGGACCAGGGAGCTCACCGTGGTGCTCAGATCGCCGGAGTTGTAGTCCAGCGATTTGGACCAGGTCCAGGACCCGCCGAACTGCAGCCCCCGGGCGAACCGCCGGTTTACGGTTACCTGCATCGAGTGATAGTTCGAGGAAGAGGCCCACTCCCGGACGGTCACATCGTTATAGCCCCGATAGGAGCGCAGAAAAGCCGCCGGTAAAGGTGTCCGCGAAAGGGTGGGATCGGCGTTCTGCGGCAGGAAATTCGCGCCCAGCGGGATGGGATCCAGGCTTCGCTGCCATAACAGATTCCGCCCCAGCGAAACGACATAGCCGACGTCCAGCACTGTTCCGAACCCCAGATTCTGCTGAATCGACAGGCTTCCGTTCATGATGCGTGGAATCTGCCCTTTCGGCGCAATCCCCAGAATCGCCTGTGGGAACACGAAGCCCGGCGAAGAGGCCAGTCCAGTAAGGGTTCCGAAGTTGATCTGCGGTGTGGTCACCAGCGGCGGCTGTCCGCCCAGCAGCCGCAACAGCTGAAAATCCGAAAGACTGGTGAACACTCCGAATCCGCCACGCACCGCGGTTTTCCCCTTCCCGAACACATCCCAGGCAAACCCGAAGCGTGGCGCCAGCTGCAGGCCGGGACTGCTGGTCAGGCCGCGCGGATAGCTGCTGTCTTTCCCCGTCACCATGCCGTTGGTAACGCTCCCGGTGCCGGGGGCGATGGCCCCGATCAGCGCCGCCGGGTAGGTTTCGCCGGTCACCGGGTGCTGGCCGACCCGCCGGCCGCCGACCATTGCCGGCCGGATCAACTGCACCATCCGCGAGAAGTCGAAGCGTTCGGCGACAAACCCGGAGACGTTGCCATCTCTCTCGTACTGCGGCTCCAGCCGTGCAAAACGCATTCCCAGCTCCAGGGTCAGCCGTCGGTGCACTTTCCAGCTGTCCTGCACGAACCACTCCACGCCCTTGATAAAGGTCCCCATGCTCAACTGGGCGGTCGCTTCCTGGTACTGGTTGAATACCCCGAACATGGCGTTCGAAAACGCGTAGCCGGTGTCCAGCGGATTGTTTACGTTCCGTCCGAAGTTGATGGTTGCGTTGAAGGCCGTCGGCAGCTGGGCCTGACGAAGATTATGGTTGTAGAACAGGCCTGCTTTCAGCAGGTGCGCCGAAAAGTTCTTGGTAATATGGTTGGTTACATTATAGGCGTACTGGGTTTGCAGCAGGGGGGTCCGGCCGTCCATGTTCAGGTTGACCGGATTGCTCACCCCGCCGAAGCTGGCATTGGGCATAAATTTCAGCGGATTGCTGGAAGGATACAGCTGCGGGGCCACAAATCCCACCACGTCGCGCCGGTTTCTCTTCAGCTCCTCCTCCGGAATCACTTCGTTTTCCGGCCGGCGCGAGTACCCGAAGGTAAATTCGTTGACCAGCGTCGGCGAGAATACCCACTGGTTGCGTACCGAAAGAACCGTTCCCTGGGTCAGAAACGTCTTGCGCATCTGCTCCCAGTTCGCTCCGCCGGTCGGGATTCCAAAGGCACCGGTCTGTTGGTCCCGATGCCGCGAGAGGCTGAAGGAGAAAGTGCTTTTGGTGTGCGGGCTGTAGTCCAACCGCAGTGTCTCCAGGCGCTGCGGCGAATCCACGCTGGTTTCGAACACATAGTTATACCGACGTGCCGAAATGGATATATCGGAAAAGTTCGGCAGCGGAAACATCTTCAGCAACGCCCGCCCGCTTGGATCGATGCGGTTGGCCGGAATGACATTGCCCGGCAGGCGCTGCTGGGTCGTCGGGTCGAAAATCGGAATCAGGGCGCCGTTGAGCTCCACAGTTTGCGAGAAATCGCCGTTGCGCTCCAGCTCCGTCGGCGTGGTCAGCCGGCTGATTCCCAGCCCTTCCTGGCGCGGCCAGAACTCCTGCGACCAGAAGAAGTAGAGGTTTTCCCGGTTCGTGTTGAACAGCTTGGGAATGGTAACCGGGCCTCCGATATTATAGCTGTATACGTTCAGCCTCGTCCGCGGCTTCGGCAGCCCGGTCATATTATTGAAAAAGTTGTTGGCGTTGAACTGCTCGTGTCGTTTGAAGTAGCTGCCCATGCCATGAAACTGCCGGCTGCCCGACTTGGTAACCAGCTGCACGTTGCCGCCCGCCATCCGCCCGTATTCGGCGGTGTAATTGGTCAGCAGCACTTTCACTTCGGCCACGGCGTCCATCCCCACGGCCACTGTTCCGCTGTTGTTGTTTCCGATGTCCACGGCGGTCATGCCATCCAGCGTCACATTGGTGGAATTGGCGCGCCCGCCTTGAATGTTGTACCCGTAGCCGCGGTCGATGGCGCTGCGGTCGCTGGTGTCCACCACCCCCGGAAGCAGCTGCAGCAGCGTGGTCACGTTCCGGCCCCGGATGGTGAGGCTCGCTACCTGCGAGCTGGTCACCAGTCCGGCCCGCTCGGCGCTCGCGGTCTGCACCGTAGCGCCCTCTGCGGTCACCGTCACGCTCTCGCTTGGGCTCCCCACCTCCAGACGCACCTCTCCCACGCTTAAGGTCTCGGAGGCGGAGAGATTCAGGTTTCGTCGCTCGCTGGTCTTAAAGCCCTCCTTTTTAACCGTCAGCCGGTATTCACCCGGCGCCAGGCTGGGCAGCGCGAAACTGCCTGCTTCGCTCGATACCGTTTGACGCTCGAATCCTGTGGCCGGATGGACCAGCAAAACCTCAGCCCCTGGGATCATCAATCCGGAAGGATCCGAAACCGTGCCCACAATCGTACCCGTTGTGGACTGCCCCCAAACCCCCACACCCATCAGCAGCAGACAACCGAGGAATCGAATCATCGCTTTCTACCTCCTAACGAATGAATGAATAATAACGATACCCAATTTTGGGAACAAGCAGGGATGAATAGGGAAATAAAAAAATCTCATCGAGCCGGCGCGGCTCCCCCCGGGGTCGCCGGATCCTTGGAGAAATCCCGGACGGCCGGGAGCCACATTCGATGGCCTGGAGCGCAGGAGGAGGCTCGTCTCACGGTGCCGGGACTGCCGTTTAGGCCGTACGGGCCTGATATGGTGCAGGCATCGGTAGTATAATATCGTTGATTTCAGGCGGGGCGGCGCTGCATGGCGCGCACTTCACAGTTTTCAGCGGGAGGTATTGGGGTCAAAGATGTCGGGGTGGTTCCGATCCGGATTGAGCCGTAACCCGGGCTGGGGATGGATCTGCCCGCGGTTCGAATCCTTCCTGGAAAGAGGCGCGCTGGTCCTGCTTCTTGCTGTGGAGTGGTGGCTTTTTTCGGGTTCCTTTCACAAGTTTTTCACCCACGACAGCCTGTTTTATATGATCCACGCCCCGCAATCCTGGGGGCAGCTGGCCCGATATTTCCTGGAGCCCGGCGAGGAAAAAAACTTCCGGCCGGTCAACATGGCGGTGGTTGCCGCCCTCAAGCCTTTGCTGGGCCTGGATTTTCATAAATACCACTGGATTCCACCGGCCTTTCATGCCGCCAACACGCTGCTTTTTTACTTTCTGGCCCGGCGCATCCTATCCGGCCGATGGATGGCCTTTGTCGCCGCCGCTTTCTGGGGCCTGCACTCCGTGGCCGGCTGGGTCACCTACGATATTACCTACCTCTCGGATTTTCTGCTGGCCTTTCTGCTTCTCGGGTCGCTTCTGCTGGCGCTGGAAGCCTGGCGGCGGCGATCTCCCCTGCTTACCGAATCCCTCTCGAGCGCCTGGTCCGACCTGAAAGCCGTGGAGGCCTGGCACCGGAAATCGCTGTGGCTGGGGGCCGGCTCCCTGCTGCTGTTTGTGCTCGCCCTGCTCACCAAGGAATCGGCGGTCACCTTCCCCCTGGCGCTGTGGGTCGTGCTGAGCCTTGCCGAGTGGAGGGAATCGGGCCGGCCGGCCGACCGGCTGTCCATTTACCGTGCCTGCCGGAAGACGCTGGGGGTGACGTGCGTCTATGCCGTTCCTGCGGTGGCCTTTGCGGCGCTGTTTTTCTACTGGCAGCGTACCGGCATGCTATACACGCAGAGCGCCAACGCCGCCTACAGCATCAGTCCGTGGTCCAATCCGGGAGGCAAGCTGGCCTACTTCTATTGGGCTCTTAATCTTCCCGACCTGCTGCGGGTACCCAAAGCGGATAAGATACGCCTGCTGATCATGGCGGGCATGGGAGCGGTTCTCCTGGTCTGGGCGGCAGACCTTTATCGCCGGCGTTTTCGCCTTTCCTTCCTGGAGTGGAGCGGCATCGCCTGGTTCCTGGGACTGAACCTGCCGTCCTTCCTGCTTTCCCGCAGGCTGGGCAAGTGGTACCTTTATATTCCGCTTTTCGGGCTGGCCCTGGTATTTGCCGCTCTTGCCGAAAATCTCAGCCGGCGCATTCCCCGTCCTTTTCTCCGGGCCGGGCGCCTGGCTCTGGCCGGACTCCTGCTTTGGCCCGTGGCCTACTCCACGCTCTGGCAGACGCGCAGTTATGTCCTTTCTTCCGACTGCTCTTTCCAGTCCGACGTCCTCCAGGATTGCCTGCGGGATTTTCAGAAGGAGCATCCCGCTCTGCCCGGGAAGGTTCACCTTTTTTTCCTTCCGGCGTTCGATGAAGGAATCTCGCATCTTTTATCCGTTCCTCCGATCGGCCAGGGGAAATTTTTCGAGCTGTTTTACCCTGGGACCCGATTTACCGCTTCCTTCGCCCACAAGGGGGACCGGCTTCCGGACGATCCCGCCATGCGCAAGGATTGGATCGTCCTGCAGTATCTCGACCGGCACCTCTACGATGTAACCCGCTTCATGGAAGGCGGCGGGCCCATGAATCTTTTCCTGCTGCCCACCTCGGAAGGAACCGGCGCGCCGCTGCTGAAAAAAGAACCGGCCGGAGGATGGAAAAGGTTCCGGCCATACGTGCGGCTGCAGATCGGCGATGAGGGCGGCAGCCCGTCGGAAGAAAGCTTCGACCGGGGCAATACCTGGGTTTTACAGTACCGGGACGGCCGGTTCGATGACGTGACCCAATGGTACGGTAATCCGGTGAAGCCTACCGTGCTGCTGCTGCCCGGTATCGACGGCAAGGTTCCCTCGATCCGATCCATGGCGGACAACCCGGAACTGCGCGCTTTCCTGGGGAAAAACCGGCTCCGATTCCTGTCCTCCGGGGAGCTGGCCCGGCTGCCGAAGGAGTTTTTCCAGCGAGCCGATGTGACCGTCTTCCAGGAGCTCAGCGGGCATTTTTACAATGTGACGGCGCAATTCCGTTCATCGGGAAAGATGACCCTGTTCCTGCTGCCGACCTTTGAGGGGCAGGTACCCCTGCCCGTTCAGCGGGACGCCGCCTGCCGCAACCGGGTCTGCGGGAGCCCGGTCGATCTGCTCTACGCCGACCGGGGGGCCGCCCTGCCGGACCAATACGCTCTTCGAGGGGATTTGTGGATTTTGCAGTACATGGCCGGATCGTTCAGCGATGTAACGGATTATTACCAGGGGAGGCGGCAAAACCGGGACCGAAACCTGCTGGCGCGTTTGGAGGGGTTGCAATGCAGCGTCGACCGAGCCGAAGGGTATCCCGATTACGAGCGCTTCTCGACCCCTTCCGGCGCTCCGGTCTTTTTCCCGATGCCCGGAAACGAGATCGTCACCCAGATTGGCGGGACCACCTGCGTCGTAGCTCTGGGGCCGCTGGGTGAGGCGGACCATTTGCGTTTCGATGTCTCCTGGATGCACGCCCTGGGGGACGGTGCCTGGGCGGAGGTCCTGCTGCGGACCGGAACGCAGGAGAAAGTGCTCTTCCGGGAGTACATGCATCCGGATCCCAGCCGCCGCAGCCTGTTGTGGAAGGAGGTTCATGTGGACTTGAGTCCCTTTGCCCCGGAAAAAGCGGATCTCATCCTGCGATGCTACAATGATGCCGGCAAAAATACGGTGGGGGACTGGCTGAACTGGCGCAAGGTTGTGCTGGAAGGGCTGCCGGGCAGGATGCCGGAAGAAGAGCCTCAGCCCTCCCGCGATATCGCCCGGGTGCCCACCCGCTGAAGCGCCCGGCCAGGCGCCGCACCCCGCCCCTTCTTCTTTATTCTTTCTTCCCGGTCTTCTCATCCTCCTGTGAATACAGGTGTACCGGGCAAACCGCGGAGCGAAAGGGGCCAGAGGGGCCTTCCTTCCGGATTGACACTCTTTTGAACATGCCGGTAATATCATCATTTAAACGCTTTCCCCCAGCGGTCCGGAGAGGGGCCAAAGGGGCGAGCGGGAAAAGGGGAAAAACAGCGAATGAACAAGAATAAGCTTTACACGGCCGCCGAACGGGCGATCCGGCAGGCGCTCCGCCTCCGGAAGGGGGAAAAGTTCCTGCTGGTTACCGACCGGCAAAAGCTGGAAATTGCCGAAGCGCTGGCCGGCTGGGCTAAGGAAGTCGGAGCCGAAACCACCACCTATCTGATGACGGAGACCCTGCGGCCGATCAGCGCGCCTACGGCGCAGTTCCAGGATCTGATCCGCGGCGCATCGGCGACGGCCTATCTGCTGGAAGGCCGGTTTGCCGAAAAGCCCTTCCGGGGCTTCATGGTGGCCGAGGGCAGCCGCAACGGCCGGATCTGCATGATGCCCGGCATCACCCGGGACATGATGGAACGGCTGGTCAACATCGATTTCAAGGAAATGGACCGGTTTACGCGCCAGGTCATGCGGGTCATGAAAAACGCGGAGGACGTGGTGGTCGAAAACGCCGCCGGCACCCATATCGAGTTCAGCGTCAAAGGCAGAGAGTGGCTGAACGATAACGGCAATATCAGCAAACCGGGGATGCACGGCAATCTGCCGGCCGGCGAGTGCTACACCGCCCCGGTGGAAGAGAGCTTTAACGGGAAAATCGTGATCCGGCTGATCGACGACAAGCTGGGGCGGGGTGTCATGACCTTCCGGCAGGGGAAGCTGGTTGATTTTGAGGGTGCCGGGATCGAGGAGGTGATCCGGACGGTCGGCTCCGATGAGACGGCTCGCATCATCGGCGAGTTCGGAATCGGCACCAACCAGGGCGCCCGGATCTGCCCGAACATGCTGGAGGCGGAAAAGGCCTTCGGGACGGTCCATTTCGCCATCGGGGACTCCTATGGCGTGGGCAAGAACAAAAGCAAATATCATTTTGATGCCCTGGTCGACAAAGTCACCATACGGGCCAAAGGGAAAGAGATCGCCCGGAACGGAAGGTTCCTGATCGGATGAAATACGACTTTGAGCGGGTCGTCGACCGGACGGAAACCGAATCCATCAAGTGGGTTCTTCCCCGCAGGAAGCTGAAGGTCGAAGATGCCATTCCGCTCTGGGTGGCGGACATGGACTTCGCTGCGCCACCCTGCGTTGCCGAGGCCATCCGGCGGCGTGCCGATCACGGCGTCTTCGGCTACCCTGCGACTCCTCCGTCCTTTTACCAGGCGGCCATCCATTGGCTGCAGCGGCGCCACGGGTGGACCGTTCAGCAAGAGTGGATGTCCCTCACCCCGGGTGTGGTCGCGGCTCTCTACTTCTGCGTCCGGGCCTTTTCGCGGCCGGGGGACGGCATCGTGATCCAGACTCCGGTCTATCCTCCTTTCTATCATTGCATCCGGGACCAGGAGCGGGTGGCGGTCTGCAATCCGCTCCGGTTCGACGGATCCCGCTATTCGATGGATCTCGAAGACCTGGAAAAAAAGCTCGAAGGTTCCCCGCGCATTCTGATCCTCTGCAGCCCTCACAATCCGGTGGGCCGCGTCTGGACCCGCGAGGAGCTGGCAGGCCTGGCCCGCCTCGCCGTCGAGCGGGACCTCCTGGTGATTTCCGACGAGATCCATCACGACCTGGTCTATCCGGGATACCGTCACCACGTTCTGGCCGCCGCCTTTCCGGAACTGGCCGAGCGGACCATCACCTGCATCGCACCGAGCAAGACATTCAATATCCCCGGACTGGCTACCGCCGCCGTCATCACTTCCCATCCCGACTTGCGCCGCAGGTTGGGAAAGGAAGCCCGCCGCAGCGGGTTTGACGGCGGCCAGATTTTCGGGATGACCGGATTCGAAGCGGCCTATGCCGGCGGAGAGGACTGGCTCGAGGAGCTGCTCCCTTACCTGCAGGATAACATCGAATACATGGACCGCTTTCTCCGGGAAAGAATTCCAGGCATCCGGCTGATCCGCCCGGAAGGGACCTACCTGGCGCTGCTCGATTGCCGCGCTCTGGGATTGCCGCCGGAGGGTTTGAACGATTTCTTCCTGAAGCGTGCCCGGGTCTATTTCAGCGACGGGATCAGGTTCGGCAGGGAGCTGGAGGGGTTCGTCCGCATCAATTTCGGATGTCCCCGTTCCACCCTGGCGGAGGCCCTGGAGCGCATGGAAAAAGCCGTGCAGGGCCTGCGGTCATCCTGAAGGGCGGATCCGTCCGGCCTGCCGGTCAGGCCTGGAAGAAAAGCGAAAGAGAGGGCGGTGAGGATGTAAATCCCGGACCTTCGTTGATTTACCTCCTTGACAAGAGCGGCAGGAAGTGACTTTAATTAATTCATGAGCATTTGTTCCCCCCATGGCGTTTGGGCCCTGAGGATCCGTCCGCTTCTCCTCCTCCTGCTGGCGCTGGCGGCGGCAGGAGCGCCGCTGCGGGCCGGCAATAATGCCTGGACCCATATCGGTCCGGAAGGGGGATTCGTCCAGAGCATGGCGCTCGACCCGCAGAATCCGAATATCGTCTATGCCGGGTTGTGGAACGGCACCATCTATCGAAGCACCAGCGGCGGCAGCTCCTGGGTCTCCATTTTCAACAACGCCGGGGATGCCGGGGTTATTTACCAGCTGGTGCCGGATCCCAAGACCCCGGGCACTCTATATATCGCCACCGCCCACCGCGGGGTGATGAAAAGCACGGACCAGGGCAGCCGTTGGGCGTCGGTCCTCAACTGGAGCGATTATACGGAAACCCGCGCCCTGGCCATCGACCCGTCCAAGCCTTCCACGATTTACGCCGGTACGGGCGAAAAAGGCGTCTATCGCAGCCTGGACCAGGGAGGCACCTGGACCGCGGTCAACGCGGGATTGGGCAGCATGGACATCCGGTCTCTGGCCGTGGACCCCCTGGATTCCTCCACCCTGTACGCCGGCACCGCGGATAAGGGCATTTACCGGAGCACGGATCAGGGAAACAGCTGGGTTTCCCAGGCTATGGGGAGCAGAAGCTTACGGGTGATGTCGATCGCGATTCACCCCTCTTCTCCGGGCGTTTTGTATGCCGGCACGGACAACGGGGTTTACCGGAGCACCAACCGGGGAGACAACTGGCTGACGGTTAATGCCGGCCTGGAAAGCCGCTGGGTGGAAGCGCTGGCCATCGATCCCCTGGCGCCCGATACACTGTACGCCGGTGCCGACAGCGGGTTGTACCGCAGCGACAACCGGGGTAACGGCTGGGTGAGGGCCGGCGACGATTTGCTCAATTACAACATTTATTCCATGGCGCTGCACCCGCAGACGCGCGGCACTCTTTACGTGGGAACCCAGGCCGGCATCCACCTCAGCCGGAACAGCGGCAGCGCCTGGAGTCCGGTCAATGCCGGCATTTTCCACACCCATGTCCAGGCGCTGGCCGTGGATCCCAGGGCCAGCTCCACGATTTACGCCGGGGCCCAGATGGGACTTTTCCGGAGCACGGATCGCGCCCAGAGCTGGCTGCTGAAGCAGAAGGGGATTGTCGTTCCCCATATTCATACGCTGCTCTTCGACCCGCAAAACAGCAAGACCATTTATGCCGGCACTTGCTGCGGGCTCTATCAAAGCAAGGATCAGGGCGATTCCTGGGTCAGCGCCGGGGACGGGCTGGAAAGCGGCGAGGTGCTTTCGATGGCCGTTGACCCCACCGCACCGGCCACACTTTACGTGGGAACCTGGAAAGCGGTCAACCGCAGCCGGGATTCTGGAAGCCATTGGAGCGTGATCAACAAGGGCCTGGATGCCGGCGGAGGGGATCTGGAAGTCCGGGGACTGGCCGTGGATCCCGCAAAGCCTTCCACCCTGTATGCCGGCACCGTTACCGGCGTGTACCGCAGCACCGATCAGGGGGACAGCTGGACGGCGCTCAACGCCGGCCTGGATTACCGGTCCGTCCGCGCTCTGGTCCTCGACTCCAGAAACACCAGCCTGATCTACGTGGGCACCGACCGGGGAATTTACAGGAGCACCAACGGAGGAAGCCGCTGGGAAGCGGCCAATGCCGGTCTGGAACACTATTTCATCAACCAGCTGATCCTGGATCCCCTGAAGATTGCCACCATTTACGCGGCCACCGACGGCGGCGCCTACCGTAGCACGGACGGCGGCGAAAGCTGGTATTCGCTGAATTACAACCTGGAGGAAATGGGCATGTCCAGCCTGGCGGTCGATCCCGTCGATCCCAACCGGCTTTACGCCGGGCTGGAGGAGATGGGGGCTTACAGCATCGACCTGGGAAGCGGTCCGACAACCACATCGTCGACCGTCCCCACCACCACGGCCGGCACCAGCTCCACCTCCACCACCTCCCTGACCCTTCCTTCCACGAGCACCACGCGGACGGTCCCGAGCACTACCACCAGCACCACTGCCACGACCACCACGACGGCTTCGACCACTACGACCGCCGGAGCGAGCACCACCACCACCACTCTGAAGCCCACCGGCCCGGCCTACCTCACCTTTGACGGGTGCGGCGGAGCGCGCGGGGGGATCATCCGCCTGGAGCTGAGCCTTTCTTCCACGGTGTCGCTGAGCGATATTCAGTTCGACTATGTTTTCAGCAGTTCCGCCCTGACTTTCCTCAAGGCGGAGGAGGGGCCCCAGGCCCTGCTGGCCGGCAAAACGCTGACGCGGTCCGAACTGCAGGCCGGACGCTGGCAGGTACAGATCGGTAGCAGCGGCAACAAGCGGATCATAGAGAGCGGCGTGATCGCCACGCTGCAGATGCAGGTAGCGGCCACGGCATCGCTGGGAAGCACGCCGGTGCTGATCAACCGCGCCCAGGGGACCTCTCCGCAGGGAGCGGTGACTTCCCTGCCGGACCTGCAGCGCGGCCTGGAGGTGCTGTCTGTGCCGGTGCTGGATTACATTACGCCCAGTGCGGGCCGGGAGGGGAACCTGCTGGTGCTGCACGGATCGCAATTCGGGGGCTGTTCGAGTTCGGCCCGGGTCACCTTCAGCGGAGCGAACGGCTACCGCGCCTCGGTGGCTCCCCTGGAGGTCGGCCCGCAGCGCATGGTGGTAACCGTTCCCTCCGACGCCCGCCAGAATCTGAGCGTGACCGTGGCCGTTTCCGACGTGCCGGCCCGCAACAGCTTCGACTTTCAGATGGATTCTTCCCAGCCCTTCAGCCGCCTGACTACGGAAATGGAAGAGGCCACCTCGCTGGGAGGCCAGTCCCTGCCGGCGGGTGCGGCGATCGACGTGCGCAGCAACCTGGCTTATGTGGCCGACAGCTTTAACGGACAGGTGCTGGTGCTGGATGTAGCCAGCGGGCGCAAGGTGGCGGAGCAGGCGGTGCTGGGCGGAAGTCCCGTGCGGCTGGCCCTGGATCCGGGGCAGAGCCGCCTGATCGCTACCCAGCCCCAGGCCAACAGTGTCGCCCTTTTTGAGATCCAGGGGGACGGCAAGCTGAGCCGGACCGCGCAGCTGGCGGTCGGCACCAGCCCGCTGGGTGTGGCCGTGGATTCGCCTTTGGAGCTGGCCGTGGTGGTCAACAACGGATCCCGCACGGTCACCCTGGTCGACTTGCGCAATGCGCGGACGAAGGGGACCTTGCCGGTCGGCAGGGACCCGCTGGATGTGGCGGTAGACCCCGGAAAGCACCGGGCCTACGTGATCAACAGCGGCGACAACAGCGTCACGGAAATAGATTTGGCCGGGGTCAGCGTCCTGCGGACGATCAACGGTGTGGGCACTCGTCCGCTGAGCGTGCAGTTTCATGGCGAAAGCGGATCGCTGCTGGTGGGGAGCGAAAGCGGGCTTCTGGTCGGGGATCTGGCGCGCAGCCATTTTGTTCCTTTGCTGGCCGGGGAAGCGGTGGACAGCCTGGCCATTCACAGCCGCCGCGGCCTGGCCAATGCGGTCAACAACGGCAAGGGCCGCCTGACGACGGTGGATATCGTAGCGGCGCTCGGCGACGCCAGCCGCTCGGTGGTGGGGGCCATTCCGATGCCGAACCGGGCGGTGCGCGACATGTCGGTGAACACCCTGACCAATGAGGGGCTGGCCACCCATTCCGGCAGCGCCTCCCTTTCCCGCGAGCAGGCGGACAACAGCGGAGTATCAAGGATTACCCTCTCCTCTTCGCTGAATTTTCCGCGGCTGATGCTGAACCCCCTGTCGGACCTTTTTGCCGTGGCCATTTCCAATCCGCTTTCTTCCGCCGGGACCCTGCAGATGACCGCCATCAATTCCCAGGGGCAGAGGGTGGAAGCCTCGGGCGTCCGGAACCCCGCCACCATTTCCCTGCCCTCCGGAGGGCAGCTGGCCAAGCTGGAAAGCGAACCGGATCTGTTCGGAGGAGGGATCCAGGCGGTGGGGAGCAGCTGGTACAAGCTGGTGGCCCAGAATCCGGGGCTGAAGGCCTTTTTCCTGACGGCCGACAGCGAATTCCGGCGCAGCATCGTCGGTGCGGACGAAAGCGGGGTGCTGCTCACCGAAATGATTCTTCCCGCGGTCCGATCGAATGTACAGACCGCCCTGAGCCTGATCAACCCCATGCCGTTTGCGGCCACGGTCAGCCTGAAGCTGATGGCCGACAGCGGCCGGCAGGCGGATGCCGCCAGCCTGTCGATCCCTGCCTACGGCATGCTTCAAAAAAACCTGGAGGAGCTATTCCCGGCCGGAGTTCCGCAGCTGGCGGGCGGCGGCTACGTGCGGGTCAGTTCCAGCGGCTCTCTGCGTGGATACCAGCTTTTGCTGCCCCAGGGGCGACTGGATGCTGCGGGGCTCAACGGTCAAAGTGCGGTGAGCGGATCGAAGGTTCTGCATTTTTCCTACTTTGTGGCCGGCCGGGAGAGCGGGTCCGGCATCGACTACGAAACCCGCATCGGGCTGGTCAACCTGGAAAGCGAAACCCGGAACGTCACCCTGCAGGCCTACGGCGCCGGGGGAGCCCTGCTGGCGCCTCCCCGCACGGTAACCGTCACCGGCAGCGGGAGGGTCGAGCCGGAGCTGCGGGAGCTCTTCGGTCTGCCGGGCGGATCGCTGACCCAGGGCGGGTTGCGGGTGGAGGGCCAGGGCCGCCTGGCCGGGTACCTGACCTATGCCACGGCGGATGCCCTGGCGGCGGTTGTTTCCCTGGCGGAGCCGAGAACCCGGCTGACTTTTTCCCATGTGGCCGAACAGGGAACCGGTTTTTTTACCGGGCTGGCGCTGCTCAACACCCATACGGAGGCGGTGACGGCCACGATTACCGTCTATAAGGCCAACGGCAGCGTTTCCGCTACCGGCCCGGCGATGCGCATCGATCCGAAC
Organism: uncultured Acidobacteriota bacterium; assembly: GCA_903847975.1. Classification (GTDB taxonomy): domain Bacteria; phylum Acidobacteriota; class UBA6911; order CAINFC01; family CAINFC01; genus CAINFC01. The sequence goes on along the minus strand of CAINFC010000078.1, from coordinate 290 downwards.
GGGCAGCGGGTCGGATTGCTGAACCAGCTGGTCGGATCGGCCGTGCTGGGGCAATCGGGGGGGTACGTCGTCGTTCACTCCGGGCTGCCGATTCACGGGATCGAAATCTTCGGCACCGCCGACGGCAAGGCGCTGGCCAACGTGCCCGGCCAGTGAGCCCACGGGTTGCACGGGGTGCCGATGAACAGCCGCGAGCGGGTGCTGGCTTCTTTCCGGCATGAGGAGCCGGACCGCGTTCCCTGCTGGTGCGGCATGTCCCCGGAGTTCCTGGAAAAGGCCAGGGTGGCCCT
>CAINFC010000077.1 GCA_903847975.1 uncultured Acidobacteriota bacterium | reverse complement strand
GTGCGGCCGGGGGGATATCAATCTGTATGCCGTGTTCGGGGAAGCCGGCAGGCGGCTGCTCGAACCATCGGGGAGAATGGGGATGGTCCTTCCCTCGGGCATAGCCAGTGACGATACTACCAAGCTTTATTTCCAGAATGTGGTGGACTCCGGATCTCTGGTCAGTCTGTTTGATTTCGAGAACAAGAACATTTTCCCGGAAGTGCATAGCAGCTACAAATTCTGCCTGTTTACGGCGGGCTCCGGAAAGCAGGTGCCTGCCGGACGTTACCCGGGGGAAGCCGCGGAATTCGTATTCTTCGCCCATTCCGTGGACGATCTGCGCGATCCGGAACGCCGCTTCTCCCTAAGCGCCGACGATATCGCTCTGCTCAATCCAAACACTCGCACATGCCCCATCTTCCGCAGCCGCCGCGACGCCGAGCTGGCCAAGGCCATCTACCGAAGATTTTCTATACTTGTGGCTAAAGACACACGCATTAATAATTTGTGGAATATCAGCCTTTCCGAAATGTTTCATATGACAAATGATTCTGATTTATTCCATTTCCAGGATGCGTTTGTTAGTCTCAATCCAGAAATGGGCTACATCGTAAATAATGCTAACAAAGTCTATGTGCCTCTCTATGAAGGAAAAATGGTTGATTATTATGACCATAGAATGGCATCAGTAGTAATAAACCCGAGCAATCCATTTCGTCCTGGGGGGACAGAAATCTCCAAAGATTCACAAAAATTTAATCCGCATTATTCTGTGCGACCACGTTATTGGATTTGTAAGACAATACTTGAATCCCGAATTCCAAGTAGCTATCTAAGACAGTGGCTTATCGGATTCCAAAAGGTAACAAGCCCAACAAACGAACGCACATTTATATGCTCCCTTATTCCCCGAACAGCCGTGGGTGCCTCGCTCCCAGTCATATTCAGTGAGCGAGAATCAGCCAGAGAACAGGCAGCATTTTATGCTAATCTAACATCATTGTCATTTGATTACTTTGCCAGGCAAAAGATAGGCGGTATTAATATTGCTTTTTTTATAGTTCATCAACTTCCGGTTCTAAAGCCAGAAACTTACTCACTGCCATGCCTTTGGTCTGACAAAAAAATTGTATTGCATGAGTGGCTACTTCCTCGAGTGTTAGAATTAACTTACACAGCATGGGACCTAGAAAGATTTGCAAGTGATTGTGGCTGGATTGGTCCGCCCTTTCAGTGGAATGAAGAACGTCGCTTCCTTCTGCGATGCGAAGTGGATGCAGCCTTTTTCCATCTCTATTTGCCTGCAGAGGCGATTGGCGATTGGCGCCCCTGTGATGAAACACAAGAGCAGTTGGCGGAGCTAAAGGAGCATTTCTCCACGCCCCGCAACGCCGTAGCCTACATTATGGATACTTTCCCCATCGTCCGCCGCAAGGACGAAGCTAAGTACGGCGACTTCCGTACCAAGCGGGTTATCCTGGAAATCTACGATGCTATGCAGGAGGCCATGCGGTCCGGTGTGCCCTACCAGACACGCCTCGATCCGCCCCCCGCCGATCCGCGCAGCTGCCATCCGCCCCGGGAAGCCGCTCCTCCTGTTTGATAAATATCGTGATTGTTATGGGTAGGCACCGACTCTTTTCAGGAATATACTTTTAGTTTGTGGATGGCTGTGCTGGACGAAGCGTGAAATACGGGGGTGACTCGATGCAATATCAAACTTTAACCATCGAAAATTTCAGAAGCATTTCCCGATTGGAAATTTCCAATATGAGAAGTGTGAATCTACTGGTGGGGAGAAACAATTGCGGGAAAACCACCGTCCTTGAGGGGATCTTCCTGCTGTCCGGTATGTCTAATCCGCAATTACCGTTTAATATACATCGTTTTCGCGATTTGAACCTGGCCAGCGATGAGGATTTTGGGGTCATGTTCCGGAATCTCGATTTTTCGCTTCCTATCCAATTGCAGGGGGAAATCAATGGTCATGAAAGACACCTGAAAATTACCCCCGATTACGCATACTATTCGCCTATGGGCGACGATAAAATGCCCATAAATCAACCGGTTCCCGTTTCTACGGCTGCCAGTATTCGCATGGTGGAGGGAATAAACCTAGATTTTGAAACCGATAAAAAAGAAAAATATCATGGCGAGTTCCATATCAAAGAAGGGAAAGTCACGATAGCCGGCAAATATGTCGAAGGGTTAACTTGTACCTATCTTAATCCCAGGATAGCCACGCTTGTGAATGAAAAATTCATGGAGAATTTGCTGGTTCAAAAAAGACTGGATACCCTCCTGACGGTGCTAAAAGAAATTGTCCCTACGATTGAGGATGTTCGCATGGGGGCACAGAACAAGGTATACGTTGATATTGGTGCCGAACGTCTGATCCCGATCAACGTGATGGGGGATGGGATGCGAAAAATATTAAACTACCTCGCCAGTATTAACGGCATAACCAATGGCGTATTGCTGATCGATGAGATCGAAAACGGATTGCATTATTCTTCGCTGTCGACAACCTGGAAGGCTCTCTTTTCTGCCTGCCGGGAAAACAAAGTACAAGTGATTGCCACCACACACTCTTATGAATGCGTCCAGGCCTTTTCCAAAAGCTACGAAGTGTTTGAACCGGGCGGGGACGATATCCGCCTCTTCCGCATCGAAAAGGATGGGGAAAACCATCGTGCCGTCACCTATGATGCCGAGGTACTGCGGGCAGGCCTGGAGAAAGATTTTGAGGTGCGCTGATGTCGGACCAGCTGCAAATCAATAGTACCTCGGTGCTTGCTGTAGAAGGGAAGGACGAAACCAATTTTTTTGCGGCCCTGCTGGAAAACCAAAATATCATTGGTGTTCAAGTCGTCGACATCGGTGGAAAAGATAAATTCAGTGCAAGTTTCCGGGCGTTGGCCAACATCGAGGAATTCAAAAATATCACCCGACTCGGTGTAGTGCGGGATGCGGAAAGCAATCTCGCGCTGTCCGCCTTTCAAAGTATTTGTGGTGTGCTGAAGCAAACCCAATTACCGGTTCCGAGGCAACCTGGCCAGGTAACCGCTGGAACCATGCCTCTCGTAGGTATCTATATCATGCCGGATAACCGGGGGACCGGGATGCTCGAAGATCTCTGCCTCCAGACCGTTCAGGAACAACCGGTAAACAGCTGCATCGAAGATTACCTGGAATGTTTCCTGAAATACCACTCGGAAAAGGAGAAAAAGAGAATCAATCGCTCCAAATCCCGTGTCATGGCCTATCTGGCAACTAGATCCCCCATTGTAAATTCTCTGGGCCTGGGCGCCAAGGAGGGCTACTGGGATTTCACGCATCCATGCTTTGACGATCTCAAGAAATTTCTCGAATCACTTTATCGCTAAGAAATTGCTCAGGGATATAGGATCTTGCCGGCCACAGCCGTCGGCTCACACGGCATGGAGCCGAGTTTCGTCCCCGAACACCACGATTTTACTATCTATCCCATTGATCGCGTAGAAAACAATCTGTAGCTGCACGGGGCTGACATTATCCCGGAAGATTCGAGATGGAGGATTTTCTCTCTGTATGTGCCCCAGAACCACCTTCCAATATTCCACGTAAGAAGAAAGACCGCGTTCGCCGAAGCTGGCTCATAGTGGCATCGGCCGGTACCGGTTGCCGGCTGGCTGGTCGCCGACAGCACGCATATTATCTTCGACAGTGCCGCGCTGCATTGCGAGCGATGAAACACAATCTCCCTAGTTTTTTCTTCAAATGTCCATGTCGCGCATTGCCGATGGCATGTTCATCAGCGGTCTGCACTGGCATGCAGGCGAATTCGATTCGGCTTGGTCGTCCTAACCCAACTTCAACGGTGATACATGGAACCTGCTTTTCCCCCCTCCTTGGGAATAAGCCGGAGTATGCAAAAAAAGGTTCACTGACCAATGAAAGACCTCGGCAAGCGCGACGGTGACGGACCAGTCGGAGACCGTCGGTACACGCATGGAATTGGGGGAAGGTGCACAGACCACCAGGCGGAGATAAACCCGTAAGCTCCTTGAGGCTGCACGGGAAGAGTGATATTCTGGCTGGGCAAGGGTTACGTGCATAGCCTAATACAGTCTGGATATTCGACCGTCATTGAGCAAAATGAAAATCGACGGAGTCAATTGATTGCCAGCACCGGGGCACTATGAGCGGTAGAATACTGGTATCGTTTGTTTTATTTCTTGCATCGGCAGGCCGGCTCTATGCATGGATACCGCCTATGGGACCGGAGGTGCAAATCTCTCCGGAACCCTATTCACCGTCTGCTGACTTACAGCCGGCCATCGCCTATAATCCGCTTCATAGAGAGTTTTTGGTCGTCTGGCAGCGTCGCTGGGGTACGAACCTGACGGATTACACCGATATATGGGCCAGGCGGGTGGATGCCATCACCGGTGAGTTGCGCAGCAGCTTTTATGTAACCCGCGATGGTGGCGAGCAGCTCTCACGTATTCAGCCAGCCGTTGCCTATAATCGGCAGCAGGATGAATACTTGGTGGTCTGGAGCCAGGATCCATCCAACCACATCAATTACGAAATCCACGGGCGAACCATTTCCTGGGACGGAGTTCGTGGTCCGGAAAGCACCATCTGGTACTGGGGGAATCGTTCCTACTGGAATCCATCCGTCGTATGGAATAGCACCAACAACCATTATCTGGTGACCTGGAATGGGGTCGATACCACGAATGGCCAGGCCAACGATGTGACCGGTTTAAGGTTGAGCAGCACACTGTCGGCGATCGGCAGTCCCATTATGATCGAACAGGATCAAGCCACCCGCCCCAGTGCTGTTAGCATTGCCTACAACACCACCGTGAATGAGTATCTGGCTGTATGGCAGCACTGGATTGCGGCCACCAGCGTGAATAATATCTATGCCCGGCGGATTAGTGCAAATGGCAGTCTCCCAGGGCTCGGTTATCCTGTGCGAACCTCTTCCCGGGGCCAAGCGAAACCGTCTGTCGCTTCGAGTCTGGATCAATATTTTGTGGTTTGGCAAATACAAGGAACCTATGGGGGGCTCGACTCCCGTTGGCTGGATACAGAAGGGATTCCAATCGGCGATGGGTTTGGTATCTTCGGAGATTCTGGCGTGGATTACCCCAGGATGGCCAGTATCGATGGCTCCAATCAATTTCTCGGAGCGTATGAGAGCATCTATAGTTTGGGCGGCCTAACCGACTTTGCCATTGAAGGTGGCTTTGCCAACCGCAGTCCCAGCGGAATTAATAGTTTCGTTTGCACATTTGCCTGGACCCCGTATTGGGACAACAGCAGACCGGCGGTAGCTGGCGGAGGCGTAGGTTTTTTGTTGGCGTATGAAAGCTGGTCGGATTACCTGGGGCAGCCCCGTCGCATTTGGGGCCGGCTGCTCAAGACCTACCAGAACTTCCTTCCTCTCCTCAGCCGCGATTAGCAGGCTGGCTCAAGGTCTATCTGGGAGCACCGGGAGAACATGGACGTGGCTCCCGTTATTTGGATAAAGGAATGACGGCTCCTTTCTCAAGCCCAGTATCGCGAACGAAATTAGCAGGTATGTCCCGTACCGCCAGGTGTATTCAACTTCAGAACCCTTTTATGGTGATATCATCTCCGGCGGCGAGTGCGAGGCCGGACGAGCGCAACAGCCGGACAAAGATGTTATGGCCTTCCCTCCGCTCGGGAGCGGGCTGCCTGGAGCCACATCGTTCGCAACATCCCGGACCCCGGATAGATCATACGCCAATAGATCGCTACTCCTCGGCAACTCTCCTCGTCCAGTGCATGCAGACGCGTTTCCGTGGTGATGTTGGTACACCCGTTGCCCGCATCGTTAACTCGCAGGTTGAAGGCGACCTTGACGGACCCGGGTTGATTCATAGAGGTAAAAGTCTCCGGTGACCAGTGAAGGGGCTCGTCCCCCGATTTGTACCGAAGACGTCCAATTCCTCCAAAGACCATTTCCTGATCGGTTTGGCGTAGCAGCTTGAACCCCGAGCTGGGATCCGAAAACACATCCACAATGGCAGGCGATGGGCCCTTGGGTTTGGTCCAGCTGCTTCCCAGAGCGGCGCTGCGCGCCTTCATCAGGATGTTGTACGCCGGGAGCTCATCCGGCGTGACCGCCTTCAGAGCTGTGAACGCCCGGGAGAGGGTTGCGTGCACACGGATCTGGTGCCGCTCAACGAACTCATACTGCGGCATCGCCTCGTCCAGCAGGGATACCGGCTCGGTTATAGTGATTGTCGAGGTGGGCCACCAGAGCGCCAGAGCGGCGGCGAAAAAGCCCGTGGCGATCAGTCCGGCAGCGGCCCACCGGCTGCGGATAAAGATCGTCTTTATAGGGTGGACCAGACAGATCAGTCCCGTAGCTGCCAGGAGGAGCCCGGCATAGGGGACCACACTTGTCATCTGGAGAGGGGAATAATAATGCAGTACTGCCAGGAGGGTTGCCAGGGTTACCGCGATAAGTGATCGAATTAGCCAAACCATACCTCCTTATACGTTAGCGCCGCTCCTGAAGTTTGCTGGTCTCGGAAGGTGCCCTCTGCCGCTCGTCCTCCGTACGAAAGGGCCCCCTCCGACGGTGGGACTTTCGATCCAGGGCCCGGCTTCTGTGCTGCCCCGGGTTGAATCTACCCTTTTGCTGCTTTCAGGAAGCGACGACAGCTACCGGAGTCAGAGTATAGCACTGCCATGGTTCTGTGGCCCCTGACGCGATAATCAGGATGATACAGCAACAGGGATTACGGTTTTCAGAGGGAAGCTCGCGAATGAGCCATGGGCATCACCCCGTGGGTAGTCGCCTCCCGGCCCAGCCCGGACTCCAATCGTGCGACCGATATGTTGGATGGGTGATATAATATTTAATATCAATGATTTAGGAGGTTGGATCTGTTATCCTGTCGGAGGTCCAGCCCCTTTAGCGGTGATGGCTTATGCTAAGCAAAAGAGATTACCAGAGGAAAACATGCGTTGAAGAAGTCATAGGGCTATCCTTACCGCGGCTACAGAAACTGGGAGTCATCCGCCGCTGGGTGCCAGCCCAGGGGGAGCTCAAATGTACTGTGCCGGCCCCGTATCCATACGGATGGATCAGCGCTGGTCCACCTGCTGAAATCCTGGTGGGTTACAAAATTAGCTGGTACCCGGATGTCGAGTTGAATCTTGATGTTGACGGATGGATCACCGTTGTACGACTATCCACTACCCTGGTCCACATCAAGAATAACCCGACTCGGCGAGCGGAGAGACTCTGGTTTACATGCCCGCACTGCTCCAGGCGAGTAGGCCGGCTGTTCTTTTTCCCGTACCATACTAAAATAGCCTGCCGTAAATGCCATGACCTCACCTACCGCAGCATCCAGAACCGCCGCCGGCGAATCGAGGTGTTCACCCAGGTGTTCCGCGGCGTGGAGAGAATAATGGACAACCGCCGGAGGCTGAGGGACAGATTTCATTGGGCTTTGAAGTTGAAGCAGCTTCAGCACAGACTGGACGGGATTGCAAAGCCGGATAGTGGGTTAGGATCCCTCGACTGAAGTCATTTCGTCCTCCTCGCAAAACTTTTCGGGATTTGGGGGGCTAAAATAAACTTCTTTGTCTCCTGTACTTCATAACTCTATTTATATCAGCAGTATGCAGATAAGTTAGGGTTTCCGACCTTGTTGTTTGGCCATTTTACGGCATTGAATCCAACGATGTAGCCGAAATGAATCCTATGTTGAGGGCACTGTAATAGGGTGCCTGACCACCGGGAAGCCGGATCGCGAAGTGCCCAGGTGTCCGCTGTTCAGACGGCTTAGCCGACTGAGCATGTATGGACTTGATTATTTATGGATGTTGTTTAATAATGTAACCCAATGTTATCTTAGGTTACACATAGAAATGACTGAAAAACGGAGCGAAAGCCGATGGCAAACGAACCCATTACCGACCTGGTCACCACTCACGGCAGCCGGTTGCCCGCGTCGACCGATCTGGATGACATCATAAAAGCCGTGGCGACATCCCGCCCGGAATTGGAGAATCTGAGCCAGGACCAGCTGTATGCTATTGCCCGGGCCGCCGTGGTCGACGAATTAAAAGCCGACTTCCGCCGGCGGGTCATGGCAGAGCGGGTTAATTGGGCTGCGGAAACCGATGCCTTTCTCTCCGACTGCCGCTCGCCGAAAACTGCCGATGCCTACCGACGGGCCCTGCTGCGCCTCGCCTCCTGGCTGCAGCACAAAAGCTTGACTCACGCCGATCTGGTCCCGCGCCTGGCGGATGATTTCATCCGAGATCAGCGAGCCGGCCGCGGGGATGCGGACACTCACCGTCTGACCATATCGGCTTGCAGCGCTTTTTACACGTTCCTGGAGCGTCGGTACGATGAAGTACGAAATCCATTCCGGGGCACACGGGCCCGCCCACCGGCGACTTGGCCAACGGCAACGATACCATCTACCAGCGAAATCGAGCTGATGATAAAAGAATCGCCGGGCCCGCTCGGGGCTGCCATCCGGATAATGGCCGAAACCGGGCTGCGCGTTGGCGCATTAATCCCGCTCACCATCCGGCAGGATGGATCCTTTCACACGAATACCAAAGGGAAGCGTTTTGAATCTCCGGATCCGATGCCGGCCCGCGCCCTGGATGCAATACGGAAAGCTGGACTAGATAGCCGCCGACCGTTTGCCGATCTACCAGGAACGTCCCCAGTTGTATGGTTGAAAGTCAACCTTATCCGCTTGGCAAAACGATTACACAAGCAAGGGCTGCTGCAGGCCCCCTTTAGCGCCCACGATCTCCGACATTATTACGCAGAGTGCAACAAAGCTTGTGGTATGCACTGGCTACAAAGTCGGCTGGGCCATGCCTCCTTGGCCATAACGGAGAGATATCTGCGTAACACTCTGGGCGAAAGGGTAGTAGTCTCCGGTCCGGCCTCGCAGATGGCGGCTATTGATACAGGACATTAATCCATGGCTCGCTGCAATGATTTCGCTAAAGAGATCGATTGCCAACCTTCCGCGCGAGAAGTCCGTACGAGTGGCTACTGAAGAAAAGGATTGTCCAATCGGCTCCAGCTTTCGGTTGGATCCAGAGCCTGCCGAAAGCGAGCGCGTGGACTATAGCCTCCGGCTTATAGATTTTCTCAGCCTAATCGCAAATAAACCAATTGAATCCAACGCAGGGATCATTGTCCGTGGACCGGCAGGATGCAGGGCCTGACGCATTGTCAGTTGTCCCGGCATGGAATTTGCTGGGTGAGTTGTCCGAGGGGTAGGGGGGGGACTTTAGCGGGCCTCATTCTTCGCGCATGGTTTCAGCCAAAAAAATAAAAAAATTGGGCTCCTTATCAAAAATAATCCCGAAGGACAAATCAGGGGCAAAGATTACGGCCCTGGCATGATCAACTTTTCTATTAATGGCAAGCCAGTCCAACAGCTTCTTCTGATGAATTTTTTGGAAGCTCGAAAAATTACTTAAAACAATTCAAGTTGTTCTGGATATTTTGATTGTTGTTGTTGAGTCTCGGGGGTTTGCCGTACCTCGGTCCTCTGTTTGCACTCGTTACATTCAACTTGCCAAGAATCAATAAGTTGGCCGATATCATTATATAGAAAAATGCTATCACCGGTACGGATGGTGGTCCATAATGGATTTATCTTCCGGGTCCGCCAAGCCTGGCCGTCTATTCTTTCTTCCCAAAGGTACAGCCCGCCTGTCAACTGGCGATATTCCGGTACCCAGGCATCCACTTCCTGGTCGCATCCCCGAACCCAGCAGAGGACCGCCTCGGATTCGTCCAGGCGAGTGGCAATGATCCATTCCGGCATGCTGGCCGGTCCGGGTTCGATGCTCCAACTGCCGGAAAGAATTCGGCCGATGGCCTCCAGGTTCGAAACGATTCGCTGTCTTTCGATATCGGATAAATACCCTGTGACCTTCAGGCTACCGTTTTGATTGTAATACTCCAATTTTTTGCCGGCTTTCGGAAGGTCCAGGATTAGCTCAAAGGTTCGAAAATTGACCGCAACCCTTCTCTCCTCCACCGAGTTACCTGGATTTTGAAAATATTCAAAAGGGGGCACCCCCCCCCTGACAAAACTGACAAAACCTCCATCAGGGATATTCTTATTGGGTTTTGTCGGTTTTGTCGGTGGGGGGTAGGGCCCTTTTATATATTTTTCTGCCCGCTGTGGAAGCAGGTTGAGATACTTATTCGTTTTCATTCTCGTTTTTCTCCTCCAGCCAAATGCCGTTATAGATTACCGATCATTCTCGATAGAACTTTCGGATTAATTTTGTATTTTTCGGATGGTCGTCCACCTGCTTTTGCGGGCGCAACGACCACATGTTGCAGCCACCCTGCGGCCTGCAATTCCTTACATGCGGCCATAGCTTTCCCAGGTTCATTCAGGAGGGACCACCCCTTCCGATGAAGCTCCCGGTTGGTGAACTCTCCGGAGGATCCAATCTGACCTTTCAGGATCTTTTCCCCGAGAATTGCCGCAGCTACCACATCATGGCGAGTAAGGTGGTAATACGCCCTGCCGGCATGGGAAATGAGGTATTCACCCCAGGAGCAGGCTCGGGCCATATTCACATACCCTACGGTAGGCGGATCGTCCAGCGGCCTGCCGATGGAAGCCCTTTCAAACAGCTCAAAGATCAAGGCAATGCTGCAGACCGGTTTGGGTAGTTTGACCAGGAATGCCTCGAGTGGTGGGTGAATGTCTTCAGACCTGGCTGCTCTCATGTTTTCCGTATACCATTCGATAAAAAGGCCCTGAGCGTCCTCCTCAAGGCGAAAAACAGGAGCCTCCTCAGGAGACCATTCCGCTAATACCCGGATTGACTGGGCAAGCTGCTTTAAGGCTTCCTGGTCGACTGTTCGGTCGATATACTCGAAGCTTTGTGCAGGGTCCGGCCACAGGAATAAAAATCGTTGGGAGAGCCCGTCATCTCCCCGTCCCTGTTCGATGGCACCCGATAAGATCGGTCGCAATCTTCCCGGCTGGATGGTGCCGAGAATCGACAAGCAGGCATTGGGGCAATCAATCACCCCCCTGCCGATCCGGTCGAACTTGAGCTGGGATTTGCCGGTATAGCATTCCAGTAGAAAACCCCTTTCAGCCCGCCGCCCCTCCTCATCCAGGGAGGCAAACATACTGGATAGCTCATCCCGGTAAAGAAGCAATCCGTAAGGATTTTCACTGAGGCGAAGGTGCAGTGCTTCATAGGAGGCATCCCCGACAATGAGCCGCCTAGCGATTGGAGTGTCGGAATTGCCGGCCAGGGTCGGGGAGTCCGGTATAACCTTTCCAGCCTTGGCATCTTTGATCGCAACCGATTCCCAAGCCCGCTTTCGGATTACATCTTTCATCAGCTCCTCTTGGTATTCTTCCATCTTCTGGGTGTGCTCATCGGACCATTCCCTTTCAATTTCAGAAAGAATGCGCATGGGGCCTTCTGCTGCCGGGCTCTTCATGGTGGATGGTCGACCGACCAGTGCAATCCAGAGATTGGCCGGTGATGTCCAGCTGGAATCGGAACATTTGGGCTGAATCATTGCCCTCCGATTGATGGCCGAGGCCAGGATGCCAAGGACGCTTCCAGCAACGAAGTCCATTGGGCACTGCAGGCGCTCGGAAACGTCCTGCAGGTAGGAAAACATCGAGGAAGGAAACATTCTGGGATCAAGCTTCATCACCTCCGGAAGCGGTGGCTGCAGTTCTTCCGGATCCGGCCAATCATCGGGAGTGGGCCCCGAGAATGGAGAAGGAGAGTTGGAATCCCCCTGCTGAAATTGATTCCCGGTTTCAGCACGCGTAGACTCCTCCAGGTCAACCGCATGCTCGACCACCGGTTGAGAAGCCTTCCATTCTTCGATCAGGATTGGGTCGCTTTTTCCAAAGCCCTTGGATCGCAGCTCTTTGGAGGCGGCACTGTAATCGCCGTTGTGGTTCAAAAGGGCATAGGCAGCAAATTTGGAGTAACTTTCATTCGGTTGAAAAGGCATCCCGTTGGTGCTGTATACATAAAGGAGATCGGAACCTTTATAATTGGTGGTCGCGCTCACCCCCGACTTCTTTCCTGGGCGAACCCAGAAGACTTCTTCGTCACGAAAGTATAGGAAGCGCCATCCGTGTGGCTCGAGGATGCTTTCCCAACTAGCTGCTCGGCCAAATTCATCTCCCGGCCGACTGCCTCCAAGCTCGACACTTGCATACGCCCCCGTATGAATACGGATGGGTGCCGGTTCGCCCAATGACCGGATGATGTCGAATAACAAGGACCTGTCTTCTGGTGTTATGCGATTTATCTCCTGCAGACTGCCATGAGTTAATTGATATGGCTTCCCGCTGGGATGGCACTCCGGCGGGCTTCCTGTTGTGATAACGTACCCGCCTTCACTCTTTGTCTCAACAACTGTTTTCCTCCCAGAGACAAGTAATTTCTGACTTCCTTGTATTTCATCGCAACGATAAAAGAGATGCAGACCGCCAGATGGTGTGGTGACGGCTGTTAAGGAAGCCGCTAGGTCCCTCTTCCCTAAATCTTTCAGTGCCGCCCTGCATTCCTGAATAGGACTACCGGACTCGAAATCAAGAATCTCCAAGCCACCAGAAACATTCCCACCAATTATGGCGATCCCCGGAGGGTTATCGCGATCAAACCAATCTTGCAGTTCCTTGTCCGTCGGTAAGCGCTGTTGAAGTTCCTTCCAACTTGGAATTGCCGGTGCTTTGCTACCGTCTGTACGAACTGGCAAAACACTCAAGCCAGCATCAACATAGTTTTTTGCAATCTGATAAAGTTGTGCCATTCTAAACTCCGCCTTATAAATCTGGCTAGATTTCTTTGAATGTCGTATCTTCTTTTCCTCGGCCCATTGGTCTCCCTCAAAAGCGGATAAAAATCAGCAAGAAATAAGGAAGCGCGATTGAATTGGTCGCAAGGAGGCAGGGAAGCATTTTCCGCAACAATCCTTTCGACAGAAATAATCCATCCAAGGGTTTGTGGCAAAGGTCCTAGTTTGTTTTGGAGTTACAGAGTAACTTCCGATCCACGTTGATTCTCTCTAGAATCTAATGTGTATTGGTATACTGCGAAAAAAGAGAGGTTTCTTTCTACGCAGGATAGTCGAAGGGTGTTAAAATGGTAATGATCTTTGCTATCAAGGTGCTACCCTCGAAATTAAGGATCACTGGCGCCCTCCTGCGTTGACTCAGGAAGGCGCCGCCCTTTTTTAATTATCCCCAAATATCAGCTGGTGTTGGCGTTTCCAATGATGATGTTGTGGATTTCAGAGTTGCCGGACCTGCCTCCATGGGATCAAACAGATTAGGCTGTTGTGGTGTTTGACTTGCCAAGTCAACCTCCTGGAAGGTAACAACAGCATACGCACCAAAATTACCATCCCGGGTTATCGTTTTAAATTCTGTTAGAACAGAATCAAGCGATTTGCCGCTCCCTTTCAGTTGGTCGAGGAAGGATCCCAGGTTACGAAAGCTTGTCGCAGTCAGAGGTAACACCATTACTTGTTTATTAACCATGATCTGCAAATCACACCTCCGTTTAAAGCCAGCTGGAATATCCTTATCATTAGACACATTGGGCAATTTTTCTGGCTTGTTACCCACGAAACGTATCAAATGGAGATTCAGCGAAATGATCCTCCCTCTGAATGCCGGAACGATCTTGCCCTGGATGTCAAAGCCTCTACCATCTTTGAGGATTTTGACATAGGATAGGCTGCTCTGGGGCGAACTGAGCAGAAATTCATCCACTTGGTTTTGTAGCTCTTTGTTTGAAATATTAATTGTCATTTTTAACTTACCTGTTCTTAAAATTGTTAATTAATTTATTAAAACCGGCGAAGCCGCTTTAGGAGACTTCTCGGGTTTTAATTTTCTTCTGACTTTATCTCTCGGGTACAACTTGATGGAAACTGTTTCTCCGCGTTAATTTACTCTTCCCGGCGATAAAGCCGGAACCAACTACATGGCGGGTGCTTGCCAATATGAGCCTTGACATCCACCCAATCTGCTTCAGAGCCATCAAGAGATCAGGTTCTTATTGATAGCTGTTGGAAGAATATATGGTCTAACTTTTTTCCGAGCAGATAAATGTTGACGCGGATTTGGGGTAGAATTAACTTGAATCACTTGAATATCATTTTCATTTTGATTCTCCTTTCCAGATTGAATGGTTGAAGGTAAAGGACACTCGGCCGCTTAGGACTGCCACTCCTAAACGGCTGTTTTCGTTATTACTCACTTCTGGTCTTCCTGGTCCACTTTCCTTTTTTTAATCCATCTATCTAGCGGCAGGAAGAACGCGCATACCCAAAGCAGCGGCAATGGCCCAGAGCTTGAAAAATTTATTACAGGGGAAGCAAGAAGCAATGTTTTTCTCAGAGTTGATTTCTAGGGATGGATTGCGATCGTCATACCAAAGACACAAAAAGTAGTGCTCAGATCCTTGCCGTTTTTGTTCGCAAAGCCCTGCCGCAAGCGCAATATCAAGGCACTGAAGGGTCATTGCGCCACCCTATTACCTTCCAACTCAATCAACTCTTTAAGCCAGGAATCCAGTTTAGCGGCAGGAACCCGTACGGACTTGCCGAGGCGAATGGAAGGAATTGCGCCCGAGGATATAAGAAGATATGTTTTGGATTTCCCAAGGCCCAGTAAGGAAGCAACTTCATCCACCCTGTACAATATTGGTTTAATAGGTTCAGGTCTTGTCATTTATTCCTCCATTTACTAATTGTTTACAGAGGATATTTTAGTACTTCACAAAGCTGAAGTCAAATGCTAAAATAAAATATTAGTATGATCTTTGTATGACTATTTATAGGATGTAATTATGATTGATGGTATTCCTGTTGGTAAACGCGATTTGGTATCGGCTGGCTTTGTGGATCCGTATGGTGATATCGGGCGTGCGGTCCAAATGGAAGTTTTGCGGGTTCCCAAAGAAATCAAGTTATTCGAAGATGGTCTGGCGTGGAGGCATGCCGGCTTTGACTGCTTTAAAAAATATGAAAAGGTTAACGTTGAGGAAATCAATCTGCCGGACGCATATTATTTACCGGAGGATCCGCATGCTTTGGCTGGCCCTGACAGAGAATTCATGGCCGAAGATATGGCAAACTTCCTGAGGATTTATGGCTATATTGATTATTATTCAGAAAAGAAAACCACCCCCAAGCTGTTAACGGACTTCCTAAAGCTTGGTTCACCGAACTCCATTAAATCCTTTGCTGAAAAATATGGAGTATTTGGTTTTGCCGATGAGTCCGCTAGCCATGCCGATCAAAGTGCGAGGGCATGGCCTTGCCTGTGGTCCAGGCGCTTCTCCGGGCTGAAGCCGAGAGAGGTATATCACGAAAAACCAATATGGTATTGGGAGAGTATGGATCAATGGCGCGTGGTGATTGCGCGCGCGGAAGCAACGCTACGGATGGCGTGCGCACTAGCGCAGGGCTGGCAGGTGCCAGTTGAGACGGCAAGGATTGCGCTAGCCAGCAGAGCGGAGCTGCCACCATTTAAGAAGGAAAATTGGTATCAAGGTAGTGACTGCCTGGTGGCCTGTCTGAATGGTTGGCTTTTGGATGGGGAGATCACCATCCGGATTGCAAGAGGCGGCTCCTTGGCACCTGTCATAGTCGGAAATGGCTTGTTTGCGGCCCTGGCACTGCAAATTGTGTTGTTGGTCTCCAAGGATGGTAGAGTTGCGTTTTGCGGATCGTGTGGGGACTTGTTCACACCAAAGAACAGCAAAATAAAATTCTGCCCGCGATGCGGGAAACAAGCTTCTTGGAGAAAAGCACAACAAAAACAGCGGTTGAAGAGAAAGGAGCAGGATCAAAGTGGGGACAAAAAAACGCGGACAAAATGAACCCAGCATTTACAGGCGTTCAGATGGCCGCTGGTGTGCCTCATTAACCGTAGGGTACAGGAGCGGGAAGCAAATACGTAAAGCGGTTTATGGAAGCAGCCGGGAAGAAGTGGCTTCCAGGCTCGCCTCCCTCCAGCGAGCCAAGGTGGAGGGTATACCGGCAAGCAATGATCGGATAACTACTGAACAATTTTTAAGGCAATGGCTGGTGACCGTTGAGCCGAACGTGGCTTATAAGACCTACGTGTCCTATGAGCAAATCGTCCGGCTCCATTTAATTCCATGCCTTGGAAAAACACCGCTTGCCAAACTCTCTGTTGAGAAAATTCAGGCTTTCCTGAACAACAAATTAAGAGATAGGGAAATCTCTGCCAGGACCGTTGCTTACACCCGCCGCTTGCTCAGCATGGCCCTGAAAAAGGCGGTGGTGTGGAACCTCTGTCCGAGGAACAATGCCGTGCTTACGGATGCCATCAAGGTTCCTGCTTTTAAAATTGAACCCATGGCACCAGACGATGCCCGTCGGATTTTGGAGGCGATTCGCGGCCATCGTTGGGAAGCCGTCTTCATCGTGGCGTTGGCATCCGGAATGAGAGCGGGGGAAGTTCTGGCTCTTCACTGGAAGGATGTTGATCTAAAGGAAGGGATATTGTTTGTGCGGCAAAAGCTGCAGCGTCAGAATGGCAAATTAACCTTGGACGAACCGAAGTCAGAACACTCCAAGCGGTACCTGCGACTGCCCCAGGTCGCGATCCAGGCTTTGAAAGCACATCGTTCCGCCCAGAATCAGCTGAAGCTCCTGGCTGGTGAAAAATGGAAGGGTACGGATTTTATTTTCACCACCTCGATTGGAACCCCAATAGACATTTGCAACCTCGACAAGGAGTGGCTGAAAATACTTCAGGGGGCAGAATTGCCCCGCATCCGGATTCATGATTTGAGGCATGGATTCGCCACGCTTCTGCTGGCGAAAGGCGCCAATATCAAAACCATCAGTGATGCTTTGGGACATTCCCAGGTGTCGTTCACCCTGAAAACCTATGCCCACGTGGGGGACGCGCTGAAGCAGGAAGCCGCTGATAAAATGGATCAGGTTCTCGGTCTGGAATGATCCCTGTGAATACAGATTCCCTTTTTTTCTTTTCGGGTAGCTGTCAGGGTAGCTGTCAAACTGGGGAATTCGGAAGGGGAATCGCTGTAAGTGATTGATTCTAATGGTGAGCCGTGGAGGAATCGAACCTCCAACCTACTGATTAAGAGTCAGTTGCTCTGCCAATTGAGCTAACGGCCCACGCGCCTTTACAATAACATGAGATGCGGCTTTTGTAAAGATTGGAAAACGGGGTTTTCCGGCCCCGGGCCGGAAAAAATTCAGGGCTCCTTTTCCAGGGGGATGATCGAAACCGTGTCGGAAAATTCGTTGGTGACCACCAGGAAGTTGCCGTCGGGGCTGACCGCCAGCTGCGCCGGCCCTTTGCCCACCCGGTAGCTCCGGGTGTCCACGGTGTCCATCCGCGCCGAAAGGCGGGATACCGAGTTGGATTTGCTGTTGACCACGTAGACCCACTGCCCCGCCGGGTCGATGGCCACACCGAAGGGGGACTTCTCCACCGGGATATTGATGATCATGCGCCCCACCAGCACGTCGATGATCGACATGTCGTTGGTGCCCTTGTTGGCCACAAACAGGCGCCGGCCGTCGGGCGAGATGGCCAGGCCGTCGGGATTTTCCCCGATACGAATTCGTTTTTCCACCTTCAGGGCGTCGTCGTCGATGACCAGCAGCTCGTCGGAGGCCCCGTTGATCACGTAGACCTTGGCCCCGTCCGGGGAGGCCGCAATCCCGATCGGCCTGCCCCCCAGCGGGATGCTTTTCAGGAGCTCGTTGCGGGCCATTTCCACCACGTCCAGGCGCCCGCTCTCCGGCTTGCTGCCCATCCCGAAATTGGAGGCATAGACCCGGTACCCTTTCGGGGAAACGGCCACGATCCCGGGCGGCCCCTCCACTTTGACGTTGTCGGTTACCCGCCGGCTTTTCAGGTCCAGTACGGCAATCATCCGCGCCCCGTTCATAGCCACATAGGCTTTGTCGCCGAGCGGCGTCAGAGCAATCCCCAGGGGGCCGGCGCCGATGTAGAGCCGGTCCACCAGTTTGCGGGAGCGCAAGTTGACCACGCTGACCTCGTCGGTGGTATAGCAGGTGACATAGGCCAGCTCGCTGTTGGAGGAAATGGCCACGAAGTTCGGAGCTTCCCCGACTTTCACATGGGTGATGCGGCTCTTATCCGCCGCCTTTCCCTCCCGGGAAACCAGGGCCGCCAGGGGAAAAAGCAGCACGACCGCTAAAAAGAAGGGTTTCTGCCAAAGCCGTTTGTTTTTCATACCGCGAATCCACCTCAAATTACATTTCAACCTTATTGCTTATTATTGCTTACCGCCCCGCCCCGCCGCGCCGCCCTGCCGGCTTCATCCTGCCGGGCGGATCACAGGGCGGTTCTCCGGCTGACACTGCTGTGCACACTGCTCCGCGAACGGGTATAGGCGCGAAGGATATCCCGGGTGGTAATGATGCCGATCACCTGCCGCTCCTCTTCGGAGTTGACCACCGGCAGCGCCGGATACCGGAAGAGCGCCAGCTTTTCCATGACCACCGCCAGCGACTGATCGGACTCCACCATCTGCAGATTCTGGCGGTCCAGGTAATGTACCAGCAGCCGCGATCCTTCCTTGCGGCTCATGGCCTTGCGCAGCTCCGCCTCGCTGATCATCCCCTCCAGCCGGCCCTCCTCGTCCAGGACCGGGAAAAAGCGCCAGCGGGTCGAGGAAACCAGGCCCAGGCTCTCCTGGACGGTCATGGCCCAATTGAAGCAGACTGTGCTGCGGCTCATGGTGTCTCCCACGGTCATTTCCGACAGCATGCTTAAATCGTGCTGGGTGGGAATCCGGATGCCCCTCCGGTCCAGAACCAGGTCGTAGAAGCCGAACTCCTGCAGGCTGCGCGAAATCACGGTGCTGATGGCGCAGGCCAGCATTAGCGGAAGAATCAGCGGATAGCTTCCGGTAATCTCGAAAATAAAAAAGATGGCGGTGATCGGGGCCTGGAACACGCCGGCAAACAGGGCACCCATCCCTACCAGGGCGTACGGCCCGGTGCTGAGAATCGCCCCGGCGGGGGCCACCCACTTCACCAGGGAGCCGATTGCCGACCCCATCATCGATCCGATGAAAAGAACCGGCGCGAAGACCCCCCCGGGGACGCCGCTGCCGTACGCCAGGGAGGAAGCCAGCGCCTTGGCGCCCATCAGCTGCAGGGCATCTCCGCCGTCCAGCACCCCCTGGACGGCGGCATTGATCCCGCCGTAGCCCATGCCCAGAACCTGCGGGAAATAAAGGCCGATCACCCCGGTGGACAGTCCGCCGAGAAAGGTGTGCGCGTAAAGCGGTCCGGGGATACGATGGAAGACGGCGATGCACCCCAGAAAGAAGCGGTTCAGCAAGGGGGCCAGGAAGGCGGCCAGCAAGCCGACCACGGCAAAGTAAACCGATTCCAGCGGGCTGATGCGGATATCGCCGTAGTTCCAGACCAGGGAGCCGCCGCTCATGGCAATCCTCTCGATCATGGCGGCGATCACCGCGCCCAGAAAGGTAGGCCCCAGGATGCGAGGGTGGAAGTTCTTCATCAGCTCTTCCAATATATAGGTAACGGCGGCAATCGGGGCATTGAAGGCCGCGGCGATCCCGGCCGCGGCGCCAACCCCCAGCAGGTTCTTGGTATAGAAGCGGTTCAGGCGGAAAAGGCGCGACAGAAAAGAGCCGATCCCGGCGCTGATCTGCAGCGTCGGCCCTTCCCGGCCCAGGGAAATTCCGGAGCCCAGGGAAATGGCGCTGACCAGAAACTTGCCGATCACCGACTTGAGCGAGATGATCCCCTGGCGGAAATGCAGGGCTACCTTGACGTCCGGCACGCCGCTGCTGCTGACCCCCCGGGCCACATAGGTCATGATCAGCCCGGCCAGAAGCCCCCCCAGGGCCGGAACCAGGGCCCCCAGCCACGGGTAGCCGGTTCGCGCCAGCCGGTAGCGCAGGTAATCGCCCATCCAGTCCACGGCATGGATCGAAGAAAGGAACAGAATCGCGGTGAAGCCGCAAAGGCCGCCGAGCAGCAGGGAAAAAACAAAGGCCAGCTGCTCCTGATTCCAGGAAAAGCGGCTTAGCCGATCGGTTATCCATTGTTTTAAAGCAAGACGGCTCATATCGATCGAGGCAGAATATGTATTGTAACCCAAGAAAAAGGAATCGTCGCTATCGGCCTGAAAACCCCTGCCGGCATGGCCGGGAGAAGGCCCGGGCGGAGGGCGGCCGTCAGTTGGCGTAGCGCCGCAGCTTGATGTTCATCACCAGGCCCAGGGCCAGGAAATTGGCCAGCATGGAGGAGCCGCCGGAGCTGATGAGCGGCAGGGGGAGCCCGGTGATGGGCAGCAGCCCGATCACCATGCCGATGTTCAGGGTTACATGAATCAGCAGCAGGGCCACCACGCCGGTGCAGATCAGGATCCCCAGCCGGTCCCGGGCGGTATGAATGCCGTCGAAAATCAGATAGAAGAGGATCAGGTAAAGCAGCAGCACGATCAGCACCCCGAAGAGCCCCTTTTCTTCGGCGATCACGGCAAAAATGAAATCGGTATGGCGGTAGGGAATGAAACCCAGCTGGCTCTGGCTCCCCTGCTTCAGTCCTTTGCCGTAAAGCTGCCCGGAGCCGATGGCGATTTTGGCCTGCAGGGCCTGGTAGCCCGAGCCGTAAGGCTCCTCTTCCGGGTGGATGAAGAAGCGGATGCGGTCCTTCTGGTAGTCCTTGAGCAGGCCCCAGGAGAGCGGCGCCAGGACCAGGAAAAGGATCAGGGCAATGACAATGTGCCTGCGCTGCAGCCCGCTGACGAACGACATGGCGGCATAGACGGGAAGCAGGGTAAGGGTGGTTCCCAGGTCCCCCTGCATCAGGATCAGCAGCATGGGGGTGGCCACGATCAGGGCCCCGATCCCGATTTCCTGCAGGGTGAGCTGGTCCAGGGACCGGGTATCGCTGAAATAGCGCGCCAGGACCACAATGGCGGCCACCTTGACCAGCTCCGAAGGCTGCACGGAAAAAAGGCCGAAATGAAACCAGCTCTTGGAGCCGTGCACCGTGTGGCCGAAGATCAGTACGGCGACCAGGACCCCCAGCAGGAAAACGTAAAACACCAGGGCCCATTCGGCCAGCATGTGGTAATCCGGGAAGAGAACCATGGCCCAGATGGTCAGTCCGGCCAGTATCCAGATCAGCTGCTTGTACAGATACTCGGAGTTCTTTTCGGTGCCGAAGGTGGCGCTGTGCACGAAGACCACCCCGATGGCGCACAGGGCCAGGACCGCCAGCAGCAACTTCCAGTCGAACTGGCGCCAGGTGCGGCGTTCGATCATGGCTGGGGAGAGGGATTCGCCGGCCGTATGTCGGCGATATGGGTATCGACGGCAGGAGGAATCAGGCCCTTCTTGCTGAAATATTCCCGGAACACTTCCGCCGCCATGGGAGCGGCGCTTCTCCCGCCGGTGCCGCCGTGTTCCACGAAGGCCACAACGGCGATTTCCGGGGAGTTCTTCGGGGCGAAGCCCACAAACCAGGCGTGGTCTTCCAGGTCCTCGCGGGCTCCTTCGGGGATGTTCAATTCCGTCCGCTTTTCTTTCCCGATCACCTGTACCGTCCCCGTTTTTCCGCAGACGTCCATCCCTCCCACGGCCGCCAGATAGCCGGTCCCACCGGAATTGACCACGCGCCACATGGCGTCGCGCAGCAGGGCCCGGTTTTCCGAAGAATAGGAAGCCGCCATGGGCTTCAGGGCTTCGGAAGCGGAATAGCGCGGGTCGTTCAGCAGCAGGTGAGGCTGGGGCAGCCGCCCCCCGACCGACAGGGCGCTGATGGCCTCCAGGATCTGCAGAGGAGTGGCCGAGAGCGCGCCCTGGCCGATGGCCACGGAAATGGTTTCCCCTGCATACCAGGGGTTGCCGTACCGCTTCTTTTTCCACTGGGCGTCGGGCACCAGGCCGGTGCGCTCTCCGGGCAGGTCGATTCCGGTTTTTTCGCCCAGGCCCAGGCTTCTGGCATAGCGGGATATCACGTCGATTCCCATCTGCTTGCCCAGCAGGTAGAAGTAAATGTTGCAGGAGCTCTGAATGGCGGCGCTGACGTTGACGTAGCCGTGCCCTCCGCGATGGCTGCAGTGGAAGACGCGGTCGTACATGCTGATCTCGCCGTTGCAGAAAATCCAGTGGGAGGGGTCGATGGCCCCCTCGGCCAGGCCGGCGTGGGCCATGATGATTTTGAAAATGGAGCCCGGGCTGTAGGTGGCCTGGATGGCACGGTTCATGAAGGGGCTGGCCGGATCGCTGATCAGCTCCTGCCAGTTGCGGGAGGAAATCCGGCTGATGAAGCTGTTGGGATCGAAGGCCGGCCGGCTGACCATGGCGAGAATCTCGCCGTTGTTGGGATTCATGGCCACCAGGGTTCCCATGCGCCCCTCGAGCAGCTTTTCGGCGACCATCTGCAGGTCCAGGTCCAGGGTCAGGAAAACGTCCTTGCCCGGCACGGCATCCTGCCGCTGCAGGGTTTTGGCCACCCGGCCCAGACTGTTGACCACCACCTGGCGAAAGCCGTCCTTGCCGGTCAGCATGGAGTTGTAAACCCGCTCCATGCCGTGCTTGCCGATCAGGTCTCCTCGCCGGCTGCTCGGAAATTCATCCGAACCCACCTGCTCTTCGCTGATTTCCCCGACGTAGCCGAGCACGTGGGCCCCGACTGCTCCCAACGGATAAATGCGGCGCGGCTCCTGGCTGACCGTCAGCTCGGGGTGCTCGCGCAAGTGGGCCTCCACCGTGCCGACATCCGCCCAGGACACATCCTCCTTGATGGTGATGGGCTTGTAGAGCGGGCCGTTGCCGAAGCGGTCCAGCCGCTCCCGGACCGAGGTGCGGTCCAGCTTCAGCTCGCGCTCCAGGAAAAGAAGCATGTCCGCTTCCTTCCGCTCGCTTTCCGCTTTGTCTTTCCCCTTGAGGTTTTCGAGGTTTACCTGGATGTTGAAAGAAGGCCGGTTGCTGACCAGCGACCTTCCCTCACGGTCGCGGATGATGCCCCGCGGGGCGGGTACGTCCAGAGTGCGGATGCGGTTGCGCTCTGCCATCTGCTGGTATTCGGGCCCGCGGAGAATCTGCAGGTTCCAGAGCTGGCAGACAATGACCAGGAAAATGCCAAAGATGACGTACTGCAGGACGCGGATTTTCGACAGTAAAACCTTCTGATCCTTGATCAGCTTCATGGACCGCCGCCCTCGTTTCCTTGCCTATTCTCTCCAACGATCCAGTTTCGTCAAACCCACCATGGCAGCGGCACCGGGCGGAGTGCTGAGCAGAGCCTGCAGCAGAGTAGCCATTGCGTAGCGCGTCGGTATGGTCAGTCCGGTGCCCAGGAAAAGAACCAGCTTGATGGTGGAGTCCGTCAGGGATAAAACCAGCATCAGCCCCAACAGCATGCCGAATCGCTCCAGGACCAGGCGCCTGGACGCCGATGCCGACATGTATCCCAGTAATGTCTTGCTAAATCCGTTCATTCCCAATGGCAAACCAGAAATACTGTCCTGGATGAGCCCGATTACCCCGCCGATAACGCAGGACTCGATCCTACCCTTGTAGGTTCCGAAGTATACCACTGCTATAAGCGGAATGTCGAGCAGATAAAAATATTCCAGGTGCTTGGTGAGGAGCAGCTGGGAAAACACCGCCACCAGGGTAATGACCACCACTTTTAAAAATTCGATCACGACCGGGGCCTCAGGTTAACCACGACCAGAACCGTTTCCAGGCGCGTGAAATCCACCACCGGCAGGACATCGATTTCCTTGAATACGCTTTCCCCCTGCCGCACCCGGACCACCCGCCCCACGGTCAGATCCTTGGGGAATACGTTGTCCAGCCCCGAGGTGACCACCTTGTCGCCCACCTGCACGTCCTCCTGGTTGAGGACGTAGTTCAGCTTGAGAAAAGAGGTGCCGGTCCCGCTGATCACGCCCTGGAGGTGGGTCCGGGACAGCAGGGATCCGGCGGCGGCATCCGAGTCCAGGATCACGTGGACTTCCGCCGTCCGGGGAAAGACGCTGATCACCCGGCCGACGACCCCTTCGGCGTTGATGACCGGGTCGTCTTTGCGGACGCCGTCCTCCGAGCCCCGGTCCACCATCAGCGTGAAGGAGAGGAAGGACGGGCTGCGGCCGATGATGCGGGCGGTCTTGGTTTGAAAGGAAAGCTGGCCGCGCAGCTCCAGAAGAGCTTGCCACTGCCCGGCCTGCCGCAGCGAGGAGAGGACGCGGTTGGACTCCAGGTTCATGGCCTGGATTTTTTCCTTGAGCGATTCGTTCTCGTTTCGGATTTCCCGCAGGCTGACATATTCGTTCCACACGCTGCCGACAAAATTTTCGCCGGTGTTGGCCGCCAGCAGAAAAGGGGAAATGGCCAGCAGGGTGGCCCGGCGGAGCAGGGTGGTCCCCTCGCTGTTCCGGACCTGCAGGGAAAGAATCGCCAGCTGGGCGATCAGCAGGGGAATCAGGACGACCAGGGGATGAGGCCGAAACAGTTTAACCATGAGATGCCCGCCCGGCGCGGCTCTTCTCCCGTCGAGAGAAGAGGCCCGGTCAATCGACGTAAATGCGACGAAGCAGATCGAAATTGGTAAGCAGTTTCCCGGTGCCGCGCACCACGCAGGTCAGCGGCTCCTCGGCGACGTAAACCGGCAGCCCGGTGTTGGTGCTGATAAACCGGTCCAGGTTTTTCAGCATGGCCCCTCCGCCCGAGAGAACGATGCCGCGGTCCATGATGTCGGCGGACAGCTCCGGCGGGGTCTGCTCCAGGGCGGTCCGCACCGCGCGCAGGATGGCCTCAATGCAGCCGCGGAGCGCCTCGCGGATGTCGGCGTCGGTGATGCTGATCGTCTTGGGGATGCCCTCCACCAGGTGGCGCCCCTTGATGTCCATAGACAGGGGCTTGTCCAGCGGGGCCGCCGAACCGATTTCCATCTTGATGTGCTCCGCGGTGCGCTCCCCGATCAGCAGGCTGTATTTTTTCTTGATGAAATCGACGATCGACTCGTCCATTTCGTTGCCGGCCACTTTTTCCGCCTTGGAGTAGACGATCCCCGACAGGGAAATGACGGCGATATCCGTCGTCCCTCCGCCGATGTCGATGATCATGTTGCCGCTAGGCTCCTCGATCGGCATGCCGGCGCCGATGGCCGCGACCATGGCCTGCTGCACCAGGTAGACCTCGCTGGCCTTGGCCCGCAGAGCCGATTCCTTGACCGCCCGCTTCTCCACCTGGGTGATTTCGGAAGGGATTCCGATGATGATCCGCGGGCTGACCATGTGGCTGCGGTTGTGCGCCAGGCGGATGAAGTACTTGAGCATTTCCTCGGTGACGTCGAAATCGGCGATCACACCGTCCCGCAGGGGCTTGATGGCCGAAATGTTTCCCGGGGTTCTCCCCAGCATCTCCTTGGCCTCCCGGCCGACGGCATGCACCTTCTTAGTCATGGTATCGATGGCCACCACCGAGGGTTCGTTGACCACGATTCCCTTGTTCAGCGTATAAATCACCGTGTTGGCGGTCCCGAGATCGATCGCCAGGTCACTGGAAAAAATATTGAATAAACCCCGCAAACCCATATAAATCAACCTTTCCCTGCTGTCAGTCCATGTCGCCGGCCTGCCGTCCGGGCCTCTCCCTGGCGGGCCGGTAGTGGAAACGCTGAATGTAACACAAAACCGGCCACTTTCCAAGGGAAGCCCCACGGGCTGCCCTCCGGGCGACAACTTCCTGGGGCTTCCCATGACATTTCGGGTATAATAAGAGGCTTTTTAGAAAATCATCCTTTGGAGGAACGATTTCATGCTGAATCTGATGCGGCGCAAATTGAAGCGCCTGAAAATTATTCTCTGGATTGTCATTTTTGGACTGACGATCGGTATGCTGCTCATGTTTGTGGACGTCGGCGGACGCAACGTGGGAGGAGTCTCCGGGACCACGGTGGCCACCGTGGACGGCGAAGAGATCGGAGTTTCGCCCTTTCGCCAGGAGTACTACCGCATGGTCGAGCGGTACCGCCGCCAGTTCGGCGAAGGTGCGGAACAGTACCTCAAGATGATGCGCATCGAAGAGGCCGCCCTGGAAAAGATGATCAAGGACGTCATCGTTCGGCGGGAAGCCAGGCGGCTGGGATTCGAGGTTTCCCAGGAAGAGATCCTGGACTACCTGCGCAAGATTCCCGGCTTGTCCGAGGGCGGGCGTTTCATCGGCCGTGCCCGGATGGAGCAGCTGGTCCGCGCCAACAATATGACGATGGATGAATTCGAGAGCAGCGTGATCAACGATCTTCTGGCTCAGAAGGTGCGCAGTCTGCTGACGGCGGGCGTCCGGGTTTCCGAGCAGGAAATCCGCGACCTGTTTTCCGAGAGCCGCCAGAAGGCCACCATCGAATACGTCGCCTTCAAGACCGACGATTTCATAAAGGAAGTCGCCATCGTGGAATCGGAACTGGCTGCCTATTTCGAGAAGAACAAGGAAAAATACAGCACCGGCGAGCAGCGCCGAATCCAGTTCCTGCAGGTTCCCACTTCCTCTCTGCTTGCCAAGGTCCAGGTTGCGGAGCAGGAAATTCAGCAGGCCCTCCTTTCCCAGGGGGACCAGACCGAAGTCCGTGCCCGACATATCCTGTTCAAGGTGGACGACAAGACCAAGGAAGACGAGATCAAGGCCAAGGCCACCACGGTCCTCGAACAGGCCCGCAAGGGTGCGGACTTTGCAGAGCTGGCTAAAAAGCATTCCGAGGACACCGGCAGCGCCGTCAAAGGCGGCGACCTCGGCTATTTCAAGAGCGGCCAGATGGTTCCGGAGTTTTCGGCTGCGGCGTTTGCCTTGGCTCCCGGCCAGATCAGCGACCTGGTGCAAAGCCAGTACGGATTTCACATCATCAAGACCGAAGATCGCAAGGCTCCGGCCGCCGAGCAGCTGCGGGCCCAGGCCCTGCAGACTCTGCAGATGGAGAAGGCCGACGAAATGGGCCGCCGTACCGCCGACGAGCTGACCGCCTTTCTGCGGGCCGGGCAGGACATCAAAAAGCTGGCGACCGATAGAGGGCTGGAAGTCGGCGAGTCCGGGTTCTTCAAAATGGACGGGGTGATCCCCGGACTGGGTGACGTTCCCGGCCTGCAGGGCACCATCTTCGGACTGAAAAATATCGGGGAAGTCGGGACGCCAGCCAAGGCGGCCACCGGCTACATTGTCCCCAAATGGATCGAGAAAAAGGATTCCTATCTGCCGGCTCTGAGCGAGGTGCGCGCCGCGGTGGAAACCGACTACAAAAAGGAAAAATCGGTACAGCTCGCGGAAAACAAAGCCAAACAGTTTGCCCAGGCTCTGCGCGGCGGCGAAACCATGGCGGCCGCAGCCAAAAAGTTCAACCTGTCGGTGTCCAAGCCGGCGGCTTTTACCCGGCGCGCGGTCATCGACGAAACCCTGAGCACCAGCGAAGAGGTAATGAAGGCTGTTTTTACTGCCAAGGTCGGCGTACCCAGCGATCCGGTCAAGGCCAACACCGCCTATGCCGTGTTCCAGCTGCTGGCCATCGATGCCTTCGACGAGGTTTTGTACGTCAAGGAGCGGAGCGCCGTCCGTCGCAGCCTGGAGGACCGCCGCAAAGCCAATTTCTACCAGGCCTACCTGGAAGCCAAGGAGCAGATCCTGCGCAACCAGAAAAAGGTCATGGTCAACCAAGCCCTGGTCGATCAGATCAAGGGCTAGCCCTTTTTCCCGCCCGGGGAGCGCCTCCCGGCCTCCCCGGGCCCATCCCGCCCTCACTCCCCCGTGTCCAAGCCGCCGGCGGTCTTCTGCCACCAGCTTTGCAAGACCTACCTCAACCGCGGTATGCGGGTCGATGCCCTGAACGGCCTGGATCTGCTGATCCCCTCCGGCGAGTGCTTCGGTTTGCTTGGGTTGAACGGAGCCGGAAAGACCACTACCATCGAAATTCTGGAAGGCCTGCTGGAGCCCAGCGCCGGGGAGGTAGAGGTGCTGGGGATGCAGTGGGCGAAGCACGCCGCGGAGCTCCGCCAGCGCATGGGCATTTCTCTGCAGGAAACCCGTTTTTCGGACAAGCTGCGGGTTATCGAAACCCTGCAGCTCTTCCGCAGCTTCTACCGCCAGGGGGGAGCGGTGGAGGAGCTGCTCCGCGAAGTCGGCCTGACCGAAAAAGCACGGGCCCGGGTGGAGAACCTCTCCGGCGGGCAGCGTCAGAGGCTGGCCGTGGCCTGCGCCCTGGCCGGAGACCCGGAGCTGCTCTTCCTGGATGAGCCGACCACCGGGCTGGATCCGCAATCCCGCCTGCAGCTCTGGGAGACGATCCGCTGCCTGCGCAGCCGGGGAAGGACCATCCTGCTGACCACCCATTACATGGATGAAGCCGAAAAGCTGTGCGACCGGGTGGCAATCATCGACCGGGGGAAGGTGATCGCTCTGGGGTCCCCGCGGGACCTGATCTATTCCATCGGGGGAGATCACGTGGTGGAGTTCGAGCTCCCTGCGGCAGAGGGCGGCGCTCCCGTGGAGTTCGTGGTGTCCCTGGAAACCCTTCCGAAATGTTCCTCCTTTCGCAAGGACGGCAGCGCCGTGCTGCTGACCACCACGGATCCCCATGTGGTGATCCCGGAGCTGCTGCGCCGGCTGCAGGAAAAGAAGCTCGCCCTGGCGCGGCTGATCATCCGCCATGCCAGCCTGGAGGACGTTTTTGTGAAACTGACGGGGAAACAGTTCCGTGAAGATGAGATGGGATCCAATTAGAGAGCTTTTCCTGATGCGGCTGCGGGAGCTGCTGCGCACCCCGGAGACGATTTTCTGGGTGTACGGCTTTCCTGTTCTGCTGACGCTCGGCCTGGGGGTGGCCTTCCGCCACCAGCCGGCGCATAAAATTCCCGTCGATATCGTGGAGCACCCGCAGGCCGTGCAGATACGGTCCTGGCTGGAGCAGTCCGGGCAGTTTCAGGCCGCGGTCTTTCCGGTGGAAGAATGCCGCCGCCGGTTGACTTTGGCCAGAACGGAAGTGGTTATTCAGCCGGGAGACCCGCTGGTTTACCGCTTCGATCCGGCGCGGAGCGAAAGCGCTTCGGCGCGCATCCGGGTGGACGATGCCCTGCAGCGGGCTGCCGGCCGGAAGGATCCGCTGGCGGTCGGTGAGCAGCCGGTGACGGAGCCCGGCGCCCGCTACGTGGATTTCCTGATTCCCGGGCTTCTGGGGCTGAACTTCATGAGCGGCGGCCTTTGGGGCGTCGGTTTTGTCATCGTGGAAATGCGGGTGCGCAAGCTGGTCAAGCGACTGGTGGCGACGCCCATGCCTCGAAGCAGCTTCCTGCTGTCCATGATGTCGGCCCGCATCCTGTTCATGCTTCCGGAAACCGGCCTGCTTCTTGGCGTGGGGTACCTGCTTTTCGATCTGCGCATCCGGGGGAACTGGGCCGCCATCCTGGCGCTGGCTCTCCTGGGTTCGCTGTCCTTCGCCGGGCTTGGACTGCTGGTGGCCAGCCGGGCGCAGAAAATTGAGACGGTGTCGGGGCTGATCAACCTGGTTTTGTTGCCGCAATGGCTTTTTTCCGGCATCTTCTTTTCCTCGGAGCGCTTTCCGGCCGTGGTGCAGCCGGTCATTCAGGCGCTGCCGCTGACCCAGATGAACAACGCCCTGCGGGCCGTGATCCTGGAGGGCGCTCCGCTCTATTCGCAAGGCCTGCCCGTGGTCCTTTTATCCGCCTGGTGCGTGCTCTCCTTTTACCTGGCCCTGCGCTGGTTCCGCTGGAACTGAGCCCCGGAAAAAGGCCTAAAAACACCCGAAAACAAACTTACAAATGAAAACCGTTTTGAGTACAGCCTTTAGGCTGCGTGCTACAAGCAGGTTTCCGCTTGTGCCAAGCAAGCTAAAGCTTGTACTCTGAGCAAAGATTTTTTGCGAGATCATCAGAGCTGATGAACTTGTAAAAAGTATGTATTGCTATGTTCGGCCGTCCCTGACGGGACTATGCCTCGGAATCACAGTCCTGTGCCGGATTACGCGAGGCCCGACAAGGCAAGGCCGGGGTACAACGGTACGATCTCCGCAATTTCGTCCCGTGCAGTACACACGCAAGTCCCGTAAGGGACGGCAGAATAAAAAATGAATTTCGACTTTTTGCCGGATTATCAGAAAGGAAAAAAGAAGAAATCACCCCATTTCGGGGGGGAGAGGAATCTTTTGCCGGTTTGTCTTTTTCGAGCGTTTCGTGTAAAGCGGCTGTCCGGTTTTCGGGTATTATCTTTGGGACTCTGGAATGTATCCCGAGGATCAAACCGAATCCATCAGAAGGAAGTCCGCCCATGAAAAACAAATTTTACCTCCCTCTGCTGCTGATCGTCATGGCTGCTTCGCACAACGGCCTGGCGGCTGCCGGCAGGCCGAATATTCTTTTCCTTTTTGCCGATGACCAGCGAGCCGATACCATTGCCGCCTACGGGAATCCGCACATCCGCACCCCCAACCTCGACAAGCTGGTTGCCGCCGGCTTCAGCTTTCGCAGCAACTACACCTTCGGGGGCAACAGCGGAGCGGTCTGCGTGCCCAGCCGGGCCATGCTGATGAGCGGAAAAACCTGGCTGCACATCGACACGGTTGCACTGAAAGGGGTCAAGCTGCTTCCCGAGTACCTGCAGGAGCACGGCTATGTCACTTTCGGCACCGGCAAATGGCACAACGGTGAGGCCTCCTGGCTGCGGGCCTTCCAGCGTGGGAAAACCATCATGTTCGGCGGCATGTCCGATCATACCAGGGTGCCGGTCCGCGACCTGGGCCCCGACGGCAAGCTGACGCCGCAGCGCACCGGGGAGAAGTTCTCCAGCGAAATGTTTGCCGACTCGGCGATCGAATTCCTGCGCGGCTACAGCGGCCAGCAGCCGTTTTTTGCCTACGTCGCTTTCACCGCGCCTCACGATCCGCGCATGCCTCCCGTGAGCTACCGGGAGCCCTACTACCGAAGCCTGCCTCCGCTGCCGCCCAATTTCCTGCCGCAGCTGCCCTTCGATAACGGGATGATGAACGGCGGCCGGGATGAAAACCTGGGCGCCTGGCCTCGCACCGAAGCCATGATCCGCGACCAGCTGGCGGAGTACTATGGGATGGTCACCCACCTGGACGAGCAGATCGGCCGTATCCTGACGGTGTTGAAAGAGACCGGCCAGGCGGAAAACACAATCATTATCTATGCCGCCGACAACGGCCTGGCCCTGGGCAGCCACGGGCTGCTGGGGAAACAGAGCGTCTTCGAACACAGCATGAAGGTCCCCCTGATCCTGATCGGATCCGGGATTCCCAAGGGCAAGTCCAATGCCTCTTTTACCTATCTGCTGGACCTGTTCCCCACCATCTGCGAGCAGGTCGGCATCGCTCCCCCGGCCGGCATGGAAGGGGAGAGCCTGAAGCCCGTCTGGGAGGGAAAAAAGGACCGGGTTCGCGATTCGGCGTTTTTACCCTACCTGGAAATCCAGCGCGCGGTGCGGGACGAGCGCTGGAAGCTGATTGCCTATCCCAAAATCGGCTACCTGCAGCTGTTCGACCTGAAAAACGACCCCAACGAGATCGCCAACCTGATCGACAGGAAAGAATACGCCGGCCAGCTGCCCCGCCTCTTGGACCTGATGAAACAATGGCAGTCCAAAGTCGGGGATACGCTGGAAATTCCGACGCAAAGCAAGCCTCCGGCGCCGATCGATCTGACCGGCAAAGCCCGGGTTCCCGACCAGTGGCAGCCGGACTGGATCGTTAAAAAATATTTCCAGTAACCGCCCGCCGGATTTTCCCGATGAACCGTAGAATGTTCCTGCAGACCGGTGCCGCGGCAGCCGCGGCACCGGGTGCCCATTCGCCGCGGCCTCCCAACGTGCTGTTTATCATGGCGGACCAGCTGCGGGCCGACTGCCTGGGGGCTAACGGCAACCGCCTCATCCGGACTCCGGCGATCGACCGCCTGGCGGTGGAATCGGTGAATCTGACCCGCGCATTTGTGCAGGCTCCGGTCTGCGTTCCCTCACGGATCAGCTTCTTCACCGGGCGCTACCCGCACAGCCATAAAAACCGGGTCAACTACACCCCCTGTGACCCGAAGGAAGTGATGTGGCAGCGGCTGTTCCAGCAGGCCGGCTACCGGACGGGATCGGTCGGCAAGCTCCACTTCCACCCCCCGACCTCCGACCATGCCCGGTCCACCGGCTTTGACCGGGTGCTGCTCGATGACGGCATTCCCAAAACCGATCCATATTCTGATTATGTGCTGTGGCGTAGCCGGAACGATCCCCAGGCCGCCATTCATTACAATTCAACGGTAAAAGAGCGTATCCCGGGCAAAAACCCCTTCCGCGCGGTCATCGACTACGAATTTACCCCCACCGCCTGGGTCGGCGCCCGGACCTGCGACATGCTCCGGGACTTCCTTTCCTCCCCCGAGCCCTTTTTTCTTTTTTCTTCCTTCTTTAAGCCGCACTCCCCCCATACCGTCGCCGCGCCGTTCGACTCCCTGTACGACCGGGAGCAGATTCCCCTGCCGCGCCCGGTGACCATGGATTACATGAAAACCCTGCCGCGCCCGGTGCAAGCCCAGATCCTTCGGGGAAAGGGGGAATACCGGATGGAGGAGGAGCGGCTGCAATGGGTGCTGCGCAGTTATTATGGCGGAGTTTCCATGGTGGACCGGGAGGTCGGCCGGATCCTGGAAGTGTTGGAGAAATCGGAGCAGGCGCGCAACACCATTGTAATCTTTACCTCCGACCACGGAGATCAGCTGATGGAACACGGGTTGGAGGGGAAGAACGTCTTTTTCGAGGATTCGGTTCACGTGCCGCTGCTCATCCGCCATCCCGAAAAACTTCCTGCGCGCCGCCGGGACGCCCTGGTCGAAACGGTGGACCTTCTGCCCACGATCTCCGACCTTTGCGGGGTGTCCGTGCCGGAAAACTGTCAGGGGCGCAGTTTCGCCGGGCTGATCCAACCCGGGCAGGGAGGATATGAGCCCAGGGAATTCGTGTTTGCCGAGAATATCATTCCGGAGGTGATCACCGGGGGGCAGTTGGACCTTCCTTTTGTTCCGGGGAAAGGTGTGGGAGGGATTCTGCATCCGGATGCCAAAATGATCCGCACCGCCCGGTGGAAGCTTAACTATTACCCCGGCGGGCCGGGGGAGCTTTACGACCTGGAAAGCGATCCGCACGAATATCGCAATCTATATGCCGATCCCGCCTGCCAGGGGACCGTCCGCGATCTCACCGGACGTCTGCTGGACTTCCTGATTACCGCCGACGAAAAGGACCAGATTGCCCGCCGCTGGCTTATTTGATGGCTTTGCAAAAAAGTCTGGAACCCCGAAAGGGGTTCCGGAACACAGTCCGGGGTTGCGCCGCATAGGCGCTACCCCGGGTGGGCGGATTTTCCAGAACCAGATGTCTGAAAGGGCTGAGCAAACACGTGGTATGGGTGGAATATGCGCAACCCTTTCAGGGTTGTTGCCAACGGGTGTTCCTACCCGGGGTAGGCGCGAAGCGCGCCAACCCCGGGCTGCGATCCGAAGCCCCTACAGGGCTTCCGCGAGAACTCTCGACTTTTTGCGAAGCCGACTTATTTGACGGGCGGATCTTCTTACTTGGAAACCAGCAGCGGGAGAAAAACGTCCTGGCCCAGCCGTATCTGGTCGAGGATGAGTCCCGTATGGTTGTAAACCACGATCTGCAGAGACCAGGGCGTGACGTCGCCGATGGCGTAGTTGTAGTCCTTTGCGCTTTTTATCACATAATCCGCGGTACCCGGGGTATGCAGCGGAGCGCCCGCCGAACCGATGACCAGGTGATGGATGCCCCGGACCAGGCTGTGCTGGTAGAAGTGGGAATGCCCCGAAATCACCAGGTGTACGCGGTTCGGCTCAAACAGATCCCCGGTCATACGAACCATGCCGGCATCTTCGCCGTGGCCGCCGGCACAGTAGGCCGGGCTGTGGGATATCACCACTTTCCAGCGACGGGTGGCCGATTCCAGGTCGCTGCGGGCAAAAGCATACTGGGCGGAATCGGGCGAATAATCCAGGTTGGTATTGAGGACCAGAACATGCAAGTCCCCATAATCAAAGGAGTAATAGGCCTGGGTGCCGGAGGCTGATGCAGGGGCCTCCAGGAATGCCTGGGTGTTTGCGCTCCACCCTTCGTGGTTTCCGACAGCAGTGAAAAACGGGATTCCGGAGATAAGTGCCAGCTGGTTAGGGCGAAAAAATTCGTACTTGAAGGTAGCATAGCTGCTGTCTGCAGCTAAATCGCCGCCATACAGGGAAAAGAGGGGACTTTCATTTTTGATTCGTGCGGCAATCTGGTCATGAACATCGACCCCGGTACGCATATCGGCCATCCAGGCGAAACGGAAGGGAGTGCCGGGAGCGGATGCGGTGGTAAAAACGAAATCATCGGAAAGGGGCGCCTCCCGGAACAGGCGGTAGTGGTAAAGGGTATGGGCCTCGAGCCCGGTGAGATGGAGGTTGTGGATGTAAGTGGCTGGAGAAACATTTGTTGCAGTCGTGGTCCCGGTTTGTGCCGTCCTTCCGTATGATTCTGTAGGGCCGTATTCCACCGTAATCGGGGCGTCCGAATCGTCTTCTGCCAGGACACATATGCTGTCGGGGCCTACCGCCTGGAGGTACGGCGTCATTTTCAATGTATCCGGGCGTCCGGGCGATCTGAAAAAAGCGCCCGACAGGCCAGCCAGCAATAGCATGCCGCCAGCCAGCCAGGTTTTAATCCCTCTCCACCTCATTTTGCCCCTCATAAAAAGAAAAAGGAGGCCGTGGTCCGACCTCCTTTATTGAGCTACCCTACGACGAAAGGCTTTATTTCTTTGCTGCCGGCTTGGCGGGCTTTTTTTCCGTCTTTTTTGCAGCTGGTTTCTTTGCGCAGGCCATAGTTTTCATCTCCTTAAAGCTTGGGGAAAAATCCTGAACCCCAGTGGAAAGCAGATTCTGCGAAAAAAAAGGGGATCTGTTTACGATCCCCTAATTTTTTCTGAGCCACAGAAAAACTACTTCTTCTTGGCTGGCTTTGCTGGTTTCTTTTCAGCCTTCTTGGCCGGAGCTTTCTTAGCAGTTGCCATGGTGTTTATCCTCCATATAGCTGTTGAACATTATGACACCCTACATCTAAATATTGAGGTGTCATTAAAGCTAACACAATATTTAGTATTAGATGCCTCTTTTTGTCAAGGGTGATTTTTAATTTAATATCAACATCTTCAACACTTTGCGGGTAAATACCCATCAAAGGCAAACTAGGAGCGGTTTTGAGCGAATTTAAGAAAAATACAAATTTTGTAAAAAATTTTTCAGGCTCTGTCAAAACATAGTAAATTGCTTAAATTTTTGATGGAACAGACATTGCTTGATAAAAAACCGGCGGGCAAATCAGGCCCGAAAAAGGGCTAGGGATTTCTTTTATTGTGCAATTTAATACCGGAAGAACCGCCGGTTCACGATTTCTGCGCTTCCCCACCTTTTTTTCCCCTCGGAGCTCAGCCTTACCGAGATGGGATGAAGGGTGCCGTCGGATATGCCTGCCTCGGGCTGAAAAGCCAGGTAGTAGAGGGAGGAAATCCGCCGGGCCATATGCCGGAAAGCCTCTTTCATATCTTCATTTCGCTTCAGGCGGATCACTTCGCCGCCCGTTTCCCGGGCAAAGAGGTATAAATCCCCCGCGGTCTTCAGGGCGGCACGGACTCTGCCGGAATCCGGAAGAGAGCCCAGCAGGCGCTTAAGGGAATCGTCCTGATCCGGCGGGAGATGGATTCCCAGGACAGCTGCCCCGGCTTCATGAGCCTTGTCTATGGCTTCCTTTTCCCCATGGCGGTTGGCCGGCATGGCCCGGTTGTCGGAAAGAAAAAGGATGACCCGGCGCCTGCCCGCCGGCTGGCTTTCCAGGGCGGAGGCCGCTGCAAAAAGGGCATCGTTGAGGGCCGTGCCCCCGTGAGCCTCCAGCAGGGAAAGCTCTTCCAGAATAAGCTCCCGGTCTCCTGTAAAATCGGCGATCATGCGGGCCTGGTGGGAAAAGGCCAGCAGGGCCAGGCGGTCCCGGGGCTGCAGTACGGCCAGAATTTCCCTGGCTGCCCGGCGCAGCAGCGGAAGGTTGGAGGTGATGCTCCCGCTGACATCCACAGCCAGAACCAGGCTGAGCGGCCATTCCTCCCTGCCGAAACCGGATATCGGGTGCGGCCGGTTATCTGCCAGAAGCTGCAGGTCTTCCTTTTGGACTTTTTCCAGGGGCTTCTTCCCCCGGTTCAGGCTGACGTGGGCCAGAACCACCGGCACCTCCACAACGATGGAGGGCTTTTCGGGCAGAAGCTGCGGCAGTTCCGCGCCGGCCGGGCCCATCCGGAAACCCAGAACCAGGGGAATGGATGCCAGAAGGCATAAAATCCGGATTTTCGAATACCCTTTCAAGTTCCTTGTTTCATCCTTTCCTGGAAGCGACAGACCTTATCAGAAGGCATTGCGGTGCAGCTGCAGATCCGGGAGGGTGCCGGGGCGCAGATCGATGGCCACCAGGTCGAAGCGATAATCCACGTTTTCCAGGCGCCTGGAATTCCGGTAATAGGCCGCGGCCCTCTGAATCCGTCCTTTTTGCACTTCCTCCAGGACTTCCGCCGCAGGGACGATTTCCGGGGAGCTCCGGGCCTTGACTTCAATAAAAACCAGGCAGGGGCCGTCATAGGCGATCAGATCGATTTCCCCGAGCCGGCACCGAAAGTTCCTTTCGAGAATGTCGAATCCCTGGCCATAGAGATACCGCAGGGCCAGGCGCTCGCCGTATTTGCCCAGGAGGCCGGGGCCCATTTGGGCCGGGGGGGGAGCTTTCATGACCGTCCGCCGCTCACGGTCCTCAAGGACTGACGGACCATGCCCATGGCCGTATCGATCTCGGAGGAATCGACGATCAGGGGCGGCCGGAAGCGCACGGAGCAGGATCCGCAGGGCAGAATAAGCAGTCCGCGTTCCCCGATGTCTTCCAGAAAGCGCCGGCGGAAATCCGGATCGGGGAAATCAAAGGCCTGCATCAGTCCCCGACCGCGGCAATTGCGGATCAGAACGGGATAATCGCATTGCAGGCTGCACAGGCTGTCATGCAGGTAAGCTCCCATCCGCGCGGCATTTTCCACCAGATTTTCCTTTTCGATGGTCTCCAGGATGCGCTGGGAGCGAACCATATCCGCCAGGTTGCCGCCCCAGGTGGAATTGATCCGGCTGGGAACGGCGAACACGTTCCGGGCGACCTGGTCCACCCGGGCGCTGCACATGAAACCGCATACCTGGGCCTTTTTCCCGAAGGCAATCATGTCCGGCCGGATACCGGTGTGCTCGTAAGCCCACATCTTCCCGGTCATTCCAAGGCCGGTCTGCACCTCGTCCAGGATCAGCATGGCTTCCTGCTCGTCGGCCAGGCGCCGCAGGCTTTGGAAAAATTCCGGGCGGAAGTGATTGTCGCCCCCCTCGCCCTGAATCGGCTCGATGATGATGGCGGCGATATCCCCCGGATTCCCGGCAAAAGCGCCCTCCATCTGGCGGATGCTCTCCGATTCGGCGCGTTCGACTTCCGCCAGGTTCTCCCCGTTGAGCGGAAACAGGATTTTGGGATTGTCGATACGCGGCCAGTTAAACTTAGGAAAATATTGGGTTTTGGCCGGGTCGATCGTGTTGGTGATGGAAAGGCAGTAGCCGGACCGGCCATGGAAGGCCTGCCGGAAATGAATGACCTGTTGTCCTTTTTCCTCCCTGGACCCGGCGGCGAAATTCTTGCGCACCTTCCAGTCGAATGCCGCCTTCAGAGAATTTTCGACTCCCTGGGTACCCCCTTCGATGAAAAAGAGATGGGCCATGAAGTCCGGGCGGGCGATGCGGCTGAAGGTTTCCACAAAGTCCATCAGCTCCGGCGTGGCGATGTCCGAATTGGAGACCTTGTGGCAGGCGGCATAAAACAGCTTTTCCCTGAACTCCGGCTCCTGGAAGGCAGCCGGATTCATTCCCAGGGGGTTGGAGGTGACAAAGCTGAAAAAGTCCAGGTACTGCCGGCCGCTGCGGGCGTCCCGGATCCACAGGCGGCTGCTGTTTTTCAGGTCGATGACGACATCAAATCCGTCGACCTGCATGAAGCGCCGGAAGGCCTGCTGCGCCCTCTCGGAAAC
Organism: uncultured Acidobacteriota bacterium; assembly: GCA_903847975.1. Lineage (GTDB taxonomy): Bacteria > Acidobacteriota > UBA6911 > CAINFC01 > CAINFC01 > CAINFC01. The sequence continues at coordinate 77,743 of CAINFC010000077.1, read as the reverse complement.
GGAAGATGTTTTCCCCATGGTCGACGCTCTCTGTTCGACTGCCATTTTGAGGCTCCTTGCGTAAGTCTGCCGGTCTTCCGGGGGAAGAAAGGCGGTCCGGCCGGCCGGGGGCGGCTCATGCCGGAGCGGACAGGCTCCGCTTCCAGCGGGTCCCGTCACGAGTGTCTTCCAATACGATGCCGCGCCGTACCAGCTGCTCCCGGATTTCATCCGCCCGGCGGAACTGGCGATCCAGGCGTGCCTGCCTACGTTCGGAGATAAGCTTTTCCACTTCTTCGTCCAGGATCAGCTCCGATCGTCTGAAAAAGGTACCGAACACGGAATCGGCGCGGCGCAGAAAGGCCTCGATGTCCCGGGCCTGCTCCTCGCCGACCTGGTCCTGGTCCAATAAAGTATTGGCTTCCCGCACCAGGTCGAAAATGGCCGCCAGCGCTTCGGATGCGTTCAGGTCATCGTCCATGGCACTTTCAAATCCCCGCCTGGCCTTGGCGATGGCTTCCTCTGCCAGGGACCTGCTGCCCGCCGCCCCCTGGCGGACGGCCGCCAGGCGATCGATCAGGTCGTGGATCCGCCGCAGGGCCACCGCTGCGTGCTGGATGCCCTCGAAGCTGAAGTTGATCTGTTTCCGGTAATGCACCGAGACCAGCAGGTAACGGATAGCGGCCGGATCGAATCCCCGGTCCAGGAGGTCCCGCAAAGTATAGAAGTTTCCCTTGGACTTGGACATCGTCTCGCTGTTGACCAGCAGGTGCTCCCCGTGCACCCAGTAGCGGCAGAAGGGAACGCCGGTGGCCGCTTCGCTCTGGGCGATCTCGTTTTCGTGGTGCGGGAAGACCAGGTCGATGCCGCCGGAGTGGATGTCGAAGGTCTCTCCCAGGTATTTCATGGCCATGGCAGAGCACTCGATGTGCCACCCGGGGCGTCCCGGCCCGATCTCCGTTTCCCAGAAATCCTCTCCCTCCCGCGGGGCTTTCCAGAGCGCAAAGTCACGGGCGTCCTCTTTCAGGTACTTGTCCGTGTCGACCCGGGCGCCGGGTTTGATTCCGGCAAAATCGATATGGGCCAGCTTCCCGTAGCCGGGGAACCGGGATACGTTGAAATAGACGGAATCGTCCTGCCGGTAGGCGACCCCCTTTTCCTCCAGCCGGCGGATCAGGCTCACCATTTCCGGTATATGCTCCGTGGCATAGCAGAACTGGTCCGGTTTCTGAATCCCCAGGGCCTCGAGATCCTCGAAAAAGGCCTGGGCAAAATGTCGCGTGTAATCCCGGATCCCGACGCCGCGCTCGCGGGCGTTCTGGATGATCCGGTCGTCCACGTCGGTGATGTTCATGACGTGGCGGACGGCATACCCGCAGTACTGCAGGTATCTCTTCAGGACATCCTGGAAGGTGAAAGTCCGGAAGTTGCCGATATGGGCGTAATCGTAGACCGTGGGCCCGCAGGTATAGAGGCCCGCCATGCCGGCCTTCAGCGGCTGGAAGGCCTCCTTGGACCGGCTCAGGGTGTTGTAAAGGTGGAGCATAGCAATATGTTTTCCAGCTCCGATTCTACTCCAGTCCAAAACCGGGTGTCAAGGCGGCCACCGGGTTGCGGGGCGATACGGATTTCTTTTAATGGCCACCGCGCCGTCCGGCGATGGAAGTCACGGCTGCAGCCGGACCAGAATCCGCGGGCCGTACTCTCCCAGGGTCCGGACCGGGCGCCGGGAAGTCCGCACCAGCTCCGGAAGCCACTTCCGCTCGGTCATCAGCAGCAGGGGCGCACCGGGGATTGCGGCCAGCCGGGCGGCGAGCTGCTCGGGATTTTCGAGATTTCCCTGCCAGAGGCCCCGGGAATAGAACGCCAGGGTGTGATGGAAGGAACGATAGCTGAAAAAGAGCTCTCCGGCTTCCTGTCGGGTCAGAGCGGCCTGCGCCAGGTCGCGGGTGGAGTGGCGCAGGCCGATCGGCGAAAAAGCCCAAAAGGAAAGCTGGACTACCAGGAGAGCGTGGGCCAGGACCAGGATCAGAAAAGAACCGGAGCCGGGGGCTTTGCCTGGATCCCTGTACAGCCGGTAAAGAAGCCCGCCTCCGCCCAGCAGATAGGCGCCGCCGCAGCCGGCGGCCGCGGGCCAGGGCAGCTCGTAGATTCGGTGGAGCAAAACCGCGAAAACCGGCCCCAGAACCAATGCCAGAAAGCCGCAACCGGCCAGCAGTCTTTTCATCCGGACAGCGTTTTGCGCACCGTTTTTCACTCCTTCCCAGCCGGCGGCCATCAGCAGAGCCAGGGGAGGGCAGGCAGGCAGGATATAGCCCGGCAGCTTGGATGCAGACAGGGAAAAAAAGCCGGTCAGAAAAACGGCCAGAATAGCAAGAAGCATGCGGGCTTGGGCAGGGACGGCGTCCGCCGCCGCGGCCTGCTTTGGAAGCCTGTCCCGGCGAAGCGCCAGAACTCCCAGCAGGGGAGTCCAGGGCAGAAGGCAGGCAGGCAGGACGATCAGGTAATAATAAAACGGCTGGGTGTGGTGGTGAATTTCGGTGAAAAAGCGGGCCAGGTGGTGGTTGACCAGGTAGATGGCCAGAAAATCGAAGCCGTCTCTTTGAAATGCCATCCAGTGCCACGGGAGCGAGACGGCGGGGACCAGGACGGCGCCCAGGAGGAGCGGCCGCCAGGGAATACGGCCCCAGGTTCCGGTCCAAACCAGGAACAGCACGAGGACCACGGCCGGGAGGGCCAGACCGAGAAGCCCTTTGGCCAGAACGGACAACCCCAGGGAAATCCCTGCCAGCGCGGAGAACAGCCAGCGCAAGGGCTCTCTTTCGGTGAAGAGGGCCTGGCCGAAGCAGCAGATCCCCAGGAAAAGGAGCCCGGAAAACAGGGCATCCATGGAGGCGGCCCGCGAAAAGCCGGTGGCCGCCGCGCTGCCGGAAAAAATCAGGGCGGCGATCCACCCGCTCTCTGCGGAAAACCAGCTTTTCCCGAAAAAATAGAGGGTGGCCGTAAGCAGGACGATGGAAAAGGCGGAAACCAGGCGGGCCTGCGCTTCGCCGCTTCCGAACAGGGAAAAGCAGGCGGCCGTCAGCCAGTAGTAAAGCGGAGGCTTTTCCAGCCAGGGTTTGCCCTGCAGGTGGGGGAGAACCCAGTCCCCGGAGGCCCGCATCTCCTCGGCGATCTGGGCGTAGCGCGGCTCATCCGCTCCCAGGAAGGGGAGCGCGCCGCTGCGCAGAAAAAAGGTGACGGCACAGATTCCCCCCAGGACCAGAAGCCGGCCGGTGGAGGACGCCGGAAAGGAACCGGAAACGAAAACAGAAAGAATTCCCAGGCCCGCTGTCCTGGAGCCTTGGCCCGGCGCTTTTGCCTTGCTTTCTGCAGGGGCGTCGTTTTTCATCCCGCTAAGCTGTCTGCCCGGCCAATGCCTGCAGATGTTCGTAGAAATCGGGGTAGGAAACGGCCGCGCACCCGGGATCGTCCAGGGCCACCGGAGAATCGGCGGCCAGTGCGGCGATCGTAAAAGCCATGGCGATGCGATGATCCCCGAAGGTCCGGATGTCGGACCCGTGAAGAGTCCGGCCGCCCTCAATGTCGAGGCCGTCGGTCGTTTCCGACACCGCCGCACCCATCCGCTGCAGGTTTTCCGCCAGGGCCTTCAGGCGGTCCGATTCCTTGACCCGCAACTCCTCCGCACCCCGGATCTTCATTCCGCAGGGAACGTGGGCCCCCAGGATCGCCAGGGCCGGAATTTCATCGATCATCAGGGGAACATCCTCCGGCTGCACCTCCAGAGGCTCCCGTCGTCCCAGCCGGTCGCTGTAGCGAACGGTGAGGGAGCCGGCGACCTCCATCCCGGTCTGCATGGAGGGCTGTATTTCGATGGGGGCTCCCCAGCGGGCCAGCAGCCGCAGGACCGCATCCCGGCTGGGATTCAGCCCCACATTTTCCAGGATCACCTCCGAGCCCGGGCGGATCAGGGCGCCGACAATCCAGAACATGGCGGAGGAAATATCCCCGGGGATGTGCATGGTCACGCCCCTCATCTCCTTTCCGGGCTGCACCTCGATCCGGGCGCCATCCGCGTGGAGGGCTGCCCCGAAATGCCCGAGGGCCAGTTCGGTGTGGTTGCGGGTGGCCACCGGCTCGAATACCCGGGTGATCCCCCGGGCATAGAGCCCGGCCAGCATCACGCAGGATTTCACCTGGGCGCTCGGCGTCTGGGGTTGAAAATCGATTCCCTGCAGCCCTCCTCCCCGGATTTCCAGAGGGGTAAAGGATCCCTCGCGGGCTTCGATGGAGGCGCCCATCTGCCGCAGCGGAGCGATGATCCGCCGCATGGGCCGGCGGGCGATGGACTCGTCCCCCTGGAGGCAGGTCCGAAAAGGCTGGCCGGCCAGAATGCCGCTCAGCAGCCGGATGGTGGTCCCGGAATTGCCGACATCCAGCGGTTGGTGAGAAGCTTTCAGGCCGTGCAGACCGCGCCCCTCGATCCGGACCTCCGTCCCCTGGGTTTCGACCGGAACACCCAGCTGCCGCAGGCAGCTCAGCGTGCTGTGCACATCCCGTCCGGCGGGGTAGTTGAACAGGAGGGTGTCGCCCGAGGCGATGGCTCCGATCATGGCGTAGCGGTGGGCGATCGATTTGTCCCCGGGGGGCTGGACGCTCCCGCGCAGGCACCGGCACGGCTGGATGTTTTTCATGGTTGTGATTTCCTCGCTTCCTTCCGTGTAACTATACCCGAAAGCCGCTCATTCGGAGCTGCTTTCGAGCAGCCCCAGCCGCAGCTCCCGCAGCTTTTTGATCCGGTCGCGGATCTGCGCGGCTTTTTCGTATTCCAGCCGCTGCGCGGCCTCCTTCATTCCGGCTTCCAGGCCGCGGATATCGGCGTCCAGATGCTCCAGGTTGAAGTAGGGCTGGACCTCTTCGGCCGCCACCGGAATCGCGGAGTAGTCCGCGGCGCATACCTGGGCCATGGTTTCATCGATGGGCTTGTAAACGGACGCCGGGACGATGCCGTGCTCCCGGTTGTAGGCTTCCTGGATCGCCCGCCGGCGCTGCATTTCGTCCAGAGCCTGCCGCATGGAGCCGGTGATTCCATCGGCGTACATGATGACCCGGCCTTCCACATGGCGGGCGGCGCGCCCGGCCGTCTGGATCAGGGAGGTCGTGGAGCGCAGAAAGCCCTCCTTGTCGGCGTCCAGAATGGCCACCAGGGAAACTTCCGGCAGGTCCAGGCCCTCGCGCAGCAGGTTGATTCCGACCAGGACATCGAACAGCCCCTTGCGCAGGTCGTGCAGGATGCGGATCCTCTCCAGGGTGTCCACCTCGGAGTGCAGATATCGGACCCGCACTCCCAGCTCGTAGTAGTAATCGGTCAGATCCTCCGCCATCCGCTTGGTCAGGGTGGTGATCAGCACCCGCTGCTGGAGGGTCGCCCTTTTGCGGATTTCCTCCAGCAGGTCGTCGATCTGGCCCCGGACCGGGCGCACTTCCACGTCCGGATCGACCAGGCCGGTCGGACGTATGATCTGCTCCACCACCACTCCGCCTGCTTTTTCCAGCTCGTAGGCGGCGGGGGTGGCGGAAACGTAAACAATCTGGTGAATGCGCTCTTCGAATTCGGAAAACTGCAGCGGGCGGTTGTCGAGCGCGGAGGGGAGACGGAATCCGTAGGTGACCAGGTTGAGCTTGCGGCTGCGGTCGCCGTGGTACATGCCGCGCAGCTGCGGCACGGTCTGGTGGCTCTCGTCCAGAAAAATCAGGGCATCCGGCGGCAGGTAGTCGAGCAGGGTGGGCGGGGGCTCCCCGGGATTGCGCCCGGTCAGGTGGCGGGAGTAATTCTCGATCCCCCGGCAGTAGCCCAGCTCCTTGATCATTTCCAGGTCGAACATGGTCCGCTGGTGCAGCCTCTGGGCCTCCAGCAGCCGCCCCTCCTTTTCCATCTGCGGGCGGACCTCCTCCAGCTCCCGGCGGATGCTGGCCACCGCCCGGTCCCAGCGCTCCCGGGGAATGATGTAATGGGATTTGGGATAGATCGGCACCCGGGAAAGATTCTGCAGGACCCGGCCGCGCAGGGAGTCCACCAGGGACAGGCCGTCGATCTCGTCGCCGAAAAGCTCGATGCGCACGGCATAGTCCTCATAGGTGGGAAAGAGCTCGACGACATCCCCCCGGACGCGGAACGTTCCGCGTTCGAAAGCCAGGTCGTTGCGCTGGTACTGGATTTCCACCAGCCGCCGGAGGATTTCGCGCCGGGAGATCTTCTGGCCCACCTCGAGGAAAACGACCATTCCGTAATACGCTTCCGGGGATCCCAGCCCGTAAATGCAGGAAACGCTGGAGACAATCAGACAGTCGCGCCTCTCGAAAAGCGAGCGGGTGGCGCTGTGGCGCATGCGGTCGATCTCTTCGTTGATCTGCACTTCCTTTTCGATATACGTGTCGGTGGCCGGGACGTAGGCTTCGGGCTGGTAATAGTCGTAGTAGCTGACAAAGTACTCCACGGCGTTTCCGGGAAAGAAATAGCGGAACTCCTGGTAGAGCTGGGCGGCCAGGGTTTTGTTGTGGGCCAGAACCAGGGTGGGCCGGTTCAGGGCTTCCACGATTTTGGCCATGGTAAACGTCTTGCCCGAGCCGGTCACCCCCAGCAGTACCTGGTGCGTCGCGCCGGACTGAATCCCGGCCACCAGCTCGGCAATCGCCTGGGCCTGGTCGCCCTGGGGCTGCAGGGGAGCCGCCAGATGGAAGGGGCGGCTGTGCCGGAGCCCTTCGCCGTATTTGATCTCTTCGCCGGAAAATCCCATGCACGCGATCCCTGCGGCTACAGGCGCAGCTCGGCTTTCTGGCTCACCAGGAGCTTCTGCAGCTCCTTGACCTCCAGCTTCCGGGGGGCGACGCCGCGCAGGGCGCAAAGCGCCGCGGCGCAGCCGGAGGCATGTCCGACCGCCATGGCCGGGGCCATGGATCGCGCCGACTGGAAAGGCGCCTGCTCGCAGGAGATGCAGCGGCCGCTCAGGACCAGCCCTTCCACCTTTTGGGGTACCAGGGCCCGGTAGGGGATATCGAATCCCTCGTGGGACAGGAAATAGCGCTTGCCGTGGTAGCTGGGGAACGGGTTGGAGCTGATGGCAATCACGTCCGGGAAGCGGGTACCGGCGATCGCCTCCTTTTCGGTGAGCACGTATTCGCCGAGGATGCGCCGGGTTTCCCGGATTCCAATTCCGGTCGCGGTTTGCATCAGGTAAAAGCTCTCCTGGCCGGGCTTTTTCTTCATCTCCTGGACCTGGTCCCAAAGCTTCAGCCGGGACTCCGTTTCCGCACGGGTCAGGTTCTCCACGTCGAGCCCGTCTCCGCCGAAGCCGGGGCCCCAGCGGACCACCCGGTCGCCGATGCGGATGCCGCCGAAGGCCCCGGTAATGGAGGCCGGCACGCCGCCCAGCCGGTACATCAGGCTCATCTCCATCCGGTCCCCGGTCGAGGCCGGCCCCATGAACGGCGCGCCCGCGCCGGCGGCCAGGTCGCCGTCGCCGGTGCAGTCGATGACCATGTCGGCGGCAATGGCCTGGCGGCCCGACTTGGACTGCACCACGACTCCCGTCACCCGCGATCCGTCCAGCATGGGCGCTACGACCCAGCTGTGCAGGCGGAGTTTGACCCCTTCCTTGCGCAGCAGGTTCAGGGAGGCGATCTTGGCGGCTTCCGGATCGAATCCCACGGTGTAGGGGATGTCGCCTTTGCGGATGTCATGGGTGGCGTTTCTTTCGTAGTTGTCAATGTCGGCCACGCCGCCCAGCCGGACCAGCTCGGCGATATATTCGGCGGGGATGCCCTTGACGGTCTGCAGAGTTTCCGGCGGACGCTGGTTGCGGAAGCCGTTATAGCAGGTCATCAGGCCGGCGGTGCCGTTGCCGCCCAGAAAGGCATAGCGCTCGATGAGCAGCGTGTCGGCGCCGCTGCGGGCCGCTGCGGCTGCAGCGATTACCCCGCTGGGCCCGCCTCCGGCGACGACGACCTGGTATTTACCGATCACGGGCGTGGCGATGGACTCGCGGTAAACCTTCGTGCCCGGGGCCGGCTGGCCGGCTGTCCCGGCCGCCTGAAACCCGGCGCCGGCTACGGCGGTTCCCAGTGCGGTCTGCATAAATCCTCGACGCTGCATTGCCTTTGTGGCGGTCCTGTTCCTGCTCATAGACACCATCCTGATGAAATAATTGCTGTTTAAGATTTCTTCCCCGGCAAATCGCCTAATTATGACCCAAGATGAAACGGAATTCCCGCTTCTGCCGCGGGGAAAGTCCATGTTCCATTGACAACCGCGGGGCATATTCTTACAATTTTTTAATGACTCGCGTCAGGAACAGGCTCCCGGCTTCTGCGAACCGGACCGCAAAATGCACTGCGGGCCGCCCTGCGCACTGCTTCGGCCTTTTGCCGGGGACCGTATTTTCGGCGGCGGGGCTATTCCTTTTTTTATTGCCGGCACTTTTCCTGGTCGCTGCCGAAATCCGGGGGGCTCCGCGCAGGGTGTATCCCGCCCCGGTTACCTTTGAAACCGGGAAGCAGCCGCTCCGGGAGATTCATGTATCCGCCGGCGGCGATGACGACCTGGGAGACGGCAGCCTGTCCATGCCCTACGGCAGCCTCGACCGGGCTGCGTCCGGGGCCGGGCCGGGGACTGCGATCCGGATCCACGCCGGCACCTACCCGGTGCGGTTCAACGTGCAGGATCTGGCTGGCACCGCGGAGGCTCCCATCTGGATCGGAGGCGCTCCCGGCGAGGCCCGCCCGGTGATCGAAGGAGGCTCCGAAGGGCTGCACCTGACCCGGGTGCGCTTCCTGGTGATTCACGGGCTGGAAATCCGCTACACCGCCGACAACGGCATCAATGCCGATGACGGCGGCGAATATTCCAATCCGGAGGCCTCCCACGACCTGGTTTTCCGCGACCTGCTGGTGCATCACGTCGGCGGGGACGGCAACCAGGATTGCCTGAAGCTTTCGGGAATCAACCGCTATACCGTCTGGAACAGCGAATTCGCCTTTTGCGGCGGCGGAGGTTCCGGCAGCGGCATCGACCATGTCGGCTGCCATCACGGACGGATCGCCGGCAACTATTTTCACGATACTTCCGGCAACGCGGTGCAGGCCAAAGGGGGCAGCGAGGATATCGAAATCCGCGCCAACCGCATGGTGGACTGCGGCGAGCGGGCCCTGAACATCGGCGGCTCCACGGGCTTCGCCTATTTTCGTCCGCCCCTGTCCGCCACGCAGCCCAACTTCGAGGCGCGCGATATTCGGGTCATCGCCAACCTGATTCAGGGCAGCATTGCGCCCCTGGCTTTTGTCGGGGCGGTGGAAAGCTCGGCGGTCCACAATACGGTGATTCACCCTACCAACTGGCTGATCCGCATTCTGCAGGAAACCGTCACGACGGGCGGCTACACTTTTTCAAGCTGCGCCGGCAACCGCGTGGTCAACAATCTGTTTTATTTTGACCGCAGCGACCTTTCCACTTACGTGAACATTGGTCCTGACACCAGTCCGTCCACCTTTTTCTTTTCCCACAACCTCTGGTATGCCTACGACAACCCGGCCCGGTCGCAGCCCGTCCTGCCCGTGTCGGAAACCGGCGGGATCTCCGGGCAGAACCCCCTTCTGGTCGACCCGGCGGGCGGCGACGGGCATCTGCAGAGCGGCAGCCCGGCGATCGGTCACGGCACGCCCGAAGCCGGGGTGGTTTTCGACATGGACGGCCGCTGGTACAACCTTCCTCCCAGCATTGGAGCCTTCGAGGGAAACGAACTCACTCCGCGGCTGGTCTATTTGCCGCTCCTGCTGTGGAGGTGAGTATGCGTGTTTTCCGGTTTGATATGCTTTTGCTGGCGGTCTTGTCCGTCACACTGCCGGTGATGGCCGGCATCGCCGCCGGTTCCTGCCCCGCCCTGCCCCCGCCCGTCGGCCGGATTGTTACCGTGTCTACCGTGCCGCAGCTGGTGACCGCGGTGAATACCGCCCTGCCGGACACCACCATCCTGATTGCCGATGGGACCTATTTCCTGAACGGGGCCTATTTGTGGCTGGATGTGCCGCGCGTGACCCTGCGGTCGGCCAGCGGCAGCCGGGACGCTGTGGTGCTGGACGGTGGATACCAGACCACGGATGTGGTTTCCGCGGTGGCCTCCGATGTGACCGTGGCCGATCTGACCATCCGCAGGGCCTACAACCATGCCGTTCACGTGATGTCCACCACAGAGGGCAGCGCGGACCGCGTCCGTGTTTACAATCTTCATATCGAGGATCCCGGCCAGCAGGCCGTCAAAGTGAATCCGGTGCCCGGCGGCTATTATACCGACAGCGGGCTGGTGGCCTGCTCGGTTATCGAGCTGACCGATGCCGGCCGCCCGCATATTCGCGACAACTGCTATACCGGCGGGATCGATATCCATCAGTCGCGCGACTGGGTGATCCAAGACAACCGCATCGAGGGCTTCTGGTGTCCCGCAGGGCTCTCCGAGCATGGGATTCACTTGTGGGTGACCTGCCGGGATCCGGTGGTGGAGCGCAATCTTCTCCGCAACAATGCCCGGGGCATCGGCCTGGGCATGGCCCTCAGCGGATCCGGCCGAACCTACCCGGACAGCGTCTGTCCGGGCACCAGCGGCTATGTGGATCACTTCCGGGGCACCATCCGCAACAACTTCGTATCCGCCGACGATCCGGACCTGCTGGCCTCCGCCGACGGCTTCGACTGCGGCATCTGCCTGTGGAACGCCTGCGGGGCCTCGGTTTTCCATAATACGGTCTACACCGCGGATCCGGCCGCCACTTTTTCCGCGATCGAGTGGAGGTTTCCCAATACCGGCGTTCAGCTGGCCAACAACCTGGTCAACGATGTCCTGCGCCAGCGGGACGGCGCCGCGGCCACCCAGTCCGGAAACCTGTCCGGCGCCCAGTCCGGGTGGTTCCAGGCGGCCGGTGCCGGGGATCTGCACCTGACCGCCCTGGCGACAGCGGCCATCGATCAGGTTTCGCTTCCCGCCGGCATGGCCGACGATTATGACGGACAGACCCGCCCCATCGGGCCGATGGCGGATGCGGGAGCGGACGAATACGGGGTGTCGCCGGCACCGGCGGTATCGCTGTACCTGCCGCTGATCCTGCGCTGAGCATCGGCCGCCGCGCTCCGGCCGCCTTCCGCACAGCCCCCTTCTCTGCGGAACGGTAAAAAGCCACCATCTCTTTGCGGAAGGCGGTTATCCCATTTCGTCCGCCACCTCGAATCCCATCAGGCGCCCCATCCTTTTCACGTCGCGGACATGCTGGCCGTAAACCAGCACCCGGTGCAGCCCGCCGGTGTAATTATGCAGCAGGCGGTCGGCATCGGCGACCCGGGTGGTGACCTTGGTGCGGCAACCGCGCGGATTGTCGGGGTTGTCGAGAATCGTGCCGGTGCTGATCAGCATTTTCCCCCGCGAGATTTTGGCCAGGGTGATTTCCTGCCCGACCCTCATCTTCACCTGCATGGACACACCCTTGTTGTCCTCCATGTGGGACCGGATGATATAGGGGGCAGCGGACTGGCCTGGCCCGTCCATCCGGGTGGCGGAGACGCAGTGGGCATGAATCACCGTGTTGGTCCGGGTGTCGATGACCGGGTCGCTGACAAATCCGGGCAGACCGGTTAGATAGGTGAGCAGCGTCTGGGTCAGAGTGGTCTCCAGGTCCGCCTCGCACACTCCGACCTTGCCCATGTCGTTCAGCATGGACCAGGCCAGGCAGGGATAGGCCGGCAGCTCCCCGCGGTTGAAGCCCCCCAGGCAGTCGACGGTGATCACCTCGGCGGAATAACGGCTGAGAAGCTCGCGGATTGCCAGGTACAGGCGCATGGAGCGGATCACCTCTTCCCGGGTGGGTTCGACCATCCCGACCGCTGCGGCGATGAAATCATCGGCCAGCTTCGCCGCCTGGGCGGTGTCGGACTTCTGGTACAGGGCGTTCAGTTCGGAATAATCCAGAAGATGAATTTCGGGTCCGAACTGCTTTTCCAGGCCCAGGACGAAATTACTCTTGTGGGTGTTGGACTGCAGGCAAAGGATACGGGTCTGGCGGATGCGGCGCATGGAGTCCAGCACCCGCAGATACGGTTCGAGGTCCTCCAGGCTGCTGCTGGAGATCACCTCGACCCGCTTCCCCTGCCGCTGCTTGTCCCCTATGCCGGACCAGTCGTGGCCGGCATAGGGCTGGGAAAAAAGCAGGGTGGGGTAGCCGAAATCGATGATGGGGTCCAGCATGGCGCCGCAGCCCGAAGTCAGGTTGAAGGCCAGAACGGCATCGGCGTCCCCCAGGGTCTGCCAGAACCGGGTCACATCGCCGGCTACCCGCAACAGTTCGCCGCCGACCATTTCCACCGGCCGGCTCCACCCGGGCTTCAGTTCGTCGAGGCGGGCGTTGATCATTTTCATTTCCGCGCCCAGATCGATGTCCGGCCGCGGCCAGGTGGGAACGGGCTTGGCCAGAAAGACCTTTTTAATCTTGGTGACCGTGTTCTGGTTTCTGGGCGGCACTTCGCTTTCGGCCCGCAACCCCCCGGCGGGGGCGGCCGCCAGAGTTCCGGCGGCCGCCGAGCTCAGCAGAAAGTTGCGACGCGAGCAAAACGGCTTATGGGTCATCGTTTTTCTCCTTATCGATAAAAGCGCCTGTTTGCCGTCTTTTGGGGGGGCAAACGGTTTTATTTTCAGCTCAATTCCGGATTCGCAGCACCCAGGCCGGCTGGCGCAGCAGCTCCTCCGGCAGGTCGGGCAGCTCGACGGTAATCCCTTCTTTTTCCGCTTTGAACTTCAGGGCTGCCGGCGATCCGAGCAGGGCGACCGATTTGGCCCCGGCCAGGTTTTTCAGGTGAAAGCTCCGGCCCGGCCAGCGGGGCAGGATGGCATAGACATCGCTCCCCCGGGAGGTGAAGAAGGCTTCGATGCAAGCCTTTCCCGGTTCCGGCCTGGCGGCCAGCTTGGTGACGTCATAGGCGGTTTCGAACTCCTTGTTGTAATCCAGCCTGGGGACTTCGCCGGCGCTCCACTGCTGGGCCGTTTTCCAGGGCCTGGTGCCGTAGATGGCTTCGCCGTTGACCTTCAGCCAGTCGCCGATCTGAATCAGTCGGTCCTCCATGACCACGGGAATGGTTCCGTCGGCATCCGGCCCGATATCCAGCAGTAGATTGCCGCCGCGGCTGACCAGGTCCACCAGCATGATGACCAGCTCGCCGCCGGTGTGATAATGATCCAGCCGCTCGGCGCGGTTATATCCGTAGCTGAATCCCATGCCGCGGCTCTCTTCCCAGGGGTGCTCCATGCCGCTCATGCCCGGGGTGTATTCGGTGGTCCAGTAGCCGCCATGCTTGTGCCGGCAATCCTTCCCCCAGCGATCGTTGATCACCACGTCTTTGCCGACCGGCGATTCGTTGAACAGCCAGGCGAGCAGTTCCGGGCTGCGCCATTCGGCCGACGGCAGATCCCACTCGCCGTCGCTGAATATGATTGCCGGCTTGTAGCGGGTGACCAGGTCCTTGAACTGCGGGAACATGTGCTCGCGAATGTAGCGGGGTTTGTCGGAAAGCCAGAGCGGGTTGTACCACTCGTAAAGGGAATAGTAGTAGCCCATGCGCAGGCCCTTCCGTCGGACGGCGTCGCTCAGATCGCCGAGCAGGTCCCGGCGCGGGCCGGCTTCCACCGCATTCCAGGGTCTTCCCCAGGTGGCGCTGGCCTCCTTGCTGGGCCACAGCGCAAACCCTTCGTGATGCTTGGAGGTCAGGGCCACGTACCGGGCTCCGGAGCGGGCGAACACCTCCGCCCAGTGGTCGGGATCAAAGAGCTCGGCGCGGAACTGCGGGGCAAAATCCTGGTACGGAAAACTGGCCCCGAACATCTTCTGATGGAAGGCCCAGGTTCCGGTCTGGATCGGGTTGGCCTTGGGATCCTTGCCGCGCGTCATGGCGTTCCAGTACCACTCGGCATAGGCCAGTTTTCCGGGGATTACCGGAGCGTAGGACGGAACGGAGTAAACACCCCAGTGGATGAAAATGCCGAACTTGGCTTCCGTGAACCAGGCGGGCGTGGGGCGCTTGTCGATCGATTCCCAGTTGGGCTGATAGGGCTGGGCGCAGAGCGTGCCGAGCAGCAGAAAAAACAGGAAAAAGGCTTTCATGGTTGGATTTGATTACCCCGTAGAAAATAAAATGATTGTCGGAAAAACCGGCGCTGTCCCCCGGACAGGCAACCTGGATATCGGCTTCCCTGATAACGATTTTATAGGGGTTCCGGCGGTATCGTCAAGGCGAGCCCCTGTTCCCGGATGGGGATTCCGCTGCCGTTCCCTTCCCGATCTTCCCGTCTTCCTGTGGAAAAACAGGGATCCCGGGAAGAAAGGAAGGACGGGAAGAAGGGCGAAAAGGCCTGTTACAAGGCAATCATGTCTTTCTGCCGGGCCACCCTGGTTGGCTGCATTTTGTTTCAACGGACGACGAACGGCAGGAAGAGGCTGTAGGTCTCCTCGCTGTCGAGCACGATGACCACCGCCCCGGCACTGACGGCGTTTCCCTGGCTGTCGGTGGCCGTCAGGGTGATCTCGTGGCGGCCGGGAATCAGGTCGATCCGCGATTGCAGCCGCCCGGTGCCCAGCACCCCCATGAGGCTCGAGCGCCAGCTCAGCCGGTCATCGGGAAGGACGTTGTCCTCGGCGTCATAGGCCAGCCCGCGGAAGTTGACCGTCTGGCGGCGTGGATAAGTGTTTTCCCCGGCCGGCTCGAACTGCACGATTTCCGGCACCTTGAACGGAATGCTGAACACGCCGCTGGTTTCCGCCTGGGCGGTATTCACTCCGTCGCTGGCCGTCACCCGGAATTTCCCCTGGGTGGTGCCCGGCAGGGTATTCAGCTCGATTGCGGCGCTGGTCTGGGTCAGCAGCCGCGAGATGCCCTGCCAGCTGGCCCCGGCGTCGCGGCTGAAAGCCAGGCGGTAGCCGAGCGCATCGCCGTCCTGGTCGGAAGCCGTCCAGCTGACGGTCACCGAAGCGCCGCTCAGGTTCTGGCCGCCGACCGGCGAAACCATGGCCACCTGCGGGGCATGGGCGCTGACCGTGCGCGAGGCCAGCTCTGTCTCCCCGTGAAAGATGGCAATTCGACGCGTGCCGGTCACCCAGGGCGGCCGCTCGGTGATGCTCCCGGTGGTGCCGGGCGACTCGGTCCAGGCCGGCGAGAAGCGGTAGTTCTGCAGCAGGCTGCCCCCGTCTCCGAAAAAGCGGATGGAGTAGGCGCCGTTCGGGTCGCGGCCCGGGTGATCCGTGGCGCTCATCAGGCGGTAAAAAGGCTTGAGCGTGACCGCGTCCGTCGCCTTGACCACTTTCCCGTAGACGGCCAGCCGGTCGATCGGCGTAGCGGCCAGGCCTTCTGTTGCCCGGGCCATCGCCCGATCGACCAGGATATTCCGGATGTTGACGTAAGTATAAGGGCTCAACCATTGATTGGCACAGTAACTCATGATGTCCGTAGTAGAACCAGGCCGCAGGATTCTCGGAGGTGTTGTGCTGCCGTCGATTCCATACACGGCACCCCTTCCGGTTTCGGTGGGACTGATCGAATCCACCGGATACGGGTAATCGTCATCCAGGCCGCCGTTGCCGTCATCGTCTTCCGTGCCGGCACAGTGCACGTGAAGGCGGCCGAGATTGTGACCGATCTCGTGGGCTGCGGTCTCCTCCCCCCAGGTACCGTCATCACTGGTGCTGTTGCTCGGACCCAGATATCCGGTCGCCACCAGTCCGGATATTCGACCCAATCCGATGGCTCCCGTACGGGAGCCCGGCCAATACATCATGCCGTAATGATGCATGTGCATGTTCTCATCGGCTGTGTTGACGTTGGCATCCAGATCGCTGAGAACGTCCGACATGTCCGGCTCGTATTCATAGGGTGGATTCAAAGTCGAAAAAACCGGGTTCACAAACTGTACCGGGTAGGCAGCCCGCAAATAGGCAACGATCCGATTGCGGTCTACGTGCCGGACAGTGTGCAGGCCGTCCGGGGCATAAAAAAGAACATCCACCAGGTTCACGTTCAGCACACCGGTGCGGGTGACGACAACGCTGCCGCTGGCGATATTATTGCTGTAGTCGCTTTCCGCCCAGTTGCGGCCGTAGTTGATTTCGCATTGGAATCGGGCCATCCCTTCCCGCACCATGATGGAGGGCACGTCGAACAGAAAAGCGCCGTTCATGCTGCCCCGGTTCATGATGTCCCCAATGGTAAGCACTCCGTCCGGATTGATCGGTGTGGCTATCCCCATGTAAACTTCGTTGTTGAATATCTTGAGCCTGGCTGTCACCCCTGCATGCTGTACGGATCCATTTTGCTGAGGATAACAGAAGACGAAGGTCCTGCGGTTGGCATAAACCTGGACACTGTTGTCCAGATCCTGGGACGACTGCGTAATTTCAACGGCCGGATTTTGAAGGGAGAAATCGATGGTTTCGACCGGGGTAGTGCTGTCCGCGTAGGACGGCCAGGCTTCCACGTTGCCGGCGTTGTCCCGGGCCCGGCTCCGAAACTCGTAAATATAGCCGTCCAAACCGGAATAGATTGCTGAAGTGGCCGTCTGCTCCGTCTTCCAGTCGCGCCAGATGTCGTTGGCGGTTCTGTTGCGCGACTGGATATCGTAGCTGGCGATGCCGGAATGGGCGTCGCTGCCCGACCAGCTGACGGTGAAGCCCTGGTTGTTGGTGTGGGCCGGGGAGGTAACCGAGGAAACCGGCGGAATCGTGTCGATATAGTATGGCCCGGCGTGAATAGCCGTGGGAGCCCAGTTTCCGACCGCATCGCCGGTCCGCAGGTGGAAGTAGTAGCTATTGCCGGTGGTCCGGCTCATCGTGACCGTGTTGGCGGCAGTATCCTTGATGGTGTCAGGAAGGGTTTCGGGACTGGTATCCATGACGTAGGAATAACCATGCACCCCGCTGCCGGCATCCGCGGCACCGTTCCAGAACATGTCGATCAGCACATCGTTGCTCCACACCTGCTTGGCGTGATCCGTCGAATGCAGGAAGTACGGGTTCGAGGGGGGCGTGGTATCGATGCCCCAGGGGCCGAAGTGCCGGGTGGTGGTCGACCAGTTGCCGGCCCCGTCCCGCCCACGCAGGTGCGCGTACCAGTTGCCGTCCGCAAGACTGCCGGTTGTGTAATGGATGCCGGTGGCATTGGCCGCCGCCGGCGGGACAGTGGATGACGACTGGTCCACGAGCACCGAGCTGTCCTGCCAGCCGCTGACCGCATCGGTCACCCCGAAAGTCAGATTGATGGTGCCGCCGGCGGACCAGGTGTTGGCCTCGCGGTCCGGCGAGAAGAGGGATGTGGGGACCGGCGGGGTGGTATCGATCCAGATGACGCTTTGCGCCGTGCCCTGGTTGGCGCCCAGGTCGGAGGCCCGGAATTCGACCACGTTGAGAGTCTGGGAGTCCTGGCTGAAGGGAACCGCCGGGGTGGTGATGATCTGTTCCTTGGTGGAGGCGTTTTCGCCGCTGACCGCCGCCGCCAGCCAGCCGCTCCAGCTGCCGCCGCCGTTGGTCGAGTAGCGGTAGCCGCCCGAGGCGATATCGATCCCCCGTCCGGAGTCGATCACTTTGGCCGTCAGCACCGGGCTTTGTGTGGAATTGATCCAGAGCGTCGCCCGGTAGGGGGTGATCGTGGGGGCAGCGGCGTCGCTGGCGCTCCAGAGCCTCACGCCGCCGCTCGTCTGCGTGGAAAGCAGATCCGGGTTCCCGTCGCGGTCGATGTGCCCGAAGGCAACATGGCGGAAATTGCCGCTGGCCGGCAGGGAAGCGGCGGCCGGTGTCCAGCTGCCGGCGCCGTTTCCGGCCCAGAGCAGGACTCCCTGGCCCTGGGTTCCGGCCAGGATGTCAAGCTTGCCGTCACGATTGAAATCGGTCAGGTCCAAATCATAATAGGTCAAAGGACTGGCCGCGTCCGGTCCGGAGCTCAGGGTCCAGCTGGTTCCGCTGCCGTTTCCCAGCCAGACCCGTATGCCAGTTCCCGCGGAGCTCGGCGTTGCGACCACATCCAGATGGCCGTCGTTGTTGATGTCCCCCAGGCTGACGGCATAATAGCTGCCCATTCCCACAACGGACCTGCGAGTCCAGGATTTGCCATAATCGTAAATGGCCACACCGTCGTTCAACAGCTCGGCGGTGGCGATTTCCAGCAGCCCGTCATGGTCCACATCCCCCAGGGCCGTATCGTTGATGCTGTATCCGGAGGCGATGGAGACCGGGATGGTCCACCCGGTATTCCGCTGCACCCAATACTGCATGCCGGTGCCGACCCCGATTACCGCGGCCACGATCGACAGATTGCCGTCCCGGAAAATTTCGCCGGCAGATAGCCCCCGGTAGGAACCGGTCGAAGCGATCGCCGAGGCTCCGCCTCCGCCGGCGCAGGTGGTTCCGTAAACGAAGGCCAGTCCGCCGTTGTCGGTCCGTGCGGCAATAATAGACGTTTCGGTGCCGATCTGCGGAAAAACCCCCGCCAGGATGTCTCCGAACGTGCCGCTCGGCACCGCCTTGGCCAGGCCCGTGCACTCGCTCCAGCTGTTGCCGCCGTTGCCCAAATAGCCGACCAGCCCGCCCGAGGATCCCGGCAGGATCACATCCAGATAGCCGTCGCGGTTCAGATCGCCCTGACCCAAAGAGAGCGGGCTGCCCGTGGCTTGCGGCGTGGGCAGCTCCAGCCAGGAATCCATGGTATTGGGTGAGGCGCTGTTGCGCCAGGCGGATGCGCCCAGGCTGCCGGTGTCGCCTGCGGCCAGGTCGACGAGGCCGCTTAGATCGAAATCGGCAGCGGCCAGAGAGCCAAGGGAAGATGCGGTCGAGGGAGAAGCCGCGGCGGTAAAACCGGCCGCGCTTCCCAGCCAGATTGTCAGGCCCTGTCCGCCTTCGCCCGGATAGCCGACGGCCAGCACATCCAGCCAGCCATCGTTATTCAGATCGCTGAGAACAATCCGGCCGTAACAGACTGTGGTAAGGATCTGGTTGGCGGCCAGCGTCCAGCTGCCCGACGTATCGTTCCAGTCGTAAATGCCGATTCCTCCGCCCAGCGGCGGAGTCCCGGCCCGGCTGACGACCAGCTCGGGCCAGCTGTCGTTGTCCAGGTCCCCCAGTGCCAGCCCGCGGAAACCCGCGCCGGACGGCAAGCCGGTGCGGGCCGCCGACCAGCCGGCGGCCGCCTGTCCCTTCCAGAAGTAGACTCCGGTGGTCTCGTTGGTGGCCGCCAGGTCCACGTAGTGGTCGGTGTTTACATAACCGGCGGCCAGCTGGTTGTAAACCCCGCTGGACGTCGGTCCGGTCAGCGCAGTAAAGGAGGTCAGGTCGTTGCGGTAAACAGCCACGCCGACCGCTCCGCTGCCGTTGCCGGCGGCAAGGAGGTCCGGCTGTCCGTCCCCGTTTACATCCGCCAGGGCGACTCCCTTGTAAGTGCCTGTGGCCGGCAGTCCGCCGGTAATGGCGGTCCACGAGCCGCTGCCGTTCCCTTTCCAGACGGCCAGGCCCGTACCGCTGCCACGGCTGGCGAAAAGATCCGGCTTGCCGTCGACATCGAGATCGCCGACGGCAAGCTGCTCGTAGGAGCCGGAGGCCGGCAGCCCGGTGTTCAGGCCGGTGGCGGACCAGGTTCCGCCGGACCCGCGGCCGTAAAGGGACAGACCCGATCCGCTGGTGGAGGTCACCATCAGCTCCGGCAGACCGTTGTTGTTGATGTCGCCGAAGGCCACATCGCGTACCGACCCGCTGGAAGGCAGGCCGCTGCTGTTCGTTTCCCAGGTCAGCAGGCGGGGGGCACGCAGAGCGGCAGCACCGAAAAGAGCACAGACAAAGACGAGGAGAATCAGAAGCGCAGCGCGATAGCGGTTCATCGGTTTCCCTCCCACAAGAAATCCGTTTCTGTAATAAGCCCGCTCGAAAATGCTTTTATTGCAAAAGGATTATAGGCAATCTTAAAGATGCAGGCAAGCGGGGCGCTGCTTATTCCACTGCGGGCTTTGTTTGTCAGGAATAACCGGTAGGTTCCGAAGCAAATAGAGGAAGAATCACGGGCAACGGCCGCTGCTATTTTCAGGCGATCCGGCGGTTTTTCAGGCCAGCACCCGGGCGAGCCTCTGTTCCAGCCAGGTCCTCCAGGCGCGCAGCGTCTCCAGCGGATATGGGGGCTCCAGGTGATACAGGATGGTCAGGCAGCCGCCTCCGTTGTCTTTCAGCACCCGCTCCGTCCAGTCGATCCAGTCCGGAAGGCTGCCGCCGGACAGCAGCTTGACCGGGGGTGCCAGGCTGACCGGAAAACCGGCCCCCCAAAGCTGCCGGACTCCCGGCAGGCAGGCCTCGTCCCCCAGATCGAGGCTGCACAGCCCGGGGACCTGACGAAACGCCGGCAGAAGATGGCGGCTGCGCCCGCAGGAGTGCAGCCGGACTGGTCCCATTTCCGTCGCCATGCGGCTCAGCGTGGGGACCACGAACTCTTCCCAGGCCGGTCCGCCCACCATGCAGGAGGAGCACTCTCCGACATGAATTTCCTGCAAGCGGATGCCGCAGCGCTCCGCGAAATGGCGCACCAGGACGATATTGGCTTCGGTGATCCAGTCCATGGCTTGCCGGACGCGCTCCGGATCGGTCGCCAGGTCCAGAAAGACCTGCTCCCCGAGGAACTTCTGGGCGGTGGTCAGCGCCCCGTGGACGGCGGCCCGGCCCGACCCGTCCCAGAAGAAAGGAGGGATCGGGACCTGCCGTTCCTGCTGCCTCACGAAATCGATCTGGCGGTCAAAAAGGCCGATCAGCGGATGTTCCAGCAGGGAAGGGGGTTCGGGAAGCTGGCCGGCCGGCTTGCCGGCCCAGCAGGCCGGGCTGATATCGGCATCCCCCTGGGGTGCGGGCAGGAATTCCGCGCCCAGCAGCATGCCCAGGATCAGGTTGGGCTGGATTCCGCCGACCGGAACCTGGTCGGGGGCATAAAAGGACCTGCGTCCCAGGTTGCTCTCCGTAAAAAAGGCATCCAGGTCCCGGAGCTCCCGGCCGGCGTACCGGTGGCACCGGGCATCGATTTCCCGGCGCCGGAGCGGATCGAAATAATAATCGCGGTCGAAGCTCACGCCCAGGACCTGGGCCATGAAAGCCTTGGAAACCGATGTTTCCAGGGAAACGGGCCAGCTGCCGGATTGCTCGGTTGTCATCTTGTTCCTCCGCCCGGTCTTTTCCGTACCGGCTTGTCAGGCTTTCTGCCCGGTGAGTTTTTCCAGGAACTGCCTGGCTTTCACCGCTTCCGCCTGGAGCTGGGCGAGCTCCCCGGGGGCCAGGCACTCCACCACCAGCGGGCCGCGCCGGAACCCGCCCTTTTTCAGGCCGGCCATGACTTTCGCAAAATGGACCAGGCCGGTGCCGGGCGTAAGGTCTACGACTTTGGGCAGCCGGAAATCCTTCACGCTCATACCGACTACCAGCTTCTTGACCGATGGGACATCCTGCACCGGGTCCAGCCTGCCGTCCGAATAATAGAAAATGTTCCCCGGGTCGTACCAGATGCGGAAATTGCGGTGGCCGACCTGCTGCACGATCCGGCGGCACTGGGCGCCGCTGGCGTTGGCCCCGCCGTGCGGCTTGACGCTCATGCCGACCCCCCGGGATTCGGCATAGGGGCAGCACTCGGCAACGATCCGGTAGTAGGCGTCGTGATTTTTTTCGTCGGTTCCGCCGATCATCAGCTGCGGGCTGCCGCAGGCCGCCGCGTTGTCGATCAGGCGCTTCAGCCCGTCCGGCCCCTGGAGCGGAAACTGGCCGCCCCACAGGGAAACCGTTTTCAGCCCCCGCTGCTTCACCTCCTGGCCCACGGCGGCGGCCTCCTCGGGAGTGGAGGAGACGGAAAGGACCAGGTTGTTTTTGTTTTTGGCCGACATCAGGCCGACGTGGCGGAAGCCCGCGGCGGCGATGGCGTCCAGGGCCACGCGGTAGTCATGGGCCGCCCAGGGCCGGGTGTAGCAGCCCAACTGCCAGGGAGAGGAACCCTCGGCCGACCCGGCGAGACTTGCAGCCGGTGCCGCCGCCGCGAAAAGCTGTTCCAGAAACGATCTTCTTGAATGCATGAGACCCTCTTATTCGATGGAAGAGCGGCGCCGCTCGGAAGCCGGAGCTTCGGCGGTATCCGGCTGCACCGGTCGTCCGTTGATAAAGACATGGCGGATTTTACATTTTTCGTCGAACAGGTCGCCTTCCGTCACCAGCAGGCTGGCGATCTTCCCCTTTTCAATGGAACCGAGCCGCCGCTCCGCTCCGGCGATCGTCGCGGCATTCAGGGTGAGGGCTCTCAGAGCCGCTTCCGCGGGAAGGCCCGCTTTTACCGCCCGGGCGGCGTTGCGCAGAAACTCCTTGGGATCCTTCAGCCCGTCGGAGGCGAAAGCGAAGAAAATACCGGCCCGGTGGAGCGCTGCGGGCACCCGGGGCGCATCCGCCCGTTCCTGCAGGGTCCGCAGGGATTCGTCGGCATCGGGAGCCAGATCCCTGGGACGGACCGGATAGTTCAGGCTGAACAGAACCTGAATTTTCTGCTCCTTCAGCTCTTCGGTCACCTTATCCGCGCCGTGGGCCCCGAGGATGGTGGGAGCGATACCGAACTCGCGCGCCAGGGACAGGACCCGCCGGATCTCCACCGCGGAAGAGGCGGAAAAAACCACCGGCAGCTTCCGGGCCAGGATGGAGCTCAGTGCCTCCAGGGCGGCATCGTAGACCGGGCCGCCCGGCGCGGTCGGATTTTTCCGGGACCACTCCTGCTCCAGCCGGTACTGCCCGGCGTCCAGGAACGACTGGCGAATAAAAGCGATGGCTCCCATCAGAGATGCAGGGTACAGTCCGCTTGAGTTTCTGTCGGGAAACCGGACGTGCAGCGCCACGGGAGTCTGTATCACAAAAAGGCCGGCGCGGCCGTCGGCCAGGTTGCCGATCTGCGGCGGGTCTTCCGGGAGGACCGTGTGCACCAGCGAACTGCAGCCCTGGATTCCGCTGCCGGAGGGGACCGCCAGCAGCGAGGTGATGCCGAGTGCCGCCAGCTTTTTCCAGTCCGGCATTTCCGCCCGGATCAGGGCGGCGGCTTCCCGCTGCGGCCGCAGAATGGTTTCCCGGTAATTCCTCTCCAGTTCCAGCCGGGTTCGGGCTTCCCTCGGGGCGGCCGCGGCCGCCGGGCTTTCCAGGCTGATGCTGCCGGCCATGTCGATCATTCCGGGATAGACGGAAAGACCCTGGCCGGCAATGACCGCGAAATCGGCAGAGACCGGCATTTCCGGGCCCACGGCTTCGACGGTTCCGTTCCGGATCAGCAGCGTGCCTTTTTCCAGTACCGGTCCGGAAACGGGGACGATCCGCGCGCCCTGGATCGCGTAGCAGTAGGGCGCTTCTCCACGGAGGCCGGGGATCATCGATAACGCCAGAAGAGTTGACGACAGCAGAAGAGATCGATTGGAATAGAATTTGGGGGTCATGGTTTTCCTCCTAGGGCCGTTGGCGATACCGTTCGTACAGGCTCAGGTGCTTGTTGTCCGGGGGGACCAGCCGCCCGCGGATCACCACGTGGGTGATCTCGGTGCGGACATCCAGGGGGTCGCCCCGGGAAACGAGCAGGTTGGCGGTCTTGCCCGCCTCCAGGCTGCCGACCCGGTCGTCCACACCTAGAATTTCCGCCGAACTCAACGTCAGGGCCCGCAAAGCGTCCTCGCGTCGCAGGCCCCAGGCAATCGACTGGGCGGCCTGGAAGGGGAGGGCGCGGACATCGGTGGTGTCGTCGGTGGCGAAAGCGAACTTGACTCCCTGGCGCGCCAGCTCTCCGGCTGCCTGGTAGCTGAAAGCATGAAACATATCTTCCCGGGAGGGCAGGGTCTGAACGGGGCCCAGCAGAACGGCAATTCCTTTTTCCTTCAGCAGAGGTGCGGCCAGCGCGGCTTCCTGCCCGGAGCAGATCACGATCCGCACCCGGACCCGGTCGGCAAAAGCGACCGCATCGCGGATATCCGCTTCGCGAGCCGCGGTCACAAAGAGCGGCACCCGCTTTTCCACCAGGGGAACGAGCGCTTCCAACACCCAGTCGGTGGTTCGGGTTTCCGGGGACAGGGCGGCATAGGCGCGGCTCTGGTCCAGGAGCTGGGCCAGGCGGTCCAGCTTGCCGTCTCTCTCCTTTTTCAATTCCTCAAACGTCCGCTCGGCGGCGGAAGGGGGTCCGAAGGCGAAGCGCCCGCGGCTCACGGAAGGGAATTGCATGGAAAGGCCGGCCAGCGGATGGAGGACGCTCTCCTCCCAGGTCCAGCCGTCCAGGTTCATCACCGGGATCTGCCCGCCCAGGATGCCTCCGCTGGGGAAGATCGCGGCGCTGGTCACGCCGTTGGCGCGGGCCACGGGTATCGCCTCGCTGTCGTTGTGGTAGGCGACCAGGGTGCGCAGCTGGGGGTTGTAGTCCAGCATCTCGGCGCTGTCCTGGTAGCCGCGCGGTCCGGGTTCGGAAAGCCCCAGGGAGGTCTTGGTGTCGATCCACCCCGGGTAGATCTCCAGGCCCGAGGCATTGATGATTTTGGCCCCCGAGGGAATTTTGATATCCGTTCCCAAGGCCTCGATTTTCCCCTGGCGGATCAGAACCGATCCCCTTTCGATGGGCGGCCGGGAGATCGGGAAAATTCGACCGTTCTGCAGGACCAGGATTCCCGAGGAAGCCGGGGGATTTTCCATTTTCGGCAGCAGGGACCAGGAGGAGCTTTTTCCGGGCGCATAGGTGGCGGCGGGCACCGACGGCAATGCGGCAGCGGTGGCGGTTTCTTCTTTTCCCCTGCGGCTTCCTTCCGGCGCGTTGGCGGGTCGTTTTTCCTTTTCCGCCTTTTCCGCGGCCGTCAGGCTTTCCTTCTGTTTTTTCTCTGCCGCAATCCGTTTTTCGTCCGCGGCGCGGTCGTAGTACAGCTGGCCGTCGATGTAGGCGCGCTCCACGATGGCATAGGAGCTCAAGGGGGGGTGGCTCCAGATCACCAGGTCGGCATCCTTGCCGGCCTCGATGGAGCCGACATACCGGTCGATGCGCAGCTGCCTGGCCGGATGGATGGTTACCAGAGAAAGGGCTTCGGCTTCGGAAAGGCCGCCCCATTTGACCATTTTGCCGGCTTCGCTGTTGAGCCGGCGGGCGTGCTCGGCACTGTCGGAGTTGATGGAAACCAGTACGCCCCTGCGCATCATCAGGGCGGCATTGTACGGAATGGCATCGATGGCTTCCACCTTGTATCCCCACCAGTCGGTAAAGGTTCCGACTCCGGCTCCGTGAGCGGCCAGCTCCCGGGCGACCTTGTAGCCTTCCAGTCCGTGCTCGAAGGTGGCTACCCGGAACCCGAATTCCTCCGCCAGGCGCATCATCATCAGCATTTCGTCGGAGCGGTAGGCGTGCACGTGGGCCAGGCGCTTTCCTTCCAGCACCTCGGCGATCGGCTCCAGCTGCAGGTCCCGGCGGGGAGGAGGTACGTCGGCGCCGGCCTGCCGCGCGTCCTGGTACTTTTTCCAGGCCTGCCGGTACTCGCGGGCCCGGGTAAAGGCCTCGCGGATCACGAACTCCACTCCCGGGCGGCTGGCCGGATAGCGCCGCGGCCCGGTCTGTCCGAACTGGCGCATGTCCTTCGGGTTTTCGCCCAGAGCGAACTTGAGTCCGGGGAGGGCGCCGGACATCAGCAGTTCCTCGGCTTTTTTCTTACCCCAGCGCATTTTGATGACCGCGTTGGCTCCGCCGATCGGGTTGGCGCTGCCGTGAAACACGCAGGCCGTGGTCAGCCCGCCGGCCAGGTCCCGATATATGTCCACGTCCTCCGGATCCAGAACATCCAGGATCCGGGTCATGGAGCTGACCGTGGTGCCTCCTTCGTTGGTGGAGCTGGAAGCGATGTGGGAGTGTTCATCCACCAGGCCCGGGGTGACAAACTTGCCGGAGGCGTCCACAACTTCCGCCCCGGGAGGGATCTCCAGTGCGGCGCCGGCCGCGACAAACCTGCCGTTGCGTATCAGGACAGTCCCGTTGGGAATGATTCCTTTGGTTATGGTGTATACCGTTCCGCCACGGACGGCAACAACCTTTTCCCCGGAGGTCTGCGATGCGCCCGCCTGTCCGGACCAGGCAGGCTGCGGAAGGCAGGAGACCGACAGCAGCAAAGAAAGGATCCGGAATTTCCACTGCTTCAGATGAAAACGAAATATCAAGTGTTTCAAGGATACCCTCCCTGGCCACGCCTTTGAGCGGCGGGCCGATTCGCGCAGATTATATCATCGGAAACAGGAAGATCTTACAGCAGGAGCCGGAGGGACGGGAAGAAAAGCGAAAGGCCGGCGCAGAACAGGTCCCATCGGGATGGAAGAGCCGGACATGAGCCTTTTGCGACAAATCAGAAAAGGATGGAGCTGTAAAAAAAGTCTCACGCAAATTTTAAAAATCTATTGGCCACACAGGGTATTGATTCCGTTGCCGCCGGGTTTCCCCATCCTTCTTCCTGCCTTGGATTATTTGTGTTTTTCTTTTCCTTACTTGAAATCCACGGCTGGGTAAGGCCTGGACAGGCTGTATTGGTATTTGATTTTTTCACGATAAATATTATGGAGGCCATACGGGTTGGCGTATAATGATTCTCAGGCTTGAGGAGATTCCAAAATGAGCCACTAACCCAAATCGCAAGAGGCGCCGAGGGTCCGTCCCGGTTCAAATAGATGATATTCCTATGGGAATCCCGCTTTTCGTGCTGTGGAAATTGCACTCCATCCCATACCGGGTGCTTTCCCGGAAGCAAGAATGAGGGCAAGTGGGCTTTGGTGTTTGGAGCCGTCGAAATTCTCCTGTCAAAGGTCGACGCATCCGGAACGGAAAATCTTCCCCTTTTCGGGCCTACCTGGATGACAATCCCATGCTGAAAATCGGTATCCGCCTGGGGTCGTATGAAATTCTGTGCAAGCTTGGCGCCGGCGGCATGGGAGAGGTGTACCGGGCTCGTGATGCAAAGCTGGGCCGGGACGTCGCGATCAAGGTCCTTCCCTCCGAGTTCTCCGATCATGCCGATGCCCTTTCCCGGTTTGAACGAGAGGCGAAAATACTGGCGGCCCTCTCGCATCCCAACATCCTTTCCATTTACGATTTCGGCAAGGAGGGCGGGACAGCCTATGTCGTTACCGAGCTCCTGGAGGGAGAGACCCTCCGCGAACGGCTGGGGCGTGAGCGCCTCGCCTGGCGCAAAGCGGTGGAGACCACCGCTTCCATCGCCGATGGGCTGGCGGCCGCCCACGGAAAAGGGATTGTCCATCGGGATCTGAAACCCGAGAACATATTCTTATGCAAGGACGGGCAGGTCAAGATCCTGGACTTCGGCCTGGCCAAATTGTACACCCGCATGAAAGACGATCAAACCGACCCGGGCACTCGCGGAGGAACAAGCCCGGGAACGGTGATGGGGACGGTGGGGTATATGGCCCCGGAGCAGGTGCGGGGGGAGGAGACGGACGCCAGGTCAGATATTTTCGCCTTGGGGTGCCTTCTTTACGAATTGCTGACCGGGGAGAAGGCCTTCAAGAAAGACACTCCGACAGAAACCTTGTGGGCTATCCTGAAGGAACCGGTACCGGAGCCGTCGCTCGCTGTTCCGGGCCTCCCACCGGAGATGGACCGGCTGACAGCACGGTGTCTGGCCAAGAGCCCGCAGGAACGCTTTCAATCGGCCAGCGATCTGGCTTTCGCCTTGCGCTCCTGCACCTCGGTCAGCGGCATTGCAAAGACGGGAACGGGCACGCCCGGCAGGACCAGGAATGAGGGCCTTGGGCGAAAGATCTTTTGGAGCCTGGCGGCGCTGCTTGTTGTTCTCGGAATCTCCATGGCAGCCTATCTGGCCGGGTATCGTTCCAAAGAGCTGTTGGAACTCTCCTTTCAACGCCTCACCTTCCGCCGGGGTGGGGTCGGCAATGCACGCTTCCTTCCTGATGGGCAGACGGTTGTTTACCACGCCAGATGGGAGGGGAAACCCCCGGAGGTCTTCAGCATACGTCTCGATAGCCCCGAGTCCCGGTCTCTCGGGTACTCCAATTGCGCGCTCATGGGGATTTCCCCCTCCGGCGAGCTGGCTCTCAGGCTGCGGCCAGGCTACTCGCCGGCCGTTACCGTCCCCACACTCGCCACGGTTCCATTCTCCGGAGGGACGCCAAGACCCCTCCAGGAACGGGTCGGCGCCATGGACTTTTCACCCGGGGGGAAGGCGATAGCCATATTGCGCCAGGCAACCACCGGGTATCGGCTGGAATACCCGATAGGGAAAGTGCTTGCCCGGATAGCCGGCTCCTATGCTTGGAATATCCGTATTTCCCCTTCCGGAAACAGGGTTGTTTTTCTGGACACTCCCGTGGAATATTCCATCGGAGGCTACGTCAAGGTTGTGGATAGGGAGGGCGAATTGAAAACCATCGCCGGCCCGTTCCCGAGCCTCATGGGAGTGGCCTGGTCCCCGAAAGGCGACGAGGTTTGGTTCGCCGCCCAGACCTTCGACAAAGAAAACCAGTTCGGCGTTTTCGCCGGAACCCTGGACGGACGCCTCCGCCTCCTGATGCGCTCGCCCCTGATGCCATGGCTGTACGATGTCGCTCCGGACGGGCGGACCCTCGTCAACTTTTCACAACAACGACAATATAACTTCTTCATAGGCCCTTCGGACCCCACCCCTCGTGACCTGTCCTGGCTTTCTTTTACCAGCGTGACCGATCTCTCCCCCGACGGCCGGTGGATCCTCTTCAGCGAGGAATCGCCAGGAGAACAGGTTCATTATTTGAGAGAAACCAGCGGTGCCCCTCCCATCCGGCTCCTGGCGACGACCCAGGCCTGGTCGCGCTTCTCGCCCGGCGGGGACCGGGTAATTCTTTCGCGGATGGAGCCACCAGCCGTGCTCATTTACCCGGTCGGGCCCGGGGAGCCGGCGGAAATCGTCCTGCCTGGCTTTCAGATCCAGGAAGCCGGACTGATGCCCGACGGGCGAACCGTCTGGTTTATGGGGAACGAGCCTTCACAATCCGCACACTGCTGGATCACCGACCTGAAGGGAACGAAACCGCGTCCCGCTACTGCCGAAGAGCAGGATCGGAGCCGGTCACCGAACGGGCATTCCTTCTGGAAGGAAATGGGGGACGGCTACGGCATTTATTCTCTGGACGGCTCCCCTCCCTACCCGATCCAAGGCCTCTTGCCGGGTGAGGACATCGTGCAGCTGAGCCGGGCGGGTACGATCTTCGCCTGTAACACAGGCAAACTTCACATGCAGGTCTTTGAGATCGAGCCCAGGAAAGGGGCGCGCCGGCTCGTCTGGGAGTCCATACCCCCTGATCCTGCAGGAAAGGAAAGCCATGCCGTGCTGGTTTCCGCGGACGGTCGGAGTTGTATCTTTAATTATCTGCAGGCGCTCGATGAGCTCCACCTCGTCAAGGGGTTGAAATGAATCCGCAAAAAGGTTTTCGATGCCAGGAGCGAATCGCTGTGGAATGTTATTGCGGGGATAGAGCCCATGAACGCCCGGTGGCATTTGCCTTCCAAGGACGACGCGGGAACATAACAGAAACTCTGGATCACAGGTAGGAAGGGAGTATGGTATCCCTTACGGGCCTTTTGCCTCGGAATAACACTCCTGTGCCGGTTTGCGGGTTCCCGGCAGGCCGTGGCGGAGCATTGCGGCACGATATCCGCTATTTCGCGCCGTTCGGCGCACACCCAAGTCCCATCGGGACGGCAGAACATAACGAAATTTTTTTCAATCAGGAAGGGCAAAGCGGCAAAAGTACCCGTCTCCGGGCGGCAGGCCCTTCCGCCTTTCTTCCCGCTCTTCCTTTCTTCCTGTAAGTCCAATCATTTCACAGGAAGACGGGAAGACCAGGAAGGAAGGAAGGAAGGAAGGAAGAAAGAAGGAATAACCACATGTCGGATGGGGAGAGGGACTTATGGCCGGGCCATCAGGAAAGGATTTTTTCGCTTTCCTCCCGGATCTGCTGCACGCACAGTTCGATCTGTTCCCGGCGGTTGCGAAAGCTGAGCACGCAGATCCGCGCCAGATAACGGTCGTCTACCCGGCAGCCGGAAAGCATGATTTTCCCCCGGGCGATCACCTGGTCCATCAGGCGGCGCGTGGCCTGGTTTTCCCACTCTTTGGTGGCGCCGGGCCGGGAAAGATAAAAGGCAAAGAGAGAAAGCCGGGGAGGAGCCGCCAGGACGATGCCCGGCGTGGAGCCGAGCCGGTCGGCGGCATACAGAGCCAGCTGCCTCTTTTCGGCGATGGCCGCCTGGATGCGCCTGGCTCCAAAGAGCTTGATGCAGAGCCAGACGCGCAGGCCCGGAAAGCCTCGCGAAAGATCCGGCCCGTGCCGGCTGGGATCGTAGAATTCCTCTCCGGGAGGCATGGGCGGCAAATAGTCCGCGAAAGTGGCGTGGGTGGCCCGCAAGGCGGCACCGTCCCTCACCAGCAGCGCGCCGGTTCCGTAGGGCAGAAATAATCCCTTGTGGGGATCCAGGGTGAGCGAGTCGGCCAGGGGAAGACCGCGCAGCAGAGGCCGGAGTTCCTCGCAGGCATGGAAGAAGGCGCCATAGGCTCCGTCGACATGGTGCCAGAGCCCGTGCTGCGCGCTGATGGCGGCGATTTCCTCCAGGGGGTCGATCGCCCCGGTATTGGTGGTTCCGGCGCTGCTGATCGCCAGGAAGGGCTTCCAGCCGGCTTCAAGGTCCTGCCGGATGGCCTCTTCGAGCCGGTCCGGCCGCATGCGGAATTGCCCGTCCACCGGAATGGTCCGGATCCGGTCCGGGAAAATGCCTGCCAGGCGTGCGGATTTCAGAACCGAGTGATGCACCTGAGAAGAGGCGTACATTGTTCCCCGGCGGATTTCGGTTCCCAGGAGCTTTTCCCGGGCGCATAGAACGGCATTAAACGCAGCCATCGAACCGCCGGAGGTGAGCAGCCCCCGGGCCTCCGGCGGAAACTGCATCCAATCGCGGAACCACTCCAGCACGTTGGCCTCCAGCTGGACCAGCGCCGGGGCTACCGACCAGATTCCCGTATAGCGGTTGGCAGAATCCGAAATCAGGTCCGCCAGGGCGGCCGGGAAAACTCCGCCACCCGGGATGAAAGCCATATAGCCCGGGGCGGCCGCGGTGTAGGACCGGGGAATGCACTCCCGGAAGAGCAGGTCCAGCAAGGGTTCCAGCGGTGCCGGTTCCATGGGCGGCGGCTCGCGCAGCGAGCGGCAGAATTCTTCCGCTTGCACCTGGCCGCAGGCTGGCTGTTGCGGCAGGGAAGCGATGTGTTCGATCACCCGGCGGAGCGCGGCGTCTCCGAGCTCCTGCATCTGTTCGGCAGAAAATTCCAGCGAGGCCGGATCATCCGGGAAAAAGCCTGTCATGGGAAAATACGTTTCCTTAATCTTTGTCCTGCGGAAGAAACACGGGCTCCTAGGCCGGCAACAGCCGCGCCAGACGCGAGGCTGCTTCCGGATTGGCCGCGGCAAGGTTGCTGTTCTCCAGAGGATCGTTCTGGTGATCGAAAAGCAGAGGTTCCGCTTCGAAACCGCGGATATATTTGTAGCGCTGGTCCATGGCCAGGCGCCATTTTCCCAGGCCGGAAAGTACATGGGAGCGCAAGCCGTCCGACTTGCCTTCCTGCAGAAAAGGGCGCAGCGAGCGACTGTCCATTTCGGCAGGCCGCGGCAGGCCGGCGTAATCCAGGAAGGTGGCGGTGAGATCCAGGCTGGTACTTGGCTGCGGACAGACCACCCCGCTCCGAACCCCGGCTCCCCAGAAGACCAGGGGAATGCCCACGGATGGCTGGTGCGGAAACGTTTTGCCCCAGCGGTTATGATCGCCGAGCATTTCACCGTGGTCGCTGCTGAACACCACCAGGGTGTTGTCCAGCTCTCCGCGCGCTTTCAGCTTTTCCAGGAAACGGCCTGCTGCCCGGTCGATATTCTCGATCATGGCGGCATAGTTCTGGCGGATCCGGTTGTGTTCCTCCGCGCTGTATTCTCCGGATCCGTCCGGCGGAGGGAAGGCGGTTCCGCGCCAGGCCTTTTCCATTTTCCGGGTGATGTCCCAGGGCGGATGGGGTCCGTTGAAGTTGACCTGCAGAAACCACGGCTGGCCCGAGGGGGCCCGGTCGAGGAGCTGCAGCCCGTTTCGCGCAATCCAGTTGTCGCAGTAATCCTCATCCGACAGCGGTGTGGGAAAGGTGGCGTTGTGCCCTTTTCGCCGCCCGAAATCGTCCACATGGGTCTTCAGGAGCCCTTTGGACTGCAGGTAAGCCAGGTAGGGACCCATCGGCCGGCCCATCCTCTGAAACGAAAGGGTGGCGTCGGATTTGCCCTCGCTGTTGATCCCGTCGGAAAAGCCCCAGTCTGCAATCCATTTCCTGCCGTCCGTTCCCC
The DNA here is from genome assembly GCA_903847975.1 of uncultured Acidobacteriota bacterium. Lineage (GTDB taxonomy): Bacteria > Acidobacteriota > UBA6911 > CAINFC01 > CAINFC01 > CAINFC01. The sequence goes on along the minus strand of CAINFC010000077.1, from coordinate 45,271 downwards.
AGTCCCGGTCCGGCTTGTGCAGGTCGAATTTCCCGCATCCCATGACGTGGTAACCGGCGCTTCGCAGCAGCTGGTAAAAGGTGGTCTGACCGGAGGGCAGGTTGACGTTATTTCCCGGCACACCGCAGCGGTCGTATTCCTTCCCCAGTGCCAGGCAGGCGCGGGCCGGGGCGCACAAGGGCGAGGGGGTGACGGCCCGCGTGAACCGCACGCCTTGGTCCGACAGGCGCTTCAGGTTCGGGGTGCGCACCGGGAGGCGGCTGGGCTCCACCCAGTCGGCGCGCAACTCGTCGGGGAATAGAAACAGGATGTTGGGCCGGGCCCGAACCTGCGCGGACGGCCCGAAGGGAGCCGCAAGAGTCAACCCGGCGGTCTGCAAAAAAGTCCGGCGATTTTCGATCATGGAACCTCCCTTAAGCAATTCGAATCCCCTGTCCTCCCCCTGGGCTGGCGCTGGCCCTCGGGGTTGCTTGCCCGGGGTGCGGCTATCCTGCGCGGGCGCAGGCGGCAGTAATTTTACTCCGTTTTTCGAATTCGGGGCGGATCCACAAGGTGGGTGGTCTTCCCGCCTGTTTTCTAACTTACTTTTGCGAACCGTATCTGTGTATAATTTCACAGCCGTCCCGGGAGGACGGCCGGAAAAGTGCATTGAATGTGGGATTTGTTTTTCTGCAGGCTTTTATCCAGCCGTGCTATAAACGAATGGATTTTACGTTCCGATTACGAGCTGCGTTCCATCCGGTTTCATTGGCTGCCGTGGTGCTCCTGGCGTGCTTGGGGGGAGGTTCCTGCGCCCCGCCTCCGGCCGGCCCCCGGATTACCAATTTGGGAGAGATCCTCAAGGATGCGGATTCGGGAACGGCCGGCGATTTCCCGGTTCAGGTCATCGGGCGGTTGACCTTCATCGACGAAATCGGCAAGCGGATCATCGTGCAGGACGCGGAGGCGGCCGTCCGTGTCCATCTCTCCGGGAGAGTGCCTTTCCTCCGACCCGGTCAGAAAGTAGCGGTCACCGGTTTCCTATCCCATGAAACCGTGCGGCCCGCTCTGGCCGGCATGAAAGTGGAGGTGGTGGACAGCGCCATCGAGTTCCCGGTTGCCAGGCCGCTGGCTTCTCTCGACCTGGAAACGGACCGGGACGATTATCGGTGGGTGGAGCTGGAAGGGGAGTGGCAAAAAGCATATGTCAATGCGGCCGGGAGAGATATCCTCGAGCTGGAAACCTCCCAGGGGCCGGTCCAGGTGGCCTGTTTTTCGAACCAGCGCAATTCCGGTACCTATGCTCCGGGCACCCGGCTGCAGCTGACCGGAGTGTGGCACCCGGTCCGCTCCCTGCAGGGAGAGCGACTCCGCACGGAAATCTGGCTGGTGGACTGGAGTTCCATACGGTCTCCAAACCTCCACCCGGCTTCGCGGGACGATTCGCTGCCGCGCCTGCGCACCGTAGCCGGGATACGCGCACTTTCCATTCAGGAAGGGGCCAGGGGATATCCGGTATCGCTGAAGGGGATCGTCACCTTCCTCTTTCCCAGTCGCCCCAATTTCTTCATCCAGGATTCCACCGGCGGGGTCTATGTTTCCATCGTGGCGGGAAACAGGGTGCCCGGTCTTCTGGAGGAGGTGGAAGTGGAGGGCTGGACGGTCCGCGGCAGCTTCCTTACGGACATTGCCGTTTCGAAATGGATATCCAGGGGCCGCGGAGTCCAGCCCCAGCCTGGAAACAGCGGGATCCCCGCCCTCCTGGATGGAAAATTCCGGTCGGAGTGGGTCCGGCTGGAAGGAATGGTCATGTCGCTGCGGCCGGCAACGGGCATCGAGGGACAGCGGTTTTCCGGCATGATCGCCCTGCAGATTCTTTCGGAGGGACAGCGCCTGCTGGTCATGGTCCCGCACTCCGAAACCGACCTGCCCCATTACTGGGTCGGGAAGAAAGTACAGGTTCACGGGGTTTGCGGTTCCATCTACAACCAGCGCCGCCAGTTTTCCGGGATAAGGGTTTACGTGCCCGATCCCGGCTACCTGACGGTCATGGAATCGGTTGCGTCCGATTCCGTCCCCCTGCAGAAGATCGGCCAGCTGCTGCAAGTCGGCGATCGGGGGATCGTCGAGCGTTGGGTCCGGATCCGCGGCCAGGTAACCATGCCTTACAGCATTCCGCTGGAGGGATTTTTCCTGCAGGACGATACCGGGGGAGTGCTGGTCCGGCACTCTCCTGCGGATCCGCTGAAGGTCGGGGAAGAGGTGGAAGTGGTCGGATTTCCGGTGATGACCGATCTCTCTCCCGTTCTCCAGGATTCCTCCAGCCGGTCGCTGGGGACCTCTCCCCCGGTTTTTGCCACGTCCATCCTCGCGGAAGAAGCCCTGCGCGGCGATTTTCACTCCCAGCTGGTTCGGCTGGAGGGAATCCTGACCCATCAGATCCTTACTCCCTTCTCGCATGAGATGATTTTGCGGGCCGGAGATATCCCCTTTACCGCCGTGCTGGACCGTTCGCCTGCGGAGGAAGCGGCCGAATCGGTTCGGCTGGGGAGCCTGCTGAAGCTTACTGGGATTTGTATGGTACGAACCAACGAAAACCGCGTCCCGGAGTCTTTCCGGCTCCTGCTTCGCTCTCCGCAGGATATTTCGGTGATCCGGATGGCTTCCTGGTGGACCAGCAGCCGGATCCTGGGGGCGTGCATTTTTTCCCTGGTTCTGGCGGCTGGAATTTTTACCTGGAGCGTACTTTTACGGAAGCAGATCCGCCGGCAAACCGAGCTGATCCGCAAAAGAGAAAGGCACTACCGCTCTCTCATGGAAAACGCACCGGACGTGGTTTTCAGCTGCGACATGAACCACCGCATTACCGCCATCAACCAAGTTGCCGAAAAGCTCACCGGGTACACCCGCAACGAACTGCTGCAAATGAGCCTCCTGCAGCTGGTCGATCCTGCCGATCACCATATCCTCGACATTTCCGGAAGCCACCCCTCTTCGGGAGAAGCGGGAAATCCTTTTGAAATCCGAATCCGCACCAAGGCCGGCGCCTGGCGCATCATGGAGGGCAACCTGGATCTGTACTTCGAGGGGGGTAAGCCGGTGGCCAAGCACGGCATTCTGCGGGACGTGACCGAGCGGAACCAGTGGCAGGAGCAGATTCGGGAAGTGCAGAAGCTGGAGGCCATCGGGCAGCTGGCCGGCGGCGCGGCGCATCACTTCAACAACCTGCTGACCGTGATTCTGGGAAACAGCGAATTGGCTTTGTCCAAAATCTCGGATCAGGATCCCTCCTATAAAAAACTTCAGGCGATTCAGAAGGCCGGAACGGAAGCTTCGAAAATTGCCACCCACCTGCTGACCTTCGGGAGGAAGCGTATACCCAAGGGCAAGGAGCTGAACGTCAACGAGTTCATCACCGGCATGGAAGACATCTGGCGTTCCTTCCTGAGCCGGAAGGTGGAGCTGATCCTTCGCCTGGAGCAGCCGCTGGGCCTGGTGCGCATCGATCCCAACCACTTTCAGCAGGCGCTGACCAACCTGGTGGTCAACTCCGCGTACGCCATGCCGGACGGGGGGCGGCTGGAGGTGCGCACCTGGAGCCGTTCGCTGATGGAGGTTGGCTCGCTGGAGGGCAGCAAGGAGATTCTGGCTCCCGGGAATTACGTGCTGGTCTCTTTGAAAGACAGCGGGGTGGGCATCAGCGAGGAAGCCAAGGAGCACATGTTCGAGCCTTTTTTCACCACCAAACCGGTGGGGCAGGGTACCGGCCTGGGCCTGTCGACAGCCTACGGGATTATCAAGCAGGCCGGGGGAACGCTCTGGGCGCAGAGCGGCCCGGGCGAGGGAGCGCTTTTCATCCTCTGCCTGCCGACCATCGGCCCCCCGGAAGGTTAGGCCCGGCCCTTCCGGCTGCGCGCTGCAAGCAGGTTTCCGCTTGTACCACGCAAGCCTGTACTCCCATGAAACGAAGAAGACTTTTTGCGAGATTATCTTGCGTGATTCCGCCGTAAAAAGTGTCGATCTCCCGGAGGCAGGCTCTTTCGCTTTTCTTCCCGCCCTTCCTTTCTTCCTGTGATTCCTGTTTTTTGACTGGGAGACGGGAAGATCAGGGAAGGAAGGAAGGAAGAAAGAAGCGATCAGGGCATTTCGGACCGGGATGTTTACTCTGTGCGCAGGGCCTGGATCGGGTCAATCCGGGTGGCGCGCAGCGCCGGCAGCCCGCTGGCCAGCATGGCCACCATAAGCAGAACGGTGGAGACGCTCAAAAAGACAGCCGGGTCAAATGGGCTTACTCCATAGAGGAATTTCTGCATCAATCGGGTCAGGAACAAAGAGAGCAGCAGCCCTGCTCCCAATCCCAGGGAAACCAGCCGCAGGCCCTGCATGAATACCTGTCCAAGGATGTCGCGGGTATTGGCCCCCAGCGCCATGCGAACCCCGTATTCCTGGGTTCGCTGGTTCACCGAATAGGTCATAACGGCGTATACACCCATGGCGGCAATCAGGAGGGCCACCAGGCAAAGAGCGTTTAACACTCCCGAGGCCATCTGCTGCGTGACCAGTACCAGCTGGCAGTGCGATTCCATCGGGATGGTGTGCAGCAGGGCAACGCCGGGATCGATTTCCCCCAGAACCTTGCGAAGTGCCGCCGTGAGCGCCAGAGGATCTCCGGCGGTTCGTATGCAGAGCGACAAATCCAGGTCCGGTACCCCCTGCTGGTAGGGCAGGTAGAAGAACGGCCAGGCGCCCTCATCCAGCCGGTTGTATTTCCCGGCCTTGGCCAGACCGATCACCGTGCGGATCCGGCCGCCGGTTTTGAATTTTTGCCCGATGGGATTCAATCCCGGCCAGAAACGCTGGGCAAAGTGTTCGTTGACAATCGCCACCGCGGGGGCCTGGGCATCGTCCATCCCGGAGAAATCCCGGCCGGACAACAGGGGAATACGCAAGGTGGCGAAATACCGCGGGGACACGATGGCATACTCGTAAGTCCGGTTTTCGTTGGGCGGACTGTCATATCCCTCGACCAGAACGTCCAGTCCTTTGCATCCGGCCAGACCGAGAGGAAACCAGCTGGCCAGTGCTACTTCCTCCACACCGGGCATTTCCGCAAGGCGCTGCTGCGCCTGGCGATAAAAACTTTTTCCCGTCTCCCTGTCGTACCCGTTCATTCCGATTCGCAGGCCGGCCAGCAGCACATGATCGCTTCGAAAACCGTAGTCTACCTGGCGGGCCTGGTGCAGGCCCTTGAGGCACAATACGGCTCCCGCCAGGAGCACCCCGGCCAGCGCCACTTCGGCCACCACCAGGCCGTTCCGCCAGCGGTGATGGGAAGAGGAGCTGTGAAAGGTTCGGCCGCCGCTTTTCATCGCCTCAAAGGGATGGGTGCCGGAAGTCTGGAAGGCGGGAAGCAGGCCGACCAGCAAACCGGTTGCCAGCGTCAAGCCGACCGTCGCCAGGAGCGTGGGAATCTCCAGGGAGAAGCTCAGGGTGATGGGAATGGGGAGATGATCGGGCAGAAACCACGGCATGACGTTTACCATGGCGCGGGCCAGCAGGATCCCCAGCAGCCCGCCCAGCACCGCAAGAAGCATGCTTTCCGTCAGCAGTTGGCGGATCAGTCGGTTGCGGGAGCAGCCCAGGGAGATGCGGATGGCTATCTCCTTCTGACGGCTGATCCCGCGGGCCAGCAGGAGATTCGCCACGTTGGCGGCGACCAGCAGCTGCACGCCCGCACCGACGGCCAGAAGGAGGTAGAGCACCGGGCCCAGGATGGAAGATGCACCCCAGGGAGCTTCCGCGAGGGGCAGAACACGGTGCCGCACGCCCCGGCTTTCCTTGGGGAAGGATTGCTCCAGCTGCGTATTGCCGGTGAAAACGGCGGCCTGGGCCTGGGTAATGCTGACTCCAGGGCGCAGGCGAGCCAGATTATGCCACCCGCGGGCGTCCCGCTGGGTGAGAAACCCGCGGCTCTGGTTCCTTACCTCGGAGATCATGGAAAGAGGCGCCCAGAGGTCGAAGGCCAAAAGGGTGTGGCTCCCGTGGAAGGGCCGGGGAACAACGCCGATGATCGTAAAGCGGTGACGGTTCAGGTCGACCGCCTGGCCGATCACCTTGGGGTCGGCATGGAAACGCCTGCGCCAGAGGCTTTCCGACAGCACGATCACGTTATCTCCTCCGGGCTTGCGATCTTCCTCGTTCAGGAAAGTGCGACCGAGGAGCGGGGGCACATCGAGCAGCTGAAAAAAATTCGCGGAAACGATCTGAGCGTTCAGCCACTCGGACTGCCTTTCCATTGTCAGGCAAACCTGGGTGGTCATGGAGGCAGCAGCGCCGGTAAAAACCCCCGTCTGTTTCTCGAAGTCCCGGAGGTCGGGCAGGGAAACGCCGCCGCCGCCCTGGTTCGAAACGATCACGGCGATCTCTTCCTGGCGGGGGACTCCGGGCAGGGGTTCCTGCACGATGTTCCGCAGCCAGCAGAAAAAGGTGGTATTGGCGCCTATTCCCAATCCCAGCGACAGAACCACCGTGGCTGCAAATTGCGGCGACCGGGAGATCCAGCGGAGGGCGTACCGTATATCTCGGATCATTTTCAACCTGCCTTGGAATAATTTATCGATCTGCTTTTCCCAATCCTTTCCTGATGCAAAAGGGTGGCCAGAAGGTAGTTTTTGGTTGCAAGTCGCACTTGCCTTTATTTGCCGGCCCGGCTGCGGATCCGATCCGCTTGGGAGTGTCCGTTTTTGGGAAAAGGGTGAGCGCTTTTGGGACCTGGTCTGCCCAAGAAATTAATTATGCGGAAGGCCGCATCCCGTCTTAAAGAACGGCACCACGAACGGATAGATTGCTCCTCCGTGGGGATCAGCTGGTGAGGTTATGGCGTAGGTGCGCCATTCGCACGTCTCGACAGATATCTTGTTGGAGATGTCGATTTCTCGGACAGAGGGTTAGGCCAGCGACTGTTTGGTCTGCTGCAGCTCCTGCTCCACCTCGAGCACGATTTCGCGGATGATCTCCTCCACCGGCTGAATGCGGTCGACCAGGCCGACCGACTGCCCGGCCATCAGGGATCCGCGCTCCACATCCCCGTCGACCACCGCGCGGCGCAGGGCCCCCATCCAGAACTCCTCCACCTTCATCTGGGCCTGCTCGCGGTGGATCAGGCCGGCATCCAGCTTCTGGACCAGGTCGAGCTGCAGCTTGCGGAAATCCTCGTGCCCCTTGTTGCGCAGGGCACGCACTGCAACCACCGGCAGACGGCTGTCGAACTGCGGGGTGGCGACGGCATCGCGGGCCTCGGCCCGCAGGAAAAACTCCTTGAAGCGGGGATGGGCGCAGCTTTCGGTGGCTACTGCAAAGCGGGTTCCCATCTGGATTCCCGCGGCGCCCATCAGCAGCAGGTGCGCCGCCATGCGCCCGCCGGCGATCCCCCCGGCCACGAAGATGGGAATGTCGGTGAATTGAAACAGCACCTGCTGCAGCAGGACGGCCAGGCTGACATGCCCGATATGTCCGCCGGCCTCCGACCCTTCGATGATCAGGGCGTCGGCCCCATAGCGGATCATCCGTTCGGCGATCGAATAGGTGGAAGCGAAGCAGAGCACCCTGGCTCCCGCCGATTTCGCCAGGGCCACTTCCTTCTCCCGTGGGAAGCTGCCGGCAAAAATAATGAAGGGCAGTTTCATTTCCCGGGCCAGATCGAGATGCTCCCGGTAGGCCGGGGCGATGGTGATGAGATTGATGCCGAAAGGCCGGTCGGTTCTCCGGTACGTTTCCGCAATCTGCTCCTCCAGCATTCCCACCGGGGTGTTTCCGCCCGCCAGGCTGCCGAAGCCGCCGGCATTGCAGACCGCGGCGATCAGGACCGGATCGCTGACCCAGGTCATAGCCCCGCAAAGGATCGGGTAGCGGGAGCCGAGAAATGCCCGGCCCCGCTCGAAAAACCGTTCAGCCAGCGGAATGGAACCTTCCTTTATCGTGTTCATTTTCTTGGTACCCAGGAAATTGGTTGTATGGAAAACGCCGTCACCACAGGCAATTCTAAATAGGAGCGAATCATGCGGTCAAGGGGTGTTCCGTGAAATTCAGCCTCGGGAATTATGGTAACATCCATGCGTGGATCGCAGCGCCCATGCCCGGCAGGCACGGCTGCCGTTCGCATGTTCCATGGGAAAAGAGGGATAGGCTATGCAAAAACATCTGACTCGTCGGAAATTCGTGTCCGCCTCGTCTGCGGTCGCCCTGGCGGGGCTGGCGGGCGAGGAAGCGCCCCGTGCCTTCGGGCAGACGGCGGGGAGTCCCGCCGGCAAGCGGCCTGTCATCCTGGTCAGCGGCAACGGGGCCCAGGCGGCACAGCGCGCCTGGGAGCGGATGGCCTCCGGGGCCAATATTCTGGATGCCCTGGTTGCCGGAGTGAACCTGGTCGAGGAGGATCCGGAGGATACCAGCGTCGGCTACGGAGGGATGCCCAACGAAGACGGAGAAGTCGAACTGGATGCCGCGGTCATGGATGGCCGCTCCGGCCGCTGCGGAGCCGTGGCAGGCCTGCGCAACATCAAGGTCCCCTCGCGCATTGCCCAGCTGGTCATGGAGCGAACCGATCATGTTTTTCTGGTGGGAAAAGGGGCGCTTCGCTTTGCCCTGCAACACGGTTTTAAAAAAGAAGACCTGATGACTGAAAAAAGCCGCCGGCTTTACCTGCAATGGAAGGAAAACCACTCCGACCGGGACAACTGGCTTTCCGATTCCCAGCGCGAAGGAGGAAAGCAGGGGCCGCTCGCCGGAACCACGGGCACCATCCACATGAGCGCCGTAGACGCCGCAGGGGACCTGGCTTCCGTGACCAGCACCAGCGGGCTCTCCTACAAGCTTGCCGGCCGGGTGGGGGATTCCCCGATCATCGGGGCCGGCCTGTTCACCGACAACGAGGTGGGATCCGCCGGATCGACCGGCCGCGGGGAAGCCAATATCAAGATATGCGGTGCGCACACCATCGTGGAAATGATGCGCCAGGGCAAGAGTCCGACGGATGCCTGCCTGGAAGCCCTGCGCCGGGTGGTCCGGACCACCACGGAAAAGAGGCTGAAGACCCCCGAAGGGAAGCTCAAATTCAACCTGGTTTATTACGCCCTGAACAAGAGGGGCGACTACGGCTCGGCTTCGCTGTACGGCGGGCTGAAGTTCTGCCTTTGCGATGCGGGAGGGGTCCGCAGCCTGGACTGCGCCTACCTTTTGCCCGCCGACAGGAAGATCCCGGCCTCCTGGCAGCTGTAGTTTTTTTTGCCCTGGAGATTTCGCCCGGATGGATGCCAAAGAAAGCCCCCGCCGCAAGCCGGCCGCCAAAAAAAGAACCCGCCGCAGGAGAGGGAAAAAATTCCTTATCTCCATGGCGATCCTGCTGGTCCTGATGGCCATACCCGCCTTTTTTATTGCCCGGATCTATTACCAGGAATACTCCGTGCTGATCGACAAAAAGCTGGCGGAGCGCAGGGAAGGAATCCATTCCGGGATTTACGCCACGCCCGAGGAGCTGGTTCCCGGCAAAAAAATGGACCTTCTCGATTTCATTCATTGTATCGAGCGGATCGGATTCCGCCGTTCGGACCGGCTGGAGGATTCCAATTCGGCCCTGACGTACCAGATTACCGGGACCAACCAGATCCGACTGAGAAGCCCGATCCGGGCGGCCGACCCGGACGGCCCGACCCTGATTGAAGTGCAGTTTGCCGGCGGAGCCATCCAGTCCCTGGTCTCGCTTCCGAAACGGGCCGTCCTGAAGCGCTTCGAGCTGCCCCCGGAGCTGCTTACCAATGTGAGCCTGTCGGTGCGGGAAAAGCGCAAACTGGTCCATCTGAAGGACCTGCCCCCCCACGTGGTGCGGGCCGTCCTGGCCAGCGAAGACAAGCGGTTCTATTCGCATTTCGGGCTGGACCCCATCCGCATTATCAAAGCGCTGTACCTGAACGCCCAGGCGCAGGAAGTGGTGCAGGGGGGGAGCACCCTGACCCAGCAGTTCGTCAAGAATTTCTTCCTGACCCAGGATCGGATCTGGGAGCGGAAAATCAAGGAAGCGGTTCTGGCGGTGATGCTGGAGCAAAGGCTCAGCAAAGACGAAATCCTGGAGCTTTACCTGAATGACGTCTACCTGGGGCAGCGCAGCTCCTTTGCCATCGTGGGCATCGGAGAGGCGGCCGATGCCTTCTTCAGCAAACAGGCCAAGGATCTGACCATCAGCGAGGCGGCCATGCTGGCCTCCTGCATCAATTCGCCCAACCGGAACAACCCCTATCGCCATGCCGAACGGGTGCTGCGCCGGAGGAACGCGCTCCTGGATACCATGGAAGAGCTGGAGTATATCAGCACGGAGCAGAAGATATCCGCTAAAAACGAGCCGCTCAATGTGAAGGCGGCGGCACCCTCCAACTACAGCAGCTATCCCTATTTTGTCGATTTTATCGCCGACCAGTTGGACCGCCTGGTCCCGGAGGGAGCCCCCAAGCAGTACTACCGGATTTTTACCACGCTGGACACCGAGCTGCAAAAAGCGGCCTTCGAGTCCATGCGCCTGGGATTGATCGAGGTGGACGAGCGGCTGAAGAACTCCGACGACAAAATCCCGCCGGGCACGGTGCAGTCGGCCCTCCTGGCCATCGACCCGTCCAACGGCAATATCCTGGCGTTTCTAGGCGGGCGGAACTATTCCTCCAGCCAGTACAACCGCGTTTCCGAGTCCCATCGCCAGCCGGGCTCCATTTTCAAGCCCTTCGTGTATGCCGCTGCCCTGGAAAGCGCTTTCTGGCACCCGGAGAAGCCGATTACCATCGCCACCAACGTGGTGGACCGGCCGGACGTATTCGAAACGGAAATCGAATATTACATGCCCAGGAACTACAAGGAGCAGTACGAGGGCCTGGTGAACCTGCGGCGCGCCCTGTCCCGGTCCCTCAACATTGCCACCATCAAGGTTGCGGGCATGGTGGGCTTCGACCGGGTGGTCGAACTGGCCATTGCCGCCGGGCTGCCGGCCACCATACGGCCTTTTCCTTCCATGCCGCTGGGGACCTTTGAAGTCAACCTGCTGGAAATCGCCAAAGCCTACACCGCGTTTCTGAACGGGGGGCAGGTGCTGGACCTGCACGCCATCCGGGAGATACTGGATCCGGACGGGGGCGTGGTCTACCGCTCCAAAATCCGACGCAGCCAGGCTTTCAGCCCGGAAACCGCCTACCTCATCACCAATCTGATGGAAACCACCATCAATAACGGCACGGGGGCATCCTCCCGGGCGCGCGGCTTCATCCTGCCGGCGGCAGGGAAAACGGGCACTTCGTTTGACGGCTGGTTTGCCGGATTCACGCCTGACCTGCTCTGCATCGTCTGGGTCGGATTCGACGACAACCGGCCGCTGGGTCTTTCCGGCGCCCAGTCGGCCCTGCCGATCTGGACGGAGTTCATGAAGCGGGCCCAGGGCCTGATCCCCCTGCGACCCAAACAGTTTGCCCGCCCGGAAACCATCGTGGAAGTGGAAATCGACCCGGTTACCGGGATGCTGGCCACGCCGCGCTGCCTGGAGCACCGGCCGGAGATCTTCATCAAGGGGACCGAGCCCACGGTGCGGTGCAAGGGAACCAATTACGAGCGGATGCTTCGCTGATACTTCCGGGAGGATTATGAGCTGTCCGGGGCCTGCTCTTCAGGAATTGCCTTCAAGAAGATGATCCCGGATCGTGCCGCCCTGGTCGACAGTCACCTTCATTTGCAGGATGAAGTTTTTTCCGGCTGCCTGCCGGAAGTTCTGGATCAGGCGGCAGAAGCCGGCGTGCACCGCCTGGTGGTCAATGGTGCCGAAGAGAGCGACTGGCCGCGGGTCCTGGAACTGGCCCGCCGGCATCCGCAGGTGGTTCCCTGTTTCGGATTGCACCCCTGGTACGTCTGCGGCCGCAGCCGGGGCTGGCTCGAGCGGCTGGAGTTTTTCCTGAGAGAGGTTCCGTCGGCCGTGGGGGAAATCGGACTGGATCGCTGGCAGAAGGGCCGGGACGAGGCCGCCCAGGAGGAAGTGTTCCGGGACCAGCTGGGCCTGGCCCGGCATCTGGGCCGTCCGGTCATGATTCACTGCCTGCAGGCCTGGGGATGGATGCTGCGGGTCCTTCGGGAGGAAGATCCCCTGCCCGCCGGATTCCTGCTGCATGCCTTCGGCGGGTCGCGGGAGCTCCTTCCTGTTTTCCAGGAGATGGGGGCCTATTTTTCGTTTGCCGGCAATGTGCTGGAGGACAGCAAAGCGCACCGGCGGCAGGTGTTGAAGGCCGTTCTCCCGGAGCGGCTGCTGCTGGAGAGCGACGCTCCGGACCTGCCTCTGCCCGTGCCCTTCGGCGCTGTTTGCCGCTGCTCGCCGCAGGGAAGGAGAATCAGCGAGCCGGCGCATGTTAAGATCCTTTATCGGGAGGTGTCGCGCCTCCGGGAGGAGCCTCTTGCCGACATGGCGGAGCGAATATGGCACAACAGCAGCGCGCTCCTGCGCCCCGTGCTGGGACTGCCGTGACGACGGAGAACGGCCGGTCATGATTTACAATCGGGAAAGAATCCTCCCGGTGCTGGTCTGGGCCCTGGCGCTGGCCTGGACTGCGCCCGCGGCGGAGCTTTCCGTGGAGAGCTGGACCTTGCATGCCGCCATTCAGAGGGATGATTCCATCTGGGTGACCGAAACCATGCAGGTCCGGCTGGTTCCGGGTCCTGCCCCGGAGGTGGTGCGCCGGCTTTTCCGGGACGGTTCGGAAGGCATTACCGAACTTTCGGCGCGTGCCGATGGGAATCCGTTTCCTCCCGGCAAGGGGATTCATCAAGCGGAAATCTCCGGCTCGGATCCGGTTGTGGTGGTCTGGCGGTTTCCCCCCCGGACCGACGGGATGCATGTCGTGGTGCTCAAGTATCGGATTCTGGGAGCCGTTCGGCGCAGAGACCAGGCGGACCTGGTCGACTGGGCCGTCCTCCCGCGAAACCACGGTTTTGCCATCCGCTCCTGGAAGGTTTGGATTGCCTTGCCGCCGGAAGCCCGGTGGGCGGGTGAGCCGTCTGTCGGAGGGTGGCCGGTGGAGACGCATCGCCGGGAGGATCGCCTGGAGCTCACGGCGGCGGATGTGCCGCCGCACAGGGAAGTTCGGGTCGTGCTTCGCTTTGGTGCCGGCACGCTGGGATCCGGGGCGGCTTCGCAAAAGCGCGGCCGGGAAGTAAGCCCGTTCCACGCCGCTCTGTTTGCCGTTCCGTCGGGGCTGCTGCTGGCGGGCGGGCTCCTTGGCTTTTTTCTTTTCTACCGCCGGTACCATCCGGGGGGTTCACGCGGAAGCAGCCCGCGGAGCCTGCGGCCGGCGCCTCCGGAGAACATGCCGCCGGCTCTGGCCGGGGTTCTGATCAGCTACGGGGCCCAGGCTCACTGGACTCACTTCATCGCTACCCTGGTGGATCTGGCGCAGCGCGGTTTCCTGGTGGTAAGGGCTGCCGGAGACCGCCACTGGTATCATCGGGGAGGATTTGCCGTCCTGCCGGCGGCGAAGTCGGTCGAATCGCTGCTCCCCTTTGAGCGTATGCTGTACGAGACTCTTTTTGCGGAAACGGTCGGGCAGGATGCGCCCATGCCGCTTTCGGAAGGCCTGCAGCGGGTGCGCTCCCGCTGGAAAAAATTTTCCAGGGCTTTGAAGGAGGAGATGAAAGAGCGCGGCCTGCTGTCGGCCGGGCGCGACGCCGGGGCCCGGCTTCTTCTCCTGGTTTCCCTGGGGATGGACGGACTCGGGATCGCATTTTTTCTGATGGCGGTTTCCCTGCAGGGGGAATTTGGAAACTGGGCCTTTCTGCCGCCGATTGCCCTGGTGGCCCTGGGTGTTGCCGGATGGGCGGGCTATTCCTTCTGGTCTCCCCTGTCGGATGCCGCCGAAGGGCAGGCCAGCGACTGGCAGGGCTTTTGCGCCAGGCTGCTGGAAATCGCCGGGCAGAGAGGCCCGTCGGGTTCCGCCGCTGACGGGGAGAACTACCTGGGCTATGCGATCAGCTTCGGGCTCGGCCCGCGCTGGTGCCGGGCGATGGAGAATCGGGGGCTCTTTCGGACCCCGCACTGGTTCCAGGCAGGAGTTCCGGAAAGCCGCGCGGTGACAGCGTTCCATCAGTTTTTAGGAGAGGCCCTCCGTCATGGGGGCAGCCGTTCCGACCGCGCCGGCCGCAAGACCGAAGGCGAGGAATGACCGCCCGGGAAAACTCCCCCGCCCCCCTGGCAGCAGGATCTTTCGCTTTTCTTCCCGGTCTTCCTTATCTTTCTGTGAGCCTTGTTATTTCACAGGAAGACGGGAAGATCAGGAAGGGAGAGAAGCTGTCAGGGCAATCCTGACATTGGGACTTGTTGCGAATGATCGGGAATGACTTCCGCATGGCATCGGGTTGACATTTCCCCGAGCCGGCCGCAAAATGCAATCGTGAATGAGGAAAGGGATAACCGTCCGCTCTTTTAAAAAAGGTGTATTGGATATGTTGAAAAACCAGGTAAACCGAAGAGGCTTCCTCGAAAAAACCGCCGTCCGGGCGACGGCCGCATCGCTGGCGGCAACGTCCGCGGCGTCCGCCAGTGCGGCATCCTACAGTCGAATTGCCGGGGCCAACGACCGGATTCAAATCGGATTTTTAGGCTGTGGAGCCCGCAGCCATGGCCATCAGCGGATGGTCCAGATGTCGGCCCAGGAAAAAAATCTGGGAGTGGTCGCGGTGTGCGATCTCTGGACCGGTAACCGGGAAAAAACCGCCGCCCGCTGCAAGGAGCTGTTTGGAACCGAAGTGAAAAAATTCCAATACTCGGAGGAAATGCTGCGGCTGCCGGAACTGGACGCGGTCATGATCGCTACCGGCGACTTTCAGCATGCCAGGCTTCTGGCCGAGGTGGTCGGAGCCGGGAAGGACTGTTATTGCGAAAAGCCCCTGTCGACCAGCGTGGAAGAAGCCAAGCTGGCCCGCAAGGCGGTCCTGGCTGCCAGGCAGGTGGTGCAGATGGGCTCTCAGTGGGTCAGCGAGCCGGTGCAGAGAAAAGTCCGGGATATCGTACTGTCGGGCAAGCTGGGGCAGATCACCAAAATCGAACAGGTCTGGAACGACAACGGCCCGCGCTGGCACGACCCCAAGGATCCGGATGTGGCCGCCATCCGCGAAGCGGATACCGACTGGAACCGCTGGCTCTTAGGGCATCCCTACGAGCCGTTCGATCCCTGGAAGTATTTCGAATTCCGCATCTTCCGTGAATACTCCGGGGGGATCACCAGCCAGTGGCTGAGCCACGGCATCGGCCTGGTGCATTTTTACACCAACACGGCCATCCCCGATTCCATGGTGGCGCACGGCGGCATTTTCGGCTGGCCCGATATTCGCCAGAATCCGGATACCTTCCAATCTCTGGCGGTTTACAACGATGCCAGGCTGCTTTATTCCTATACCTCCAATTACGCCAACCAGTTCGGGGACTACACCTGCATCCGCGGCAAGGATGGAACCCTCTTCGCCCACGGCGGAGAAGGAAGCCCCCGCTGGTTCTATATACCCGAACACCTGCATCTGCCGGGAGGATTCGATTTCCATGCCGGGCTGAAAGAGGCGGTGAGCGCCGGGAAAGCGGAAATGATCACCACCGAGGAATACGGAATGAAGCTGCCCCCGGTCAGTCTGAGCGACGACAGCAAATACCACATGGACAACTGGGTCGACTGCATGCGCAGCCGCAATCCGAACACCAATGGCCATATTCATACCGGCTTCTGGCATTCCATAGGCAGCATTATGGCTACCCGCAGCTACCGCGAAGGGCGCAAGCTTTACTGGGACCGCAGCCGGGAGGAAATCGTGGAACACCCGCCGGCGTGATGCCCTGCCGGGAAAGAAAAGGTGGATTTCAGATCCGGAAAGCGGTAAACTACTGTCTCTTGGAAGGATTTAAAGGCCGACCCGGTTGCCAGGACCGGGTCGGTCTTTCGTTTGAATGGTCTATTGAATCGAAGTCGTTGGGGAGAATGCCCGGCGTACGAAACAAAAGGAGAGGAAAATGGCACGGATTGATTTTGGCGGCGTAAAAGAGGAAGTCGTCACCCGCAAGGAATTTCCCCTGAAGCGGGCTCAAAAGGCTCTTAGCAAGGAAACGATCGCCATCATCGGGTATGGCGTGCAGGGGCCCGCTCAGGCCCTGAACATGAAGGATAACGGCGTGCAGGTCATCATCGGCCAGGAGCCCGGCTTTGAAAAGGACTGGAACCGGGCCCGCAAGGACGGATGGGTGCCCGGCAAGACGCTGTTCCCGATCGAGGAAGCCGCCGCCAAGGGAACCATTATCATGATGCTGGTAAGCGATGCCGCCCAGAGGCAAATCTGGCCGGCCGTCAAGAAGCATTTGACTGCGGGGAAGGCCCTGTATTTTTCGCACGGGTTCTCGATTGTCTACAAAGATCAGACCAAGGTGATTCCGCCCCCCGACGTGGACGTGCTGCTGGTGGCTCCCAAGGGGTCCGGAACTTCCGTCCGCCGCAACTTTCTATCGGGTGCCGGGATCAACAGCAGCTTTGCCATCGCCCAGGATGCCACCGGGCGGGCGCTGGAGCGCTGCCTGGCAATCGGCATCACCGTGGGGTCCGGCTTCCTCTTCCCGACTACCTTCGAGAAGGAGGTCTATTCCGATCTGACCGGGGAGCGCGGGGTGCTGATGGGGGCCGTGGCCGGCATCATGGAGGCGCAATACCAGGTGCTGCGCAAGAACGGGCATTCCCCGAGCGAGGCGTTCAATGAAACGGTGGAAGAGTTTACCCAGAGCCTGATCCGCCTGGTGGACGAGAACGGAATGGACTGGATGTACGCCAACTGCTCCGCCACCGCCCAGCGCGGCGCCCTGGACTGGCTGCCGCGGTTCAAGAAGGCGACACTGCCTGTCTTCCAGGAGCTTTACGCCTCGGTAAAGAGCGGCAAGGAAACCCGCCGGGTCATCTCCGTTTGCGGGAAGGATGGCTACCAGGAGGTGCTGGGCAAAGAGCTGGCCACCATGCGCAGTTCCGAAATGTGGCAGGCCGGCGCCGCCGTACGCGCCCTGCGGCCCAAAGAGAAAGCCAAGACGGTCACCAAAGCTACCAAAGGCATCAGCGGGCGCAGCAGCTCCTAGCCCGCGCGCCTGAAACCCGATCGCACGGGATTCTTTCCGTCTTCCGCTCTTCCTGTGAGTCTTTCCTTGTTTCACAGGAAGAACGGAAGAACAGGAAAAAAGCCGGAACCCGGCGCTGCCGACCTTTCTACCTCATGACCATTAAGGAAGCCATTGCCCGGGCCGTCGAAGGCCTCTCGCTCACGGAAGCCGAAATGATTGCGGTCCTGGGCCAGGTTATGGCCGGCGAAGCGACTCCCGCCCAGATCGGCTCCTTTCTTACCGCCCTGCGCATGAAAGGGGAGACGGTGGAGGAGATCACCGGGGCCGCCCGGGTGATGCGCGAGCGGGCCACCCGCATCCGGGTGAGGGGTTCCAGGGCGGAGGATGTCTCCTGTCCGCCGGTCCTGCTGGATGTCGTCGGGACCGGCGGGGACGGAACCAACACCTTCAACATTTCCACCACCGTATCCCTGGTGGTCTCGGCCTGCGGGGTGAGGGTGGCCAAGCACGGCAACCGCTCCGTTTCCTCCCTGTGCGGCAGCGCCGACGTCCTGGAGGCCCTGGGGGTCAACGTCCATGTTCCTGCGGAAACCGTGGAGCAGTGCCTTGAGCGGATCGGGATCGGCTTTCTTTTCGCCCCGGCCCTGCACGGGGCCATGCGGCACGCCATCGGGCCACGGCGGGAAATCGGCATCCGGACCCTTTTCAACATTCTCGGGCCGCTGACCAATCCGGCCGGAGCCGACTGCCAGGTCATGGGCGTTTACCGGGAGGAGCTGGTCGGAACGATGGCCCGGGTGCTTCAGAACCTGGGGTGTCGCCGGGGGTTCGTGGTCCACGGCCTGGACGGGATGGATGAGATTTCGCTGACCGCGCCGACCCGCATCGCCCGGATGGAGCCGGCCGGAATCGAGCTGTTCACGCTGCAGCCGGAGTCCCTGGGTTTTTCCCGGTGCGCGCTGGAGGATCTGCGCGGCGGGGATGCCGCGCAGAATGCGGCGCTGGTGCGCGGGGTGCTGGCCGGGGAACAGGGGCCGCGGCGGGACATCGTTCTGCTGAATGCCGCCTTCGGGCTGATGGCCGCCGGCGCGGCGCCCGATCCGGCCACCGGCCTGGCGGCCGCCGCGGAAGCGATCGACTCCGGCCGTGCCGCGCAGCAGCTGTCCCGGCTGGTGGAGCTGACCCGGGCTGCGTCCGCGGCTGGCGAACGCTGACGCGATTGCACAGCGAATGCCTCCGTGCGGCGTCCCGCCGAAACGGCCGCTCCCCGTTCGTGAAGAAGCTCAGCCGGCCGGCTGGTTCGGGTTTTGACCCTCCAACGCGGTAATGGCCGCCAGATTCTGTGCCTGAAAAATGTTCCTCCCCTCGGGGGAAAAAAGAACTTCCAGGCGGGCGCCGTAGGTTTTCAATATGGCGCCGCGAACCATCTTCAGGGTGTTGTTCAGCATCCGGTTCTGCTCGCTGAACGGTTCGCTGAGCACTCCGACGGCGGCCGGAAGCCATTCGCCGGGAAACAGCCCGCCGTGCCGGCCGCCTTTCCGAAAGGACTGCAGCTCGGACTGCAGCAGCTGCAGGGCGGCTCGCTGCCGTTCCTCCCCGGCGGCCGAAGGGCAATGCTCCTTCATCCAGGCCAGGATCTGCTGCCGGTCGGGAACGACCAGGGCAACGGTGTAAGGGGAATGGTCGTTGTAGAGCATGATCTGGGCGACATAGGGTGACAGCGAGGCGATGGCCTGTTCGATTCCTTCCGGGCAGTACTTTTCGCCGTTCTGGTTGATCAGCAGGCTTTTGGAGCGGCCCAGGACATACAGAAATCCGTCGGCATCCATTTTGCCCCGATCCCCGGTAAACAGCCAGCCGCCGCGCAGGGCCTGGCGGGTGGCCGCCTCGTTGTTCCAGTAGCCGAGCATGACGTTCGGTCCGCGCACCACGATCTCCCCCTCCCGGTCGACGGGCAGGTCGCGCCCCTCTTCGTCGCAGATCCGCAACTGCATGTCGCTCACCGGAGTGCCGGAGGAGCCCAGCTTATGCCGCAAAGGGACGTTGGCGGAAATCACCGGGGAGGCCTCGGTCAGCCCGTACCCCTGGAGCATGGGGATCCCGAGGGCGTAAAAAAAGCGCTGCAGCTCGATGTCCAGCAGTGCTCCCCCGCCGATAAAAAAGAGCAGCTCGCCGCCAAAGCCCCGGCGTACTTTCCGAAAAATCAGCAGGTCGAAGAGCGCCTGCAGCGGGCGCAGCAGAAATCGGCCGCCCCGGCCCCGGTTGTAGCCCTCCCGGTTATAGGCGTAGGCGACGCGCAACCCCCAGCGGAAAAGAAGCTCGACGGCCTTCCCTTTGGCACGGATCCCCCGTTCGATATTGTTCCGGAAGCTCTGCGCCAGGGCCGGGACGCTGAATAGAAAATGGGGGCGGACTTCCAGGATGTTCCGGGGCAGGTTGCGCAAGGTCTCCGCCGGGGTCTTTCCCGTTTCCACCGCGGCCAGGGAAGCTCCGTTGCGGGCGATCAGATAAATGCCGACGGTATGGGTGAAGGAGTGGTCCCAGGGGAGAATCAGCAGGGACCGGTACCATGCGCGGATCTTCAGAAGCCGGCTGCTTTGCTCGATATTCACCGTCATGTTGCGGTGGCTGAGGATAATCCCCTTGGGATCGTCCGTGGTGCCGGAGGTGTAGCAGATGCAGGCCGGGTCTTCGGCGCGGACCCTGCTTCCGCTCCCGGAAACGGCGTCGGGATGTTCCTGCAGGTAGCGCCCGCCCAGTTCCCGCAGTTCCTGCAGCGGGATTTCGCGAGCCCGGTCCGGCTCTCCCGAGTCCAGGAGGATGATCTTTTCGAGAGCGGGCAGCCGGCTCGCCAGCCGGCGGATTTTTCCGGCCTGGCTCGCGGAGACAATGGCCATGCGGCTCCCGGAATGGGCCAGGCGAAAGGCCAGGTCGCTGCCCTCCTCCAGGCGGGTGGACAACGGAACGCTGACGGCCCCGCAGTAAAAAATAGCCAGCTCCGCCAGAACCCAGTCATTGCGGCCCTCGGAGATCAGGGCGATCCGGTCTCCGGGCTGCACTCCCAGGGCCAGCAGGCCGGCGGCAAAGCGATGGACTTCCTGTCGCGTCTGACGGTAATCGGCGGATATGTACCGTCCGCTCTGCTTTTCCCAGAGAAAAGGATTGGATTCAAAGCGCCGGGCGCTTTCTTCAAACAGGGAGGGTAAGGTTTCTGGAAGATTCATTCGAGCGGTCTTCTATTCCGGGCTGTCTCCGAATTCCTCGGCCATGGTGATAAACTTGAGCTGACGGGAGAAAAAAACCAGCTTGACCGTGCCGGTCGGGCCGTTGCGCTGCTTGGCAATGATGATTTCCGCGGGTTTGGCGGGGTTATCCGGCTCTTCCTCCTCCGGCTCCTTGGGGGACTTTTTTTTGCGGTAGCGGTCCTCGCGGTGCACAAAAACCACTACATCGGCATCCTGCTCGATGGCCCCGGATTCGCGCAGGTCGGACAGCTGCGGACGGTGGTCGTCGGGCCGGGCTTCCGGTCCGCGGTTCAGCTGGGAGATGGCGATCACCGGGATGTTCAGCTCTTTGGCAAGCCCCTTGATGGCGCGGGAGATGGCGGAAATTTCCTGGGTGCGGTTTTCGGGCGACCGCCGGCCCGATTCGCGGGAACTCATGAGCTGCAGATAGTCGATGATGATCAGGTCCAGGCCATGTTCCGCCTTCAGCCGGCGGGCTTTGGAGCGCATCTCCACAATGGACATGGAAGCGGTGTCGTCGATAAACAGGCGCGCTTCTTCCAGCTGCCGCTGGGCATTCTCAATCCGCTGCCAGTCCGATTTGGAAATGTACCCGGTGCGCAGCGAGTTGTGGTCCACCTCGGCGATGGAGCTCAGCAGCCGCAGCACCAGCTGCTGGCGGGACATTTCCAGGCTGAACACCCCCACCGACAGGCCGTGATCCAGAGAGGCATTCTGGGCGACATTCAGAGCCCAGGCGGTTTTTCCCATGCTGGGGCGGGCGGCGACGACGATCATGTCCGAGCGCTGCAGGCCGGCGGTCTTCTCGTCGAACATCTTGAATCCGGTGGGCACCCCGGTGACGCTTTTCCGGTTCCGGCTGAGGTCGTGCAGGTAGGTGATGGTTGGGTGCAGCAGCTGCCGCACCGGCTGAAACCCGCTTTTGACGTGATGTTCGGCAATGGTGAAAATTTCCCTTTCGGTTTCGTCCAGAACCAGGGAAGGCTCATCCTTGCCTTTCAGGCAGCGGGCCATGGTGCGGTTGGATAAGTCGATCAGCCGACGCAGCACCGCTCTTTCCCGCACGATGGTGGCGTAGTGCTCGATGTTCTCCGAGCGGGGCAGGCCGTTGATCAGCGAGGCCAGGTAAGCGGTCCCGCCGATCGATTCCAGCTCTCCGAAGCGTTGCAGCTCCGCTTTGAGGGTGACCATGTCGATGGCCTGGTTCTGTTCCGAGAGGTCGGCCATCCGCTGGAAGATCTTCTGGTGGTTGGGAAAGAAAAAATCCTCCGCGACCAGGAGCTGGGCCGCCTGGTTGAAAATGTGGTTGTCCAGGAGCACGGCTCCCAGCACGGACTGTTCCGCATCATTGCTGTGCGGAAGAGTGGTTTCCGGCGGCAAATTTTCAGTCATAAGTCCGTCGCGGAAAAGCCCGGTGGTTACATCGGCGAAAACGAAAAAGAACCGGCCCTCCTCTCCGGTTTCCCGGTCCCCGCCGGGCGCAGAGCGGAAACAGAGAGGGGGCGGCGAAGAGCGGGCCGCCCTTTCGGGCGGCCGGAGGCGGACCTATTCGTTCTCCGCCTGTACGATAACTTTGATCTGGACGGTCACTTCGCGGTGCAGCCGGACGGGAACATAATGTTCTCCGATGGACTTGATCGGCTCTTCCAGCAGAATTTTCCGCTTGTCGATTTCCACGTGGTGATGGGCCAGCGATTCGGCAATGTCGATGGCGGTAACCGAGCCGAAAAGGCTGCCGCTTTCCCCCGACTTGCGGGAGATTTCCACCGTGATCTGCGTCAGGGCGCGGGCCACCAGTTCGGCGCTGCTCTTTTCGCGGAAGTCTCGCTTGGCGCCGGCCTGGCGCATCTGCTCGATGGTCTTGATGTTGCCGGGGGTGGCGGGGACCGCCAGCTTCTTGGGGATCAGAAAGTTGCGGGCGTAGCCCGGCTTGACTTTCACCACCTCGCCGGCCCGCCCCAGTTTGTCGACATTCTCTTTTAAAATGATTTCCATGCTAAGCACTCCGTATCGGTTGAAGGTTCAACCGGGTTAATCCATGGTATAGGGGATGAAGGCGATGTGGCGGGCGCGCTTGATGGCCTCCGCCAGCATGATCTGGTGCCTCTGGCAGGTGCCGGAAAGGCGCCGCGGCAGGATCTTGCCCCGCTCCGGGATGAACTGCTGCAACAGGCGGACGTCCTTGTAGTCGATGTAGTCCGTTTTTTCCTGGCAGAATTTGCATACTTTGCGGCGGCGCACCAGGAAGCGTTTCTGTGGCGTGGCTCCTGCGGCCGACTTGCCGGTATAGGGTCCCCGATCCGATGTGGTTCTCCCTGCGGAGTTGCTGAAGTTTTCCTGCGAATTTTCTTTTGGTTCCATAGTCTGTTCCATTTCCTTGTTGACGTACGGCGACTGCCGCGGGGCCTCGCGGTACGATATCCGGTTGTTCGGCTATCCCGGAGATTTCCGGCTTAGCCGGGTTGCTGGAGTCTGGTATTGGGCCTTCCTGTTCAAACCTGAAGGGCGCCGGGAGAGGCGGCGGCACGCGCGGAGCTGCGCCGGGTCTGTTTGGCCACCCGTTTGGCTTTCATTTTATCCACCCGCTTCATGGCCGGGTCAATGCGCACGGTCAGGAAGCGAATCACGAAATCGGTTACCCGGAAACGGCGCTCCAATTCGCTGATCGCCTCCCCGGCTCCTTCCAGAGTCAGAATGACGATATGGCCATCCTTGAATCGTCCTACCTGGTAGGCCAGGGGCTTTTTGCCCCAGCGATCCACCTGGGTGATGCTGGCTCCTTTGTTTTCGACCACCTTGCTCATCTGTTGGATGAAGTTTTCCACTTCCTCTTCGCTGAGGTTCGGGTCCGCAATAAAAGTTGCTTCGTAAGTTCTCAAAATGGACTCCTCTTTGCCTTTGCCTGGATTGCAGGCGTATTTCATTCCACCCGCTGCCGGCAGGCAGCTTAACGGTTAAACAACGACATTGTTTTTTCCGCGCCATGGGCGATCAGGGATTCGATGGCCTGGACGCCCTGGTGCAGCATTTCCTTTACGTTCTCCCATTCGGCGGCGGAAAAGGGGGACAGAACGAATTCGGCGGTATCCCGTGTCTGGTTCTCCACTCCGATTCCGAGCCGAAGCCTCATAAAATCTTCCGTCTGCAAATGTTCCATGATGGATTCCACCCCGTGGTGCCCGCCGGCGCTTCCTTTGATCCGCAGCCGGATTTTTCCGAGGGGTAAGTGCAAATCATCGTAAACCACCAGCAGCCGGGCGCCTTCGTTCTCCGGCGCTTCCACCCAATGACGGATTGCCTGGCCGCTCCGGTTCATGAACGTGAGCGGCTTGAGCAGCAACACGGCCGATCCCGAAAAGCCCCCGCGGGTCCACTCGGATTTACCGCCGCGGCGAAAGGGACCGGCGGCCCATCGCTCGGCCAGCTGCTCCGCCACCATGAAACCCAGGTTGTGTCGGGTCCGGCGGTAGCTTTCCCCGGGATTTCCCAGCCCGGCAATAATCCAATCGGTGTTTCCCAAGATCGGTTGGGCACGTGCCTGAGGCCGTGCCGACGAAAGCTTCGGGGCTCATTTTCCATGCCAGGCGGCCACCTGCCCAGGACGGAGCAGGACCGCTACGGCTGCTCCTACTCTCCCTCCTTTTCCGCCTTGCCCTTCTTGATCACTTCGGGCTCCTTGCCCTCTTCCGCAGGTGCCGCAGCGGCTTCCTCGGTCTCTGCACGCTGCGGGGATACGGTGACCAGAACCACATCCGGATCGGTGAGGATTTTGATTTTTTCCGAAGGAGGAATCTGGCTGACGCGGAAAAGATCGTTCAGGCCAAGGTCGGTGACGGGGATGCTGATGTGCTCCGGAATGTCGCCGGGCAGGCATTCGATTTCGATTTCGCGTGCCACCACGTCCATGAGGCCGCCGAAAGTCTTGACGCCCACGGGGATTCCCACGAATTCCAGCGGCACCTGGACCTGCAGTTTCCTGGTCATGTCGATGCGCAGAAAATCGACATGCAGCAGGTTTCCTTTTACCGGGTCCCGCTGAAAATCCTTGATTAATACGAAGGCATTCTTGCGGTCGGGAACTACCAGCTCAAAAAGGGTATTTTGCCCGGTGGAAGAGTGCAGAATGCGGAACATAACTTTGGGATCGACGGAAAGGGAAACCGGGGCTTCGTTAAGCCCGTAGACCGTAGCGGGGATCATGCCCGCGGCGCGCATGCGCCGAGAGGCATTTTTTCCGAATTCTCCTCTGGGCTGGGTTTCCACGGTGATCATTTGAGGCATAAAAATTGGCTCCTGATTCTGATTTAGATAAAAAGACTGCTGACTGAGGTCTCCTCGTGAATGGATCGGATGGCTTCTCCAAGCAGCGAGGCAACGCTTAAAACATGAATCTTATGACACTTTTCTTCCGAGGGCCGGGGGATGGTATCGGAGACCACCACCTTTTCCAGAAAGTTCGCCTTTTGAATGCGATCGATGGCCGGGCCCGATAGTACGGCGTGGGTGGCGCAGGCCCAGATCCGCTTGGCTCCCTTTTCGTGGAGAGCCTTGACGGTTTCGATCAGCGTTCCGGCGGTGTCGATAATATCGTCTACGACCATCACGTCCTTACCGGATACGTCTCCGATGACATGCATCACCTCGGCGACGTTGGCTTCCACCCGGCGCTTGTCGACAATAGCCAGATCTGCACCGAGGCGCTTGGCATAAGCCCGGGCGCGCTCCACCCCCCCGGCATCCGGCGATACAACCGTCAGTTGCTGGAATTGGAGGCGGCTGAGGAAGTCGACCATGACCGGGGCGGCAAACAGGTGGTCCACCGGAATATTGAAAAAGCCCTGGATCTGGCCGGCGTGCAGGTCCATGGTTAAAACCCGGTTGGCGCCGGCGGCGCTCAGGAGGTCGGCCACCAGTTTGGCCGAAATGGGAACCCGGGGCTTGTCTTTTCTATCCTGCCGGGCATAGCCATAATAAGGAAGAACCGCGGTGATTCTTCGGGCGGAGGAGCGCTTGAAGGCATCGATCATCACCAGCAGCTCCATCAATGTGTCGTTGACCGGATTGCAGGTGGGCTGGATGACGAAGACATCCTTGCCGCGCACGTTCTCGAAGATTTGAAAATAGCTTTCTCCGTCGCTGAAACGCCGCAGTTCTGCCTTCCCGAGAGGTAATCTCAGTTTGTCGCAGATCGACTGAGCCAACGACAGATTGGAGCTGCCGGAAAAAATACGGATATCGTTCCCGTGATGTTCCATTTAAAGTTCCTGTCTTGCGGATCGCAAACGATCCAAAGAAAGTACTCCTTCCAGGCAAACCGGAGGTTTGCATCTTTAACACATCCTGGGCTTCGGCGGCCGGATGGCTGGGGCGGGAGGATTCGAACCTCCGAATGCAGGTTCCAAAGACCTGTGTCTTACCGCTTGACGACGCCCCAACTTCTTTCGGTGGCGTTTGCCCCGCCCGCTCCTTTGGCCTGCACCCCGGCCCGCCTTGAACGTTCCGGCGGCAGAGGTGCATGAAAAAAGCTTGCGAGAATAGCCAGTCAGAGGGATCGTGTGCAGGCAACCATTTCAGGCAGGGTTCTTTTGGCGATAAAGAACACGCTGATATGTGGCACGGTCTACCCTCTCCACCAGGTAGGCTTTCCAGGCATGTCGCTCGATTCTGGAAAGCGCCCATTCTGCCTTCGCCCGGCTGGGATAGATTCCTACCACGGCCGAGCCGCTGCCCGATAACTGGGCAGCAAGTGCTCCACTTTTCAACAGGCATTCGCGGAGCTCCCGAATCTCGGGATGCCTCCCGGAAATGGTCTCCTCGAAAGCATTGAAAAAGTGCTGTGCCCCTCCCTGCCGGAAAGGCAGAAGCAGACACAGGGAGGTAATTTTATGGCATTTTTCCGCCGATGTCAATTGGGAGGATAAAAGGGAGTAAGCCTCGGCGGTGGAAACGGTGAATCCGGGATAGAGAATGATCATCCAGCGGGTATCCGGTCCGATCGTCGGGTAAATGAGGTCGCCCCGGCCCAGGCCCAGCGCCGTGCCGCCCACCAGGAAAAAGGGAACATCCGAGCCCAGTTCCGCCGCCAGCGGAAGGAGCTGCTGGGTGCGCAGGGGAAGGTCCCAGAGCTGGCAAAGCCCGGCCAGGGTTACGGCGGCATTGCTGGAGCCGCCACCCAGTCCGGCTCCCGCGGGAATGCGCTTATTCAGCCGGATAAAGGCCCCGGCCCCGGGGAGAAACCGCCGGGCCAGGAGAGCGGCCGCGCGATAAACCAGGTTGTGCTCCGGGTTTCCCAGGTCCATGCCCTCCACCTGGAGCTCAATGCCGCGGGAAGTCTTTTGGAAGTGGAGTTCGTCGTGCAGGCTGACGGTCTGAAACAGGGTGCGAAGCTCGTGGTAGCCGTCCGTCCGCCGGCCCAGAATCTCCAGAAACAAATTCACTTTTGCATAGGAAGGCAGGGTCAGGGATTCCATGGGTTTGAGGGAAGGGAATGGGTTTACGGTTTTTGGCTCCCCTGGTTTTTCAGCTGCTTGAGCTTTTTTTGTACTTTCTGGGTTTCTTCTTCCTGCGTGCTGCAGGACAGAGACTGCCGCCAGGACTCCTCCGCTTGGTTGTACCGGCCCAGGCGGAAGTAGAGATCTCCGAGGTGGTCATGAATTGTCGGGTCATTTCGGACCCGGCGGGCGGCGTCCAGCAGGAATTTTTCCGCCTCGGTCAGATTGTTCAGGCGGAAGTGAACCCACCCGAGGCTGTCGAGGTAGGCTCCGTTGTTGGGGTCCAGGTGGACGGCCTTCTGGATGAAGTCCAGCGACTCCTTCAGCCGGATTCCCTGGTCGGCCCACATATAGCCCAGGTAGTTCAGCGCCGAAGCATGCTTCGGATTTCCCTTGATAATCTGCAGGAAGATCTCCTCCGCCTTGGAGAACTTTTTGTTCCGCTCATAAATAACTCCCAGTTGAAAGAGGAGGATGGGGTCCTGGCTGAACTTTTTCAGGGCGGACAGAACCAGATCCTCGGCCTTCCGATATTGCTTCGACTCCACGTAAACCTGGCTTAATGTGATGTAGAGCTCGGTATCATCCGGTGCTTTTTCCAGGGCGGAGCGCAGCAGGGCCTCTCCCTTCTGGTGTTCGCCCATCTCCCCCAGGAGCTGGGCCTTGAACAGCACCAGGTATTTGTCCTGCGGATATTTCTGAATCCCTTTGTCCAGGAGGGACAGGGCTTCTTCCTTTTTCTGTATGACGCGCAGGGCATTGGCCAGCGAACGGTAGTTTTCGGCGTTGTCCTGGGCGGAGAGCAGGGAGCGGAATTCCTCTACCGCTTTTTCGGCTTCCCCGTTCTCCTGATAGAGAAAGGCCAGGTGCCTCTGGAAGAGCAGCCGCTGCTCGAACTCGTGGGGCGAGTACTTCCCGTTGGCTTTGTAGGTGCTGCTCAGCAGCTTTCGGAATCCGGCCATCGCTTTTTCCGTCTCGCCCATTTCGGCGTAGGTATAAGCCAGGTAATACTGTGTGCCGGTATTGGACGGGTCCAGCTTCAGGGCGGACTGCAGGAGATCCGCCGATTTCTGATACTCCTGCATGCCCAGGTAGGATCGCGCCAGCTGGATGACGGTAGGCAAATCCTCGGGTTCGGCTTTATAGACTTCTTCCAGTATTTTTGAGCCTTCTTCGAACTGGCCGCTGGACAGGAGCGCTCCCCCCAGTCTCTTTTTGATCTCCAGGTTATCGGCGTCCATCTCCAGGACCCGACGGTAAATGTCGACCGCCTCCTTGGTTCGTCCGGATTCGGAAAGAAGATTTTCCAGAAACTCGGTATTGTTGGGAGCGGGATTCAGTTGAACGGCCCGCAGGGCGGCGTCCAGAGCTTCCTTGTTCTTGCCGCTCTGCTGGTATGCCTGGGCCAGATAGAAATAGTAATCATCCGAAGCCCCGGCCGTTTCTATGCCTTTCCGCAGGTATTCCGCCGCCTTTTCGGGCTCTTTCTCCCGCAGATAAATCTGCCCGATCTTCAAATAGGCGCTCTCGTGATTCGGCTTGATCCGAATAACCTCCTGGAACTCATGAATGGCGTCCTGATGGCTGACCGTCGCTTTCGGCTGCTCGCTCTGGAAGAGATAAATGTTGGCCAGGAGAAAGTGGGCGTCAGCATTGTCCTTGTCCAGGGCAATCGCTTCCCGGCAAAGGGTGGTCGCTTCTTCCACCTTTCCGGAGCGGAGGCGGAGTTCGGCTGTTTCCGAGCGAAGGACACTGCTTTTCGGATCCAGGGCCAGAGCGCTTCGCAGCTCTTCTTCTGCCCGGGACCGATTTCCTTCTTTTTCCAGGAGCTTGGAAAGAGCATAATGATAGTAAGCTTTGGCTCGATCCGGAGAAACCGGCCCCTTGATATACTCATCCAGGTTGACGGGTTGACCGAAGGCGGAATTCGAAAAAAGGAGGAAGGCGCCCAGTATGGGCAGAAGGAAAAGGCTAGCGGTTCGAATCAATCTGTCCTCTTTAAAAGATAACTTGTTTATTATTAATAACTTCCGTTGGCACCCAGTGTGGGATTATCTCACAGACTCCCCCTGGCTGTCAAAGTGGAGGTCCTCTGCTGCCGCCATGTCCTCCACAAAATGCGACGAGGGATGCCACCGGAGCGGTACGCCATGGTAGGAGGCTACCCGGTTAAAACTGCTCCGGCGGCAAGGGGCCGTTATTTCTACTGACGTTCCAGGAGGCCCGCCGGTTCCCGGTTTTAAAAAAATTAAAGGCCTATCGCCCCGGGGGAAATGCCTCGGGGTCGATAGGCCATGATTTTTGGGGAGGGAGGAGAGTGCGGGGGATTCGGCTACAGGCTGATCTGCCCGCGCATTTTATCCAGCTTTTTTTCGCCGATCCCTTTTACGGAAAGCAGATCCTCGACTTTTTTAAAGGCTCCGTTTTTCTGGCGGAATTCGACGATCCGCTGAGCCATGACCGGGCCGACGCCATTAATCGTG
This sequence comes from uncultured Acidobacteriota bacterium, assembly GCA_903847975.1. GTDB lineage: Bacteria > Acidobacteriota > UBA6911 > CAINFC01 > CAINFC01 > CAINFC01. The sequence continues at coordinate 15,927 of CAINFC010000077.1, read as the reverse complement.
GTCAGTTGCTCCGCCGTGGCCTGATTGATGTTGACGGTCTTTCCCGCTTCCGCCACTTTGGCGGCCGATTCCGGCCTGGCCGTCGTCCTGGACTGGGCCAGGGCTCCCGAGAGGGAAAGCGACAGGGCCACCGCCAGCAGCAGCATGGTTCTGGTCAAGGACAGAATGTTTTTCATGGGATTCTCCTTTGGTGAATGTTGGTACATGATCTTCGGAATCACCTTTTCCCAAGGCTTCCATCCTCAATAACCGCGGCGTGTTCCTCTTTGCGAAAAGAATTTTTCCAAGCCGGTGTATTTCCGATGGATTTGCGAAAGGGCCTTCCTCGAGGAGACTGTGAATTTGTAACCAACGACTCACCAACGATAAACCGGCAAAAAGTAGCAGGAACCCCAAAGGGGTTCCGGAACACAGCCCGGGGTTGCGCCGCAGGCGCTACCCCGGGTAGGCGGATTTTTTTGAAAATCAGCCCTGTAAGGGCTGCGCAAACACCTGGTATGGCTGGATTTTGCGCAATCCTTTCAGGGTTGTCGCCTGCGGGTGTCCCTACCCGGGGTAGGCGCGAAATGCACCAACCCCGGGCTGTGTTCCGAAGCCCTATAAGGGCTTTCCCCAACGTAAATCCACAGATGTGGGACTTTCTGCCGGGCCATCACCAGTGGTAGTCCCACTTCTGCTGGGCTGCGGTGGAGCTGCACGGAGCCATCTCGGCGGCGGATCCGTTGGCGGTTGCCGCGCCATCCAGCTGCAGGCAGCGATTGACGGAAACCAACTGTCCGCTGAAGCTCCACTTCTGATTGAGCTGCGTGAAATAGCACTTGAAAAACTGAACCCGCTGGCCGACCACCGGGCCTCCATCGCCGGTGGTAAAGGAGGAATCCCAGACGTCGTGCACATCCAGGCACAGATTGTCGCTGCCATAGTTGAACACGCCGATCATGCCTCCGGAGCTCATCACAAACTCATGGATCTCGTTTGCGGACGGGTTGGCCGGCAGGGCGGCCCGCGGGAGGGCCGCAGCGTCTGACAGCGCGGAAGCCGACTTTTGAATCGAAGGAAGAAAAATGCTGTTGCAGGGAAGGGCCAAGGCATCGCTGCCGCTCCCTCCCCTCATGGTCAGGCATAAAGTCCCGGTTTCGGATTGAAGCTGGACCAGGCTGGTGGTCGGCTGGGTGACCACCCGCCAGAGTTGCGCGGCGGACCCGGTGCAGCTTTGCATGGTGAGCGAGCCCGATCCGCCGGCCGGCCGTGTCAGGCATAAACCGCCGTACCCGCGGATCACCACGGAGCGGAAGGCCCACTTCTGGTTGGCTCCCTGCAGGCAGCTCCAGATCTGCACGTCATTGTAATTTACGGTGTTCACGTCGAGGCAACGGTGGGTAGTGCTGCCCGGCTCCTGAATGAAAAGCGCATCGGTCTGGGGATCGAAGCGCCACTCCTGATCGTCGAGCGCCTCATCACAGGCCCAGCCGAACGCCCGTTCTCCGTTGTTCGCTGCGGCGTGAGCGCTCAGGCAAAGGGAGCCCGGCAGGGACAACAGCGAGCCTGGAATGTGGCGCTGGTAGTAGCGCTGCACGCCGGCAATATCTTTGGGGCTGAGGGCATCGGGCCCTCCGGAGCAGTAGGCCATGACCGAGTTGCGGTCGAACGCTCCCCACAGCATTTCCGTCGGGACCGGCCACCAGGGCCAGGAGGTAGGCCAGCTTTGCGGAGGGCAGCCGTTGATGTTGCTGGGCCAGTCGGAACGTTCTTCCTCGTGATACAGGCCGAGGACGTGGCCGAACTCATGAATGGCCAGGTACTCATACCAACTCTGGCTGGCATGGTGCAGGTTCAGGCGGACACCCGAGGGCATATAGTCTCCATAGGATCCGTGCCCCGGGTTCTGGCTTCCCCCGCTGGCCGTAATCAGGATCTTGATGTTCTCATCCGCGGTGCCGGGCCGGCGAGGTCCCATGGAATAAGGGGGCGGTGAAGGACTGGCTTCGTTCTGGCAGGTATCCCAACCGGTGAAAAGAATCCGCGCTTCCCGCTCCCAGGTATTTTTCAGGGCCAACCGCACCCATTCGCGCCTTTGTGCGCCGCTGGTCTGGTCCGCTTCCCCCACCAGGGGATTGGCAGCGCTCGGATTTTCCCAGCAGACGACCAGCTTTACGGGTTCCGTGGACGATACGGTCCACATCAGTCCCAGACCGCCCATCAGGGCCAGGCCCAGGGTGGTGGTGAGCAGCAGAAGGGCCGGAACCAGGAGAAGGCGCAAGGGGGTCGGTTTTCCGAGTGCGAGCCGAGGAAAAAAGGAGCGACGGAAAATGGAAAAATACCCAGGGGATTGTAACCTCATTGGAAAGGCCTCCTTTCGCGGAATTTGACTCATCTCCATTGCGAGGCAGCAAACCTTGCTATTCATAAGTCAAACACCATTTCCCTTTTTCAACAAGCAAAACGGAAATTTTTTGACCATATTTGACCGCATTTGTCCGTATACCACAACAAGGTATTGATCTATAATCCAGAATCATACGGTCCGACGAAGGGGGTGGAGGTATGTACCCCGGAAGAAAAAGCACGCGAGACGGTTTACAGTCCGTCAGGGATGTCAGGGAGGATTCCATGATTACTTTTCAGAGCAGAATTGCGTTTGGTTGGAAAAAGAGCAGCGGCCGGTTGGTACGGGCGGGGCTGGCTGCCTGTTTTCTGGCGCTGTCTGCCGCATTTGCGGCAGGAGGGAGCGCGGGAATGCAGCAGGCGGAAACCGGGCGCTGCGTCTGGGAGACGTTTCAGGGCCAATGGCTGCCTGCGGCCGAGGCACGCAAGCTGGTGATTGATTCCGTAGCCCTGCGCGCCGCAGGGCCCAGCAACGTGGAGTTCTGCCGGATTAAGGCCCACGTCAATACCATCATTCCGATTTTTTCGGAAACCACCGACCGGCAGGTCCAGATGGAAATTAGGCTGCCGAGCCAGTGGAACCAGAAGTACCTCCAATATGGAGGCACGGTGTTCGACGGCGGAATTGCCTCGGTTGCTTTTGTCAACCTGAGCGGCAGCACCTCTTCTGATTTTGGAGCCGACATTCCCACCTACAGCCCGGCCGTGTCCGGGGCCCCGGCGCAGCCGCTCAACCGGGGGTATGCCATTGCGGCGACCGACGCGGGCCACTCCAGCAGCCCGAGCACCAGTGCCGCCTGGCTTTCCTATAACGGGATGGACCGCTGGGCCAACTATGCCCACCGCGCCAGGCACCTCCTGGCGGTCACGGCCAAGGCGATGATGCGCCGGTACTATGGCCAGGGACCCGTGGTATCCTATCACGGCGGTCTGTCCGGGGGGGGGCGTAACGGAATGGTGGCGGCGCAGCGCTATCCGGAGGATTTCGACGGCATCCTGGCTACCTCACCCGTTCTGGAATGGGGGGGATACAACCGGAATGCCGCCTATGTACGGAACATGCAGAAGCAGTTCCCGGTCGACACCGACCATCCGGTATTTCCGATGAATCCCGATACGATGCCGGGGCCGCTGCTTAAGGTTCTGGGGAATATCACCATGGCCAGGTGCGACGCGGAGGATGGTCTCAAGGACGGCATTCTGTCCGATCCCGCCCATTGCAGCCTGGATGTCGATGTCGACCTGCCGCGCTGCCCGAGCGAGGTACCGGACAACGCCACCTGCTTCACTGCCCTGCAGCGGGACTTCCTGAAGACGATCTACAGCCCGGCGGTGCTGAACGGGAAAACGGTATATCCAAGGTATTTGCCCAATTATCAGGGCGACGCGGCCAGCCAGTACGGTTCGCGCGTGGTGGGCCAGGCCAGCCCCCTGGTTTTACCGTTCCAGTACCGGTGGACGGACCAGTCGCTGAAATACCTTATCTTCGGCAATCCGTTGATCACCCTCCAGGACATCCGGCTGGATGATCCGGCAACCGCCCGGGCGTTCTCGGTTGCCCCATCCGGTTTTGATCTGTCCCTGGCCGGAGTGACTCCCGATTTCACGGCATTCCGGGCTCTTGGCGGAAAGATGATCCTCGTGCAGGGGCTGGCCGATCCGCAGGTGTCCCCGATTGCCACGCTGGAGTTTTACCATCAGCTGGCAGAGGCTTCCGGCGGCATCGCCCAAACCCGTGACTTTGCCCGGCTGTTCCTGGCGCCGGGACTGGGGCATTCCGGCCAGCCAACGGCAGCCGGGGCTCCGGCGATCGTCGATTACCTGGCTCCCCTCGAGCGATGGGTGGAGCAGGGAATGGCTCCCGATTATCTGTCGGGCGCCAACACGGTCCCCGCGCCGATGACCCGTCCGATTTGTGCCTATCCGTTTCGTGCGGTCTACACCGGGCCTGCGGGGGATGAAGCCGCCATGCGCCTGGCGGGTAATTTCGAATGCCGGTCCTATGAGCCGGCCGGCCTGAACGGAGAGCTGGAGGCCTGGCCTGCCAAGAACGCTGTTTATGCCGGGGATACCGTCGAAGTAGCTATTCGTGTGGGAACCGACTGGGGGCCCAATATCTTTGCGGACGGCTATCCGCTGTCGGTGGAAATCCCCTGCGAGGGCCTTTCCTCCTCCCTTTCGGCCCCCGTTGCGGCAGCCGAGGTCCAGCCGGATCGTCTCGCGGGAGAATCCTGCCAGACGACCTACAAGTATTGCTGGGTAACCGAGCCGGAGTGGCGGGGCACCTGCCGCCAGCTGATTCTTCGCCTGAATGACGGCACCAACTTGAAAGCCAATTTCAGGCTGAAACCGGCGGACGCTCCCTCCCGCCGAAAGCCCTGAGGTCACGAGCCGGGTCCGGTATTTCCTTGCCTTCCCGGGAAGGGAAGGAGCGGCAGATTTCCCGAAAGCCTCAGGAAATCTGCCGCCTGCGGTCAGCGGGTTGGGGGAAGGAGGGGAAAATCGTTCTTCGTCGGCCCTGCGGATGAAGGGCTTTTGGTGCGCAAGCCAGGAGATCGCCGCCGACGAGTTTCCGGAATGAACGGCAAGTCGATTTTGGCTTCCCCCCGCTGTTTCGCATAGCAAAAAAATCAGGCCTGCCCGGGAAGCGCTCAGTTGGCGTGAACGAAGGCCGGCGCGCTCACCAGCCATTCCTTCAGTTCCTGACGCCCGTAGAAGAGTCGGGATTTTACGGTTCCGGATGGAACATTCAGCTTCCTGGAAATTTCCGGTATGGTCTGACCTTCGAGATCGTGGAGCCGCACCACAATACCGTGCTTGCCGCTGATTCCGCACAAGGCCCGGTTGACCCTTTCCTTGCTTTCCGCAGCGGAGCAGGTTCGATAGGGATTGCTCTCTTCTCCGGCGGCAATATGGTCATAGTTCTCCGGATTGCCATCCAGTTCGAAAACCATATTTCGCTTTTTCCTTCGCAGGATGCCCAGGCAAACGTTGACGGTAATACGGGTGATCCAGGTGGAAAGCTTGGAGTCTCCGCGGAAATACTGCAACCCGCGATAAATATTATATAAGGAATCCTGCCGGGCATCTTCGGCCAGGGCACGGTCTTTCAAAATGCGGTAGGCGATCTTGAAAATAACGGTATGGTACTGCTGGTAGACTTCATCGAACCATTTTTCCACTCCGCCGTCCAGACCTTTCGGTGCCGTATGATTTTCTGCCAGCATCCGGCCGTGCGGGAACTCCACTTGCGATTCTATGTGTTTTACTTCCGGATTCATTTTCCTATCTCCTCGTGACTCTTTTTCAGGTTGCAACCTGTATATTGCATGTTGCATGCCACTGGGGAGACGGTTGATTAAATCATTTATAAACCATAGATAATATTAAAGATAAAAGATATTTCACGGATCGTCCTGCGGTTGGAAGGCTGGAGTGCCTGTACAAACTATGGACAGAAATCAGCGTGAAAGCGATTAATAAACAATAAGTTATTGTTTATCTTTATGTTGCAAGGTGTACAAACTTTAGGCACCAAATCCAATCAATTGTACAGGCTTTTCATTCAATCTGGAACTGGCGCATTTTATTTAGAAGGTTCTGGCGGCTGATTCCCAGCGCCCGGGCCGCCTGCGAACGATTCTGACCGTAATCTTTCAGCGTTTCGCGGATAATGGCCTCTTCCAGCCTCTCCAGCTCCGCTTTCAGCCGGCCGGAAGTACTTTTCGGCTCACCATTGGGCGCCATGCGCAGAGAATCGGAAAGAAGATAAACTTCCGCCTGGGATCCGGCGGGAGTCAGGACTGCCAGCCTCTCCATTTCATTCTTCAGCTCCCGGATATTTCCCGGCCAGGAATAGCCCTGCAGGGTCAAACAGACCTCCGCCGAAAGGGTTTGCATCGGTTTCTGCAGCCGCCGACAGGCGGTTTCCATAAAATGTTCCGCCAGCGGAAGGATGTCCTCTTTTCTTTCCCGAAGGGGCGGGATCTCGATGGTAAACACGTGCAGGCGGAAAAAGAGATCCTGGCGGAATCTTCCGGCCTCCACCTCGGTTTTCAAATCCCGGTTGGTGCAGGCCACCACGCGGACCTCGATTTTCTGGGGGCTAAGGGCCCCGACCGGCATGATCTCCCCTTCCTGCAGGACCCGCAAGAGCTTGACCTGCAATTCCGGCGGCGCTTCCCCGATTTCGTCCAGGAAAATGGTGCCTCCGTCGGCGGCGTCGAAATAGCCGCGCTTTTCGCTCCCCGCGCCGGTAAAAGCACCGCGGCGGTGTCCGAAAAACTCGCTCTCGATCAGCTCCCGGGGGACGGCGCCGCAATTGACGGCCAGGAACGGCCGATCCCTGCGGGGGCTGTTGCGGTGAATATACCGGGCGAACAGCTCCTTCCCTGTACCGGTTTCTCCCTGGATGAGGACCGTGGAGTCGGTGGGAATAACCCGATCCAGGAGTTCCAGGATTTTGCCGATGGCACGGCTCCGGAATACGATGCTGCCATAAGGCGACTCCTTTTCCATCTCCTTGCGCAGCTGCAGGTTTTCCCTTTCCAGCCTTTCCTTGGCCTTGAGCAGCTCCGACTGCAGCCGTTCATTTTCCTGCAGCAGCTCGTAATGGCGAATGGCGGAATTAAGATCGGCCAGCAGTCTCTCCGGCTCCCACGGCTTGGTAATATACTTGTAAACCCGGCCGGTGTTCATGGCTTCGATCAGGTCTTCGGTTTCGGTGTACCCGCTCAGGATCAGGCGCATGCACATCGGCTGGATGCGCAGGGCATGCTCCAGGAGCTCCACCCCCTTCATTCCCGGCATGCGCTGATCGGTGATAATGGCGGAAAGCTTCAGATCTTCCAGGATGCTCAGCGCTTCCGCGGCATTTTTCGCTTCGACCACCTGGTATTCCGACATCAGGGCGCGGCGCAGTTTTTGCAGGTTGGCGGGCTCGTCATCCACGATCAGAACGATATGCTTGGATTTCATGATTACGCTTTTTCCTTTGGGATGGGCTCCGGGGGCAGCAGCAGAACAAAAGTGGTGCCCATCCCGATTCCCTTGCTGAAGACAGTGATTTTTCCCTGATGCTGCTGGATGATTCCATAGCTGATGCTTAGTCCCAGGCCGGTTCCCTTCCCGATCTGCTTGGTCGTAAAAAACGGCTCGAAAATCTTGCTCAGGTTCTCACGCGAGATGCCGACACCGGTATCCTCTATTTCTATTTTGGCCCAGCCTTCCGGGGTTGTCGAGGTGCGAATCCATATGTCTCCTTCCTTTTCCATGGCCTCCGCGGCATTGGCCAGAAGGTTCAGGAAAACCTGGTCGATTTTTCCCCGGTAGCCTTGGATCCGGGGGACCGGCCCGTATTCCCTGTGCACGCGTATCGGCTCCCGCATGGTATTGGAGAGCAGCGTCAGCGCCAGGTCCAGGCCCTGATGCAGGTCAATTTCCATGACCGGGTCGGAGTCCATCCGCGAAAAGGAACGCAGGTCGCGCACGATATTGTTGATCCGCACCGCACCTTCACTGAAGTTCTGGATCAGGTTCTTCATGTCTTCCAGCAGGAAGGGAAGGTTGATTTCCGTCTTGTGCTTTTCGATCGTCTTCCGGTCCCCGTCGGAAAGGGAAGGCAGATTGCCTAAACGGTGCGTATATTCCACCAGCTGATCGACATACTTTTCCAGAAAGCCCGTATTCCCGTAAATGAAATTAAGCGGATTCTTGATTTCATGGGCGATACCCGCCACCAGCCGGCCCAGAGAGGCCATTTTTTCGGAGTGCACCAGCTGATCCTGGGCACTCTGCAGTTCGACATACGCCTGCTGCAGGGCTTCCTTGGACCGGGCCAGGGCGTCAGTTCTTTCCTGCACCTTGTATTCCAGGCTCCGGTTCCATTCCTGCAGCTGCTCGTCCCGCTGCGCCAGAGAGGTGGCCATTTCATTGAAGGCTCTTCCCAGCAGGCCGATTTCATCCCCCGAGGAGATTTCCACCCTCTGATCCAGATGACCCTGCGTCATTTCCTGGGCGGTGTCCGTCAGGTGGCGCAGGGGAACCGTGATTCCTTCCGTCAAAAGGTAGGTCAGGGCTGCCACAATCGCCGCCAGGGCAATGGTGGTCAGGATGGCGGCCCACTTGAGCAGCTGCAGGGGGCGGAAGATATCCTCATCTTCGATGCCGACGCCGCAAATCCAGCTGAAGGCATTATTCCCCACCTTGGCCAGGCCGCAGATTTTCTGCTGGCTCGCCGGAAATTCGTAACGGAACCAGCGGTCGCCTCGGCGGATGGCGTCCTGCATGCCCTGGAGGCGGTGGTCCTCCACCAGCCGTGTGGCGTAGTAGTTCAGGGACGACAGCTTATTGTTGAAGTCCGGGAGGGCGCGATTCCGGCGGTACTTGTGTCCGATAACCGTATTGGCGTCCCTTTGGAAAAGAAAGGCGTACCCGCTGGGAAACTGCAGCCGGCTCAGATCCCTCTCCACGGTGTCGAGGATATCCTGAATGAAGCCCCAGTTCATAATGGCATAGCACGCCCCGGCCAGCTTGCGGGTGCGCGGATCCACCAGGGGTTCTCCGAAAGCGATCTGGTATTGCTGGGCCAGGTCCGAGCGGCTGTAGTCATAGACCAGCCGAACCAGGGCGGACTGATACCAGTCGGCCTGGATCGATTGTCCGGACAAAGCGCCTTCCAGTCGCTTTTTTTCCTCGGGGAAATCGCTCAGCAGGCAGTTTTTCAGCTTGCTCCGAACCGGTTCGGTCATGTCGTTCCCCAGGCGGTCCATGGTATTGGCAGCCACAATCTGGCCACGGACATCGACAATAAACAACAGGTCAAACACCTCGTGAATCTGGCACAGGTCATTGAGCAGGTATTCCAGCGCCAGGGGGCTTTCCGAGGCCAGATGAATGGAAAGAGAGGAGGTGATGGAACGTACCGATTGCCTTTTTTCCAGTAGGGTCAGGTCGATTTTGTCCACCGTATCCTGGGCGATCTGCTCCAGAAAGAGCCGGCTGCGGTCCTCGGTAACCCTCTCCCGGGCCTGAAAATAGAAGAACAGGGAGAGCCCGACCAGGGGAGTAAGGCTGATGATCATGACAAAAGCCAGAATCCGGCTTCGAATGCTTCTAAAAGGCCGAATCAGTGATAAAATCGAATTCATGGCTCCGGTGTTTCTTTAAGACTGGGAAAATGCTATCACTAACACCCCGGGTAAAAAAAGTGAAACTAATTGGATAATAATGAAGTTATAGTAATTGGTGCTATGGAGCAATGGGGAGAAGAAACGGAATGGATGCAAAAATTGCAAGGTGGAGACGATGCCGCCATGCAGAAGATCATGGGAAAATACCAGCAGCCCATTCTCAATTACGCCTATCGTTGGTTGCATAATGCGGGTGAAGCCGAAGAAATAACCCAGGAGGTGTTTCTCAGAGTATATAAAGCCAAGGATACGTTCCAGCCGAGTGCGCGGTTGTCTCCGTGGCTGTATACCATTGCTACTAATCTGTGCCTGATCGAGCTGCGTCGGCGAAAACGGCGGCCGTGGTTCTGGTCCAAGGTGGGAAAGCAGGAAGAAGATTTCTCCGGCCCGCCCGACGAGATCCCAGATCCGAGGACTTCCGTGTTGGATAGGCTACAGGTCGAGGAAAAAGAGAGAACCTTAATCTCCGCAATCGAAGGTTTACCTAAAAAGGAAAAGACAGCCTTGTTGCTGAGAAAATACCAGGAGCTTTCCTACCGCGAAATTGCCGAAGTAATGGGTTGCGGCGAGGGGGCGGTAAAGACGCTGATTCATCGAGGGAAATTGCGTCTCCGGGAGCGCCTGCAGCCATTCCTGCAGAATTCGGAATCAAGAACTTTTTCATTATAAATCAGGGCGAAATCATTTATTTGCGTAACTGCCTGTCCTTCAGAGGAAACGCGATCATGAAGTGCAAAGATTTAGAGCTGTTGCTCTCAGAAGCTCAATCGGGCGATACTCTGCCCCGGGAAGCTCATGCTCACTTGTCTTCCTGTCGGGCCTGCCGACAGTTTCAGGAGGAAATGGACAAGGTCTGGGTATGGATGGATGCCTGGAAGGGCATTGAGCCCTCCGCCGGATTCCAGGACCGATTCTGGGCCAAGGCCAGATCTCCGAAATCTCTCCCGGTCCGCCCGTTGCGGGACTGGTTCCATCTGGAGTTGTTTTTTCCCTTGTGGCGGCCGGTTTCGGTGGGCGTAATCGCTCTGGCGCTGCTGGTGGGCGGAAGTCTGCTGTTGCGCTTCCATCCCTCCTGGCAGCCCGACATCTCCACCTTGAGCCTGCAAAAAGATGAAGATAATCTCCTTCTGCAAAACCTGAGAGAAAGCGATGCGGTGGAGGCAACGGAAGAACTGGAAGCCTTCGATGCCTGGATCCTGGTGAATGATGAAATTCCTTCGGCGGCACCGGTGGATGAACCCTACAATTCCCCCGATTCTCCCGAGCGGAGAACCTGGATAATGGAGCCAATCGATCTTGCGTAAACTAATTGCTGTTTTTGTGTTTCTGTTGTCCTCGGCCCCGATCTGCTTTTGCCGCGCACAGGGGCCGAATCCCGGGGCGGAAATACAGTTCAAGTGGTGGGCGGATCAAAAAATAGTCTCCCAGGTTGGCATATCGGCCGACCAGGTCCGAACCATCGAAACCTTGTGGACCGGCTCCCGGAAAGAGCTGGTGGACCTTAAGGCGGAAATCGATTCGCGCCACAAGGAGCTGCATTCCCTTTTTGAAGCGGACGCAGTGGATGAGCAGGTTTATGGAGAAAAGCTGGACCGCCTGTACCGGCTTCGGGCAGATCTGGAGAAAAAGATTCTTCACTTCCGCCTGGGTGTTCGTAACGTCATGACTCCCGACCAGAGAAAAAAGCTGCACGACGTTATGGTTGCTTTCCGGAAAAGCAGGCCGGACCCCCCCCCGGACCGGCCTCCGCAGCGGGAGCCCAAGGGACCTCCTCCCAAGAACTAGCCCGGCTGGCGGGCTAGGAGCGACGCAGAAGAACGCGGCTTTCCTTGCCGGCCGGAAGCCGGTAGACCGAAAAGTCGGGCGTGCTCAGTGCGGCGATCGGCTCCAGCCCGGGCTCTTCGCCGGGAGGCAGCGCCAGTTCCCCCTCGCATCCGGCAGGGAGGTTCAGGACCAGCGTGCGTTTACCCGCCCGGCCTTCCGCGCGAAAATGCAGCGGTCCCTGCGCCGTCCAGGCGATGAGCTCCAGCGATTCGAGGTCGGCCAGCTGCGGTCGGATCCGGCAGCGCCGGAACCCCGGTTCACGGGGAAGAATTCCGGCGATCCCCATAAAAAGAATATAGATGGGAGCCACCGGGCAGTGGCTCCATTGCGAGCCCGAATCCGGCCGTGCCGTCCAGTCCTCCTGCAGGGTCTTATTTTGCAGAACGGACGGCATGGTCGCCCACCGGGTGCGAAGATCCTTCAGGACCACGTCCGCCCGGCCTCCTTTGCATAGAGCCCAGAGCCGCCAGCCGGCGTTGGCAGGATAGGAGAGTCCCATTTCCGGTGGACAGTCGGCGAGCATGGCCAAGGCCGCCTGGGTCCGCTGGCCCGGGAATTGATCGAACAGCACGCCGGTTGCCAGGGAACGGTCGCAGGTGCGGCGCTCCTTCTCTGCTTCCATCCAGGGAAGGTTGACCACCCACAGCTGGTCCTGCGGGCTCCAGAATTTTTCGATGCAGGCCTGCCGCAGCTGGCTGCCGAAACCGGCGGCGGTCGCCGCCAGACGGTCTTCCCCCAAAGCGCGGCACAAGGGCGCCAGGGCGTGCTCCAGCATGGCGGCGGCGTAGAGGTTGAAAGCGCACTGCTTGTGCCCTGGCCGGCGGTAGGCCACGTGGTCGATCCAGACGGAAGGAATTCCTATGTTTTCAACCGGCAGCAGGCGGTCCTTTCCCTGGATGCTCTGCAGATAACGCAGGAAACGGACCAGGCGGGGAAAAGGCTCCCGCAGGGCCTGCCGGTCTCCGCTGTAGAGGTAGTAATAATAACAATCGAAGTTGAAGCCGACCCCGTGGTCCAGGATGGGGCCCCAGCCGGTCAGCTGCAGCTGCCTCTCCATCAGCCGGGCCATGCGGTCGTAAGCCGGCCAGCAATCCAGGAAGTAGCCGTCCACGGTCATCCCCTGGCTGAAGGTCCGCAAATAGCGCGCCGGCTGCCGCTGTTCGCCGTACGCGTAGAAGATGGCGTGCAGCTGGTGCCCGCAATCGCCGCTGTACTGCTGCCGCTCCCGGGCCATGCCGTCCACCAGGATGTCCTGGGCGCAATTGTCCAGGGTGAGCAAAGTGGCGTCCATCAGCCGCTGCAGAGCCGGGTCCGACAGGCGGACCGTTGCCGTCCGGGGCCAGGGATACACCCGGCGGCGCAACCCGATACCCCAGATCCGGATCCGGCCGGTGGCGCCGTGCACGTGAAGCTGAAGCCAGCGCAGGCTTTCGAAGTCGAACGTTTCGAACCGGTTTTTCCCGGCCCGGCAGCGGAAGCGGGTCCAGGAATGAAAGTGGGAATTGATCAGCACCGGGCCGCCCGGCTGGTGGGCTTCGTGAACCAGCATTTCGATCTGGGTGCCTTCCGGGGCCTCGATCTGGAAGAAGGGCCAGCCAACCAGCTGCTCCTGGAACTCGAAGGTGAGGGCCGCCCCTCGCTTTTCCGGCAGTTCCAGAACCCACTGGCCCGGGGCGGTTTCCTGGGCCACCTCGGCGCGCACCGCCCGAAAGGAGTCCGGGGGCAGGCATTCGAAATATTCCTCAGCCGGCCTCCGCCAGTCGATCCAGAAGGATTCCACCAGGCCTTTTACCGGCACCTCCGTTTCCTTCAACAGGGGAATCTGCCGTGGTTGGAGGGAGCAGAGTTCGGCCTGCCCGCGGATTTCCAGCATGTATTCCGGGAAAGAGGTGCAGACGGACGGCTTGTCGGCCGGCCCCTCCAAAGCCATGGCGGGGAGCCAGTCCGGCCCTGCGGCGAACCCGGGCTGATCCCAGCCGTAAGGGTAATGGCGGGCGTCGAAATCCTCCTGCAGCGAGCGCAGAAACCAGCGCTTGTAATGACCGGGCTTCCAGGAGCGGGCCAGATGAGCCTGCCACTGCGGATCGGAAAGCAGCAGCCGGATGGATCCGTCCTCGAACTCCAGCGGCAGGCGGAACAGAAAGCCGGGCTTGCCCATGGGCCATGTGCCGTCCCCCTGCCCGTAAAACAGAACCTGGCAGCCGATCACGTTTTCCCCTTGTTTCAGGAAGGGCGCCAGGTCGAGGGGGTCCGCTTCGGGCCAGCGGGGGTCTGCAGGGGCCGGCCCCCATTGTATCCGCTGCCCGTTGACGGTCAGCAGATAGCGGCTGTCTGCCAGAATCCATCCCTGGGCCCGTCGCAGGGGCCGGCCGATTTCCACCTTTCTCCGGAACAGGATGAAGGTGTTCTGCAGGCAGCGCTGCGATGGGTACCAGATCCAGCGCGCGGGGGAAAAGTCCAGGCGGCTTTCGCCTTCGGCCTCGCCGGGAGACCCGGTGGGCTTTTGACCGGCGGCCGGCGCCTCCGGCACAGCGCTCTGCCGGTCCCAGCAGGCGGTGGCGCCGGCGGAAGAAACGGATTTCATGAAATGACGGCGGTCGGACCGGGGCCAGCTCATAGCGGTCTCCTGGAAGAAAAAAATCGGATAGCGGGGTAAGAAAAGGGCGGCTAACGCGCTTTGGAAGCAAAAGCCTTCAGAGCCTTTTCTTCATCCGTATACCAGTCCATCAGATTGGACATGCGGGTAATTTGAAAGATCTCCAGCACGCGTTCGCTAAGGTGGGTGAGCTTCATTACCCCGCCGGATTTGCGGATGGAGGTGTAGCAGCGCAATACGACTCCCAGCCCGGCGCTGTCCATGTAAGGGACATCCGCCATGTCGAAGAGGAATTTTTTGTTGCCCTCTTTGATCCGCCGGGACACTTCCTGGTGCAGGAGATTTTCGTTTCTCCCGGAACGCATTTCGCCGGAAGGAGACAGGATGACAATGTCGTTATGAATCTTGTGATCGATCTTCATGGGTTTACCCTGATGAAAAGGTCCGTCGGGAAAGAAGGGTCTGCCTCAGGAGGAAGGGAAGGCCGTTTGCGCCGGTTCGTCCGGCATCTGTGGCGGTTGCTCCCCGGGAGAAGCCTGTCGAAACCAGAGTCCGAGCCGGTCGGCACGTTCCGTTCCTTCCGGGGCGGACCAGGGCGCGAAATCCTTGTCGGAAAAGGGAGCGTAAGGGCCTGGCTTCAGCTCAAAAAAAACGGTTCCGGACTGTCTCGCCACCAGGGTGTGCCAGATTTCCGGGGGAATTTCCACCGCCAGATTCCCGCTTGCAGAGTCCAGCTCCAGGATTCTGTCCACCTTTCCCCGTTCGTCGAAGAGCAAAACCGCTCCGGCCCCGCGGACCAGCAGCAGCAGCTCCCATTTGGGGGGGTCGACGTGCCGGTGGGGGCGAATGTAGCTGTACGGCTCCAGGGCGTTGAAAAAGCGCTGAATCGGGTCTGTCGCCTCCGGATGAAAGTTTTGGTTGGCCCGCAACCGCTTGGATTCCCGGGCCAGGCGCTGCAACCGGCTCAGGTCTTCTGCAAGGAAATGTTTCGTCATGTTTTTCGTCCGTGCTGCCACTTCCCGGATGTCCGGCTGTGTAAAAGTTGGAAGCCTGAAAAAATTATGGGGCTTCCCCTTCGGAATTGCAAGCCGGAAGAGAAGGGAATTCCCGAAGAAAGCGGTGGGCCGGTGGTCTTGAGGCCAGGCGACCTCTTGCATTTGGCGGCATGGTAAGTTACCGTTTCATGGAAGCAATCGAAAAAGGCCGGCGGTCCGGCAGAAAAAAGTAGTTTGGAAGGAAGGCAAGCTTGAGCTCGATACTGGAAAAAATCAAAGCGAAATTCGCTCCTGCCATTGTGGAGGTTCCGAATCCGCAGGGAGAAGACACCCTCTGCATTCCCCGGGAATCGTTGCTGGAGGTGGTTGCCTTCCTGCAGCAGGAGCCGGAGCTGCGGTTCGAAATGCTTGTGGACCTCACGGTGGTGGATCACTCCCCCCGTACGCCGAGATTCGAGGTGGTTTACCACTTTCTTTCTTTAGCTTGGAGTTACCGTCTGCGCCTCCGGGTTCCGGTCCTCGAGGAGAACCCCCTGGTTCCCAGCCTGGCTTCCCTGTACCCCGGGGCCAACTGGTTGGAACGGGAAGCCTGGGACATGTTTGGCGTCGGGTTTTCGGGGCATCCGGATCTCCGGCGGATTCTGATGTACGAGGAGTTCGAAGGGCATCCGCTGCGCAAGGATTATCCTTACCGGAAGCGCCAGCCGCTGATCGGAAAGGACGCGCTGCCCTCCGGGTAGCCGCTTTTTCTGATTCGTTCGCATAAGTCTTCTTTGTTCAGAGTACAAGCTTCAGCTTGCGTAGCACAAGCGGAATTCTGCTTGCAGCGCGCAGCCTAAAGGCTGAACTCAAAACGGCTTTGGTTTGTAAGTTTGTTTTCGGGTGTTTTTAGGACTTTTTGCGAAGCCATCAGGGAGGACAATCTCGTAAAAAGTCT
>CAINFC010000076.1 GCA_903847975.1 uncultured Acidobacteriota bacterium | reverse complement strand
GGTTTCCGATTCGGGACAGGTCCGACTGGGGACAGCCGGAACATCGACGTCAGAACTGTTGGAAATTCATGCCGCCGCCGCACAGCCGGGGCGTATCCTTTCCCGATCCTGGGCGGGGCAGGAAGCCCAAAAAGCAGCTTTGGAACGGGAAGAACCCTCGGAAAGACTGCTGCAGCTCGGACGCACCTACGGTCTGGTAACACCGGGAACCTCCCTTCTGGTTTTGGAAGACCTGGACCAGTACCTGGAATACGATGTGGAGCCGCCGCCCTCCCGGCCCGAAATGGTTATGGAATTTAAGGAATGTCAGGAGGAAGAGAAGGCGATAATCCATGACAGAAAAGAGAAGCATCTGGAACATGTTATCGAATTGTGGAAGGCAAGAGTGGCCTGGTGGGAAAAGGATTTTCGTGAGAAAAATAAAAAGCTGAAGCGTCGCCGCGAAGAGGAACTTGGGATGCCGATAGCGGAATCACTTCCAAGGTTTTCACGAGGAGAACCATTACTGATGGAAATCAGTGAGGACTTCTGCCTGTCCGAAGCTCCGGAAGAACGTATCTGCCGCTGCTTAACTCCACGGGCTAGCTTCCAGGGGGGGGCGGAAGAAACGGCAGAAGAAGACCGGACCGCCGGCGGAACGAGCTCTAGCAAACCCTGGGAGCCGGATGCGTCCTACATGGATGTTATCCGGAAAGCTCGCCTGGATCAGGCGTACCGAACTTACCTGGATCAGCGGCGGAGCTACACCCAAAGTCCCAGCTTCTTTTTCGATACCGCCGACTACTTTTTTTCGCAAAAGGAAACGATCCTCGGCATGCGGATTCTTTCCAATCTCCTGGAACTTGGGTACGACGACGCGCCTCTGCTGCGGATGGTTGCCTGGCGGCTTCAGAATGCCGATGAACTGGACGAAGCGATTTCCATCCTGGAGCAGATTTATAAGCAGAGACCCGACGAGCCCCAGTCTTTTCGCGATTTGGGGCTGGCTTTGGGCCTTCGCTGGGAATCCTTGGGCAACGCAGAAGATGCCCTGCGGGCCATGGAACTTCTGTATGAGGTGGTCTCCCGGTCCTGGCCCCATTTCCCGGAAATCGAAATCATCGCCCTGATGGAACTGAACCGTCTCCTCTTTCTTGCCGGCAAAAAGGGCATTCCCGCGCCGGAACAGATCGACTCGCGCCTGCGAAAGAACCTGGACCTGGATATCCGCATCAGCCTTTCCTGGGATAGCGATCTCACCGATGTGGATCTTCACGTCTTTGAGCCCGATGGGGAGCACGCGTATTACGGTCACAACCGGACGGCGATGGGTGGACTCGTCTCCCTTGATTTCAGGCAAGGATACGGACCCGAGGAATATGTGCTGCGGCGGGCTCTCCCCGGGGTTTACACCATAAAGGCTCATTACTACGGGTCGCGCCAGGTCACCACCTGCGGACCCTGCACCGTAACGGCCACCGTCTTTACCGACTACGGCCGCGAACAGGAAAAGAAACAGGTCCTCATGCTGCGGCTGGAGAAGCCCAGCAGCGAGGAGCAGATCGGGGAGATCACTATCGACGCTGCGAAATAAAAAGGGAAAAAATTGATTTATGGGAGGTCCTGCATTAAATTGAAGAAAACATAGTTTGTACCGTTGTACAGAAGTTCCGGGGTCTTCGAAATTTCCAAATTCCGGAGAGCCCTTTCATGGATGTATCCTGGAGGCGACTTACGAATGTCCTTGAACATTTCCGAGGAATGCCGGCTGGCGGTTCAACAGAACCTGGCTCGGGCTGCGCAACGAACGAACGCGGTAAAAGCGCAACTGGAACAGGCCTCTCGCCTGCAGGACTTTTGGGAACGGCTCATCCAATATATGGAACAGGATCTCTGCTTCCATATCGCCTGGTGGATCGAAAAGGAAAAGGCATTGTGGGATGCCTTGCCGGAAGGAAGTCCAAATATCGGGAAACAGCTGCAGGAAATAGCCGTAGCCGCCAAGGCTACCTGCGACACGGTTAAAAGAAGGTACCCGAGCCTATTGGAGGCTGCCTGCCGCGAGGCGAATCTGCCGATCGACATGGAGAGCCGACATCCGCGATACACCTTTGAAAAAGGCTTTTTTCTTCTGGAGTTGAATGAAGTCAAAGGTATGGCGAAATTGTCGGATCACGAAGGACGCCTGGAGCTTTTTCCCGCCGATATCCATACGGTAATCCGCATGGTCCAGCTGCATCATCAGCGAGTGTTCGGCCGGAACTTCGACGGTCCCAGGTTTCTGAAGAAACTCCGCAAGCAGTACCTGCAAATCCTTAAAAAAGAGAACAGAGAGGACGGCGATTCCATAGGCATCCGGCAGATCACCGCCCGTCTGGGCAAGAATGAAAAGGGATTTCGTTCCGATGAGTTCCTGGTGGACGTGTCCCGGCTCATGGAAAAAGGACCGTTCCATGTCGACGGGCGAAAAATCGATTTCCAGCAGACCAAGGATACGAACCAGGGGATGCTGCCCGCGGGCGGTCGCGGCTATATCAACCTCATCTTGTTTGGGAAGGAGTAGAGAATGGACGAACAAAACCTCTCCGTGAGAATCCTGGAATCGCTGCGAAAAGGAACACCGCCAAGGTATGGCGTTTCCAGGTATTCGGTGGGAAACGAGGAGCTCATCGAGGGAATCGAGAAACGACACCTGAAGCAGGTCGACTTTCAGGGGATCATACGCTTTGTATGCGGTTCCTGGGGTTCCGGGAAAACCCATTTTTTTCGGCTCCTTCGGGAGAGGGCTTTCCAGAACAATTGTCTCGTATCCAGCGTGGAATTGAATACCAATGAAGCCGCCT
>CAINFC010000075.1 GCA_903847975.1 uncultured Acidobacteriota bacterium | reverse complement strand
TGAAGCCACCCCGGCAATAAATTGCCGGGCTAAAATCTTGCCGTTCCTGACGGGACTATGCCTCGGAATCACAGTCCTGTGCCGGATTACGCGAGGCCTGACAAGGCAAGGCAAGGCCGGAGCACAACGGTACGATCTGCACTATTTCGTCCCGAGCGGTACACACGCAATTCCCTGTCGGGACGGCAGACCAAAAAGAAATATCGACTTTTTGCGAACGCATCAAGAAAGGTGCGTTCGTGAAAAATCCGTTTTCCCTAAACTGTCATCCTGAGCGCAGCGAAGGATCTCCTCCTTGGGAAACCTGTATCCTTTATGAAAAGAAACCATTACGAACGGGATCCTTCACTGCGCTGCGCTTCGTTCAGGATGACAGTTTTCCGGGGCCCCTAAGAAAAATTCTCATCGAATTTCAGAAAAAGTATCCTTTTTCCCCTTCCGGTTCCCGGATAAGATCAGATTTGCAAATGCCTTGCTTCTGTGATTATCTTTCTTCATGTGAAAACAACCCCCCGCAAGAGCCACAAGGAGGTAAAAGGAAAATGAACACGACCAAAATGAAGTGGGTTTTTCTGATTCTGGCCGCCTTTCTTTTCACGGTTCCGGACAGCTTCTCCCAGGCGACCGCCAAGCTGGTCGGAACGATCAAGGACTCCTCCGGTGCCGCGGTTCCCGGTGCCAGGGTAACGGTGGTGAACACCCAGACCGGCTTCCGCCAGACACGCGACAGCGGAAGCGAAGGGGCCTACTCTTTCCCGCTGCTGCCCGTGGGGCAGTACCAGGTGGAAGTGGAAAAAGAAGGGTTCCAGCGCTTCGTGCAGTCCGGGATCACCCTGGCGGTCAATGACAACGCTACCATCGACGTATCCCTGTCGGTCGGCGCTCTCACCGAAACGGTCACGGTGACCGATGCCGCCCCGCTGCTCGAAACCCAGACCGGCGCCATCCGGGGCCTGGTTGACCAGCAGCGCATCGTCGATCTGCCTCTCAACGGGCGGCAGGTGACCCAGCTGATGTCCATTCAGGCCGGCGTCATCCAGCGCTCCTCCGGGACCAGCGAAGGGGACGCCTTCGTGGTCAACGGCAGCCGCCAGAGCGGCGTCTATTTCCTGATGGACGGCGGGATGAACACCGACTCCTACCGCAACTACAGCGGAGTCTTTCCCAATCCGGATGCCGTTCAGGAGTTCAGCGTGCAGAAGAGCAACTTCAGCGCCGAATACGCCAACGCCACCGGCGCGGTGATGAGCGTGGTGACCAAGTCGGGAACCAACCAGATGCACGGCTCGGCTTTCGAATTCCTGCGCAACGGCGTATTCAACGCCCGGAATTTCTTTGCCGCCCGCCGCGACTCCCTGAAGCGCTCGCAGTTCGGCGGCACCATCGGCGGGCCGGTCATCAAGGACCGCCTCTTCTACTTCGGGAGCTACCAGGGAACCCGCACCCGCAGCGATCCGCAACTGACCCGGCAGTTTCTGCCCACCGCCGCCATGCGGCGCGGGGATTTTTCTTCCGTATCCCGTGCCCTGATCGACCCCCTCACCAAGCTGCCCTTCCCCGGCAACCAGATTCCCGCCGCCCGCCTCAGCGCGGTGGCCCTGGCGCTGCTCAAGTATATCCCCGACCCGGGCACCGCGGACGGACAGCGCTTCGTGGGCGTGCCCAGCCGAAACCGGGAAGATGAAGTGACCGCCAAAGTCGATGCCAACCTGGGCGCCCACCGGTTGATGGGCCGCTATTTCCGGCAGCGCTTCGAGCGGCCCTTCACCGGCAACCAGAACGACCTGGCCTCGATGTACACTTCCGAGGTGGGACGCTCTACCCAGCCCTACAACCAGCTGACGGTCAGCGATATTTATATTCTCTCGCCGCAGTGGATCAACAGCCTGACCTTCGCCTACCGCTGGCGGCGCACCTTCAACGACTGGGCCGCCATCCAGCTGCCGATCAACTTCCAGCAGGCCGGGGTGAAGGGGATTGCGGTGAAGACACCGCCATCGGTGTACGTCAACATTTCCGGCGGCTTCCTGGCTCGGCCCGGCTGGAACTATGACAAGAACGACTACGACGTGCACATCACCGATACCGCCACCCACGTGGCCGGCAATCACGAGTTCAAATTCGGCGGAGAGGTGCTGCGCTCCAGGAACGACATCAAGAACGACTTCCGCACCATGGGCCTGTTCAACTTCAACGGCAACATCACCGGAAACGCCTTTTCCGATTTTATGATCGGAGAAGTGTACCAGTTCGACCAGGGGGGCGGAGAGTACAAGGAGCTGTACGGCACGCGCTACGGATTCTTCGGCCAGGACACCTGGCGCGCCACGCGGAACCTGACCCTGACCCTCGGGCTGCGCTGGGATCCGATGGTTCCTTTTCATGACGTCCTGGGGCGCACCCAGTGCTTTGTTCCCGGGGCGGCTTCCACCCGCTTCCCCAAGGCTCCCGCGGGCTACCTGAACGCCGGGGATCCCGGATGTCCGGAGGGAGGCTTCAACCGCGACCTGTGGCAGATCGCTCCCCGGCTGGGCTTTGCCTGGCGCACGCCGGACGGCAAGTCGGTGGTGCGCGGCGGATTCGGCCTGTTCTGGAACCCGCAGTTCACAGTGCTGTACAACGGCTTCGTCAACGCCGCTCCGTTCAGCCCGCAGGTGACCCGCAACGGGGTGCGCTTCGAGGATCCTTATGCCGGGGCCGGGAACCCCTTCCCGTCGAGCTTTGCGCCGTTCAACCCGCCGCAGGATTCGGTCTTTTACACGCCTCTCGGCAGCTTCGGCTCCTTCGCCAACAACTTCCGGCCGAGCTACATGGAAACCTTCAACCTGACCCTGGAGCGCGAAGTGATGCGCAACATGGTGGCGCGGATGAGCTATATCGGCAACCTCGGTCGCCGGCTGAGCTACACCGACGACATCAATTACGCCCGCTACGCCGCCGGGGCCACCACCGGCAACATCCAGCAGCGCCGGCCCTACAAGGACTTCGCCAGCATCCTGATCACCTACGCCGACAGCAGCTCCAGCTACCACGGCCTGCAGTTCTCGCTGGAGCGCCGGGTCAGCAACAGCTTCTCCTTCGAGGCCAACTACACCTTCTCCAAGTCCATCGACGAGACCTCGGCGGATCAGACCCCGCAGAACGCCTCGCAGACCATCCCCATGAACCTGGCCGCCAACCGCGGCGTTTCGGACTTCGACGTCAAGCACCGGCTGATCGTTTCGCACGTCTGGGCGCTGCCGAAGCTGACCGGGCAGAGCCGTTTGCTGCGCGCCGTGGCCGGGGGCTGGGAGTACAGCGGTATCTCCACCATCGCCGCCGGATATCCCTTCTCGGTCAGCTCCGGCGTGGACCGGGCCTACTCCGGCCTCGGGGCCAACCGCGCCGACCTGATCGGCGATCCGGTGCTCTCCTCCAACCGCTCGCGCACCGAGCGGATCAACCAGTTTTTCAACACCGCGGCCTTTACCGCCAACCGCGAGGGGACTTTCGGAACCGCGCCGCGCAACCTGCTCTACGGGCCCGGGACCATCAACTTCGATATGGGCTTCATGAAGGTCTTTCCGGTCAACGATAAGGTACGCGTCCAGTTCCGGACCGAACTTTTCAATACGTTCAATACCCCGCGGTTTTCCAACCCGTATGCCACGCAGAACGTGTCTGCCCGCTTCGGAAAAATCGAGTCGGCAGGCGATCCCCGTATCATTCAATTCGGATTGAAGGTGCTGTTTTGAAAATGAAAACCCTGTTCGCACTCGTCTGGCTGGCCGGCGCGGTTCTCTGCGCCGGCCAGTCCCTGCAGGTTACCGCCGGTCTGGAAGGGATGACGGACGCCTACCTGACTACCGTAGCCCGCACCCAATGGGAAGCCCGGGCCGCCGCCGTCGGCCGGATCCGGGATGCCGCCGGGGTCATGGCCCGGCAGGAGTACATTCGCCGCACCCTGCTGGAGGAGATCGGCGGATTTCCGGAAAAGACTCCCCTGAACGCCCGGATCACCGGAACGCTGGACCGGGACGGCTACCGGGTGGAGAAGCTGATTTTCGAAAGCCAGCCCGGATTTTACGTCACCGCCTGCGTCTTTGTGCCGAAAGGCGGCCGGCCGCCCTACCCGGCCGTGCTGGGGACCGCCGGGCACAGCGCGGACGGCAAGGCGGCGGAGCTGTACCAGCGGGGCTGGGTGTCTCTGGCCAGGAGAGGGTTTCTGGTCCTGGCCTACGATCCTCCGGGACAGGGGGAGCGTCTGGAGTTTCTCGATCCGGCCACCGGCCGGCCGCGGCTTCCGGGAGGCGGGACCGGGGAGCACTCCATGGCCGGGATCCAGTGCCTGCTGACCGGCACGAATATCGCCCGCTGGTTCATCTGGGACGGGATTCGAGCCTTCGACTACCTGCTGACCCGCCCCGACGTTGACCCTGCGCGGATCGCAGTAACCGGCAATTCCGGGGGCGGCACGCAGAGCTCCTACCTGGCGGCTTTCGAGCCCCGGCTGGCGGCCGCCGCCCCGAGCTGCTACCTCACCTCGTGGGAAAAGCTCTGGTCCGGGCCCGGCCCGCAGGATGCCGAGCAGGTCTTCGTCAACTTCCTGAAGGACGGTCTGGATTTTCCGGATTTCCTGATCGCTTTTGCCCCGAAGCCGATCCACATGGCCACCGCCATCCGGGATTTCTTTCCGATCGACGGGGCCCGGGCCACCTACGCCGAGGCCCGCAGGATCTTCACGCTGCTGCAATCGGGCGACCG
Source organism: uncultured Acidobacteriota bacterium (assembly GCA_903847975.1). Taxonomy (GTDB): domain Bacteria; phylum Acidobacteriota; class UBA6911; order CAINFC01; family CAINFC01; genus CAINFC01. The sequence goes on along the minus strand of CAINFC010000075.1, from coordinate 6,642 downwards.
GGCGGGCTACTTCGAATTCGACGATACCCACGGCTGGAGCCAGCCGCGGCGGGAAGCCACCTACCGCTGGTTCATGCGCTTCCTGCAGAATAAGGAGGAAGACGGCGCGGAGCCGGCTTTTCCGGTCGACAGCCCCGAGCAGCTGCGCACCACGCTGACCGGGCAGGTGGCCACCTCGCTTTCCGGGGCGCAGACCGTGCAGTCGATGAACGTTGCCCTGGCGGAGAAGCTCTGCGCCGCCCGCAAGGGGGTGGATGGCGGGACCATTCCCGCGCTGCTCCGGGGGCGGCTGGGAGTGATGGCCGCGCGGGGCGTCCCCCGGTCGGAAAGCCGCGGGGCGTTGGAAAGAGCGGGGTATCGCATCGAAAAGCTGGAGCTCTACCCGGAGGAGGGAATTACCCTGCCGGCTCTTCTGTTCCGGCCTTCGGCCGCGGCGGGAAGCCGGCCGGCGGTGATCTATGTGAATGCGGAAGGGAAGTCGGCCGATGCCGGCGAGGAGGGAGTGCCGGCGGCCCTGGCCCGTGCCGGGCAGATCGTGCTGGCCGTGGACCTGCGCGGCTGGGGGGAAGGCGCGCCGGTCAAGGAAGCGAAGGAGGGCTACTCCAAAGTCTACCAGACCAGCATGCGCGCCCTGTTGACCGGCCGGACCATGGCCGGGATGCAGACCGGCGACGTGCTCGCCTCGTTCGACTGGCTTGGCAGCCGGCCGGAGGTGGATCGCTCCCGGATCGCATTGATCGGCAAGGGAATCGGCGCAGTTCCGGTCCTGTTTGCCGCCGCCCTGGAACCGCGCGTCGCCCGCGTCGCCTGCGAGAAGTCGCCGGTTTCGTACCTGGGCATTGTGCGGGCCGACATGCATCAGGGGATTACGGAGATCGTGCTGCCCGGCGTGCTGCGCGATTTCGATTTGCCGGACGTGGCCGCCTCGCTCCGCCCTCGGCCGCTGTGGGTGGTGAGCGAAGCCAAACCGGATTACGCCGCCTGGCTGAGCCGATAGGCTCTGCCGTCAAACGAACTTAATTCGCTATCGCGATCGAAACGAAGAACGCGACGCGATACCCGGCGAAGGGGTCTTTTCGATTTCGATTGCGATAGCGATAGCGAAAAAGAAGGCGCTGATGGGCGCGGTTTCCGAATTCAGGGGACCGGAGTTCTTTCCGGGGGGATACCCTTTTCCCGCAGGGCTTTCGGAAGGCAGCGGCTGATCTCGGCGAAGAGCGACTCTATCTCCACCGGCTTGAAAAGAAAGCCGTCAAAATCCTCGCCGGCCATCTGCTCCCGCTCCTGCTGCAGAGCGTGTGCGGTTACGGCTACCACCGGGATGCGCCGCCGATTCTCCTTTTCCTTTTCGCGCATGGTCCGCAGCACTTCGATGCCGCTGCGGACCGGCATCTGAATGTCCAGCAGGACCAGGTCGAAATCCCCCGGCTCCCATAATCGCAATGCATCCTCTCCGTTGTCGCACTCCACCACGCTGTGTCCGGCCAGGGAAAGCATGCGGGCCACCACGCTCCGGTTCGATTCCTCGTCGTCCACCACCAGAAAACGCAGTGCCGGGCCTCTCCAGGAGACGGCCTCCCGGCCGGTGCCGTCGCGGCCGGGTTCACGGGCTGTGGACTTACTCAACGCGAAAGGAACTTCCAGGGAAAAAGTGCTGCCGCTGCCTACGGTACTTCTGGCCCGGATCTTCCCGCCCATCCGCTGCGCCAGCCGGAGGCAGATGGCCAGGCCCAGACCCGTCCCGTCGTACTGCCGGGTAATGGACGTGTCGGCCTGGGTGAACGGCAGGAAGATTTTGTCGATCAGCTCCGGCCGGATGCCGATGCCGCTGTCGCTCACGTTGAGCAGGAGCCGCACCTGCCCGGGCCCCGACTCACAGATCGCCACTCCAATGCGAATTCCACCCCGGTCCGTGAACTTGACGGCATTTCCCAGCAGGTTGATCAGGATTTGCTTCAGCCGGAACGGGTCCCCGGAAAGGGAGTCCGGCACTTCTTCGGGAATGTCGATGGTAAGTCGCAGCCCTTTTTTTTCCACCTGGGGGGCCAGGATCTGGACGACCTCGCGGATGCCGGTCCTCAGGCTGAAGTCACGGATCTCCAGTTCCAGCTTGCCCGATTCGACCTTGGCCATGTCGAGCACATTATTGATCAGGGAAAGAAGGCTGGCCGAGCAGGAGCGGATCACCTCCAGGCATTCCTTCTGGGACGGATTCAACGGGCTGTATTCCAGGACCTGGGCCATTCCCACAATGCCGTTCAGCGGAGTGCGTATCTCGTGGCTCATGTTGGCCAGGAACTCGCTCTTGGCCCGGCTGTCGGCGTCCGAAGCCTGGCGGGCCCGGCGCAGCTCTTCCTCCAGCTGGATCCTCTCGGTGATGTTGACCAGGACGATGCGGAGAACATTTTCCCGTCCTTCATCCTCATCCCGGGCGGCTTCCAGGTGCACGTAGGGAAGCTGGCCCGCGGCATCGACCATCCTTACCACGAAGGATTGGGGCTGGCCGTTCTTCAGGAGCTGACCGGTTTGCAGATAATAAAGATTCTGGTCTTCGCGGAGAACGAATTGAGAGAGCCTCTTGTTGATTAAGGCTCCCCGGTTGACGCCAAGGAGTCGGGCCATAGTCAGGTTCGCTTCCAGGATCAGCCCTTGCCGCGACACGGTGCAGTAGCCGACCGGAGCCATGTTATACAGGTGGAAGTAACGGTTGCGGGAGATCTCGAGCTCCTCCCGGGTGCGGGAGAGTTCCTCGTTCTGCATTTCCAGCTCGACCTGGTGAACCTGCAGCTCGTGGAGCAGCCGAGAGGTTTCTTCCTCCGACAGGTTTCCGGGTTCCCCTGTGGTCGGACTTTTCAGTACCGCCTCGGCTCTCCGGCGCAGTTCGGATGGATCCGACCTTCTGCTGCGCCCGGTCGAAGAGACGGGCGGATCCGGGTCCGGATCTCCGATCACGGCTGCTCCTCTTTCGGGATAATATTCGGATCCCGGCTCTGGCGGGAAATATCCTTTGCCGTTCCGAACCATTCCACGATTTCCCCCCTTTCGTTCACCATGGGGACGGCGCGGGAGAGCGTCATTCCATAGCTGCCGTCCAGGAGAAGGATGCGGTGGGTCAGCTCGAAAACCTCCTTGTTCCGGATGGCCCGGTGGATGACCTCCACCACGAAGGCCTGGTCCTCGACAGGAATGTATTTCTGAAGCCAGGTGCGGCTCGGTTCCTCGGTGTCGGGTAGAAAATCCATGCCCCGGAGATACTTCATCTCCTTCCAGTCGGAGCTCATGCGGTAAACGGCGTCCGAGGAGGCCAGGACCAGGGTGCGGAACCGGGCTTCGCTCACCTGCAGATCGAGCTGCATCTGCTTCTGCTGGTTGATGTCCACGAAGGTGATGACCGCTCCTTCGATGACGTTTTCCATGGTCCGGTAAGGCTGGATGCGCATGGCATACCAAGTCCCGGCCCTGGTCTGCACTTCCACGTCTTTCGGCACCAGGGTATCCAGCACCGCGCGGATATCTTCCAAAAGCCGGTCATAGCCGCTCAAATTGGAGGCCAGGTGGCCTACCGGCCGGCCAAGATCGCTCTGGATCAGGTTGATGATCCGGGTGGCGGCCGGAGTGAACCGCAGGATATGCAGGGCGTGATCCACGAAGACGGTGGCTATTCCCGTTCCGGCCAGAAGGTTGTTCATGTCGTTGTTGGCCCGGCTGAGATCGGCGACCTTGGCCTGCAGCTCATTATTGACCGTGGCCAGCTCTTCGTTGATGGACTGCATCTCCTCTTTGGAGGTTTCCAGCTCCTCGTTGGTGGACTGCAGCTCTTCGTTGACCGACTGCATCTCCTCGTTGGAAGATTTCAGCTCCTCGTTGGCCGTTTCCAGCTCTTCGTTGGCCGACTGCAGATACTCTTCCTTGGCCCGCAGTTCCATCTGGAGTGCGGCGATGCGGGTATCCACCTCCTCATCCCCTGGCGGGGGTTCCTCAAGGGACTTTTCGTCCTCGCCCTTCTCCGGGGCCGCCTCAAAGAGAATCAAAAAGAGGCGGGTGTCCCCGGTTCCCGGGAGGCCGGAATCCACCGGGAAAATACTCATCTTGACCGTGGTGTAACCGCCGTTGGTCTTGACCTGCAGCCCGGGGCAGCATACCGGCTCCCGACCGGTTACGGCCCGGTGCAATGCGGAGGCCAGTTCGTGTTTCAGCCCTTCCCGGGCCATCTTGAGGATATTGTTGATTCCGGCATCCCCGGGAGCCGGCTCCAGGTAAAGACCGGTGCGGCCGTGGAAGTAGAGGATGTCTCCGCTGCCGTTCACCAGGGCGGCGGGAGGGACATATTCCTGCAGGAGGTAATGCTCGGTCAGTTCCCGGAGGGGAGCTTTGGTCAGTTCCGGCGCTTTGCCCTGGAGCTGCGGCAAGGCGGTTCTTTCCATCATGGGCGGCAGAAACCCGCCCGGAAGCGTCTGGTGAATCCCCTTCAGATTCCCTTTGTGCTGAAAGATCTTTTGCCTCCTGTCTACCGCTTCAAACAGGTGGGCGAACTCCGAAACGGTTTCGGAAGAGCCGAGAAAAAGAAAGCCGCCGGGGTTCAGGGCATAGTTGAAGAGGGGGATGAGTTTCCTTTGCAGGCTGGCATTCAGGTAAATCAGCAGATTGCGGCAGCAGATCAGATCGACTTTGGAAAAAGGAGGATCCCGGATCACGTCCTGTTCGGAAAAAACCAGCATGTCGCGGATGCTCTTGTGGATGCGAAAGGCAAGGCCGTCCGGTTCCGCAGTGAAATAGCGGGCCAGCCGTTCCGCGGAAAGGTCGGCGGCGATGCTGACCGGATACAGTCCGTTGCGGGCTATGGCAATCGACCGGCTGTCGATGTCGGTGGCAAAAATCTGGAAGCGGTAATTGCGCTTCAGGGATTCCTGGTGCTCGGCCAGCAGAATGGCCAGGGAATAGGCCTCTTCTCCGGTGGCGCAACCCGGGATCCAGATCCGGATATAATGATTCGCCGGCTTTCCGGTAAAGAGCCTGGGAATCACTTTTTCCTCCAGGGCCTTGAAGGCATCGGGATCGCGGAAGAAATTGGTGACCCCGATCAGCAGGTCGCGGAAAAGGGCTTTCACCTCATCCGGTGTCTCCTGTATGAACCGGATATACTGATCGAGGGTCTCGATCTGATGGACGGCCATGCGCCGTTCGATCCGGCGATGGATGGTCGAGGGCTTATACTGGGAAAAATCGTGGCCGATGTGCGTCCGGATCAGAACGAAGATTTTATTCAAAGCGGATTCCGTTTTGACCGGCCGGGAGGTGCGGGGCGCCGGGGGTCGGGCCAGGGCCCGGTTCACATAGGAAAGGAGGTGGGAAGCCATCTGCCTCGGTGCCAGCTTGTAGTCCACCAGTCCTGTGGCCAAGGCGCTGCGGGGCATGCCGTCGTACTCCGTGGTGGCCGGATCCTGGACCATTACCATTCCTCCCGCCCCCTTGATGGCGCGCACGCCCATGGTGCCGTCCGTGCCGGTACCGGAAAGGACGATGCCGATGGCCCGTTCCCGCCGATCCTGGGCCAGCGATCGGAAGAAAAAATCGATCGGCATCCGCTGGCCGCGCGGAGCCGCAGGCTCCAGCAGCTGCAGGGTTCCTCCGAGGAGGGCCATATCCCGTCCCGGCGGGATGATGTAGGCGCAGTTGCGCCTGACCTCCATGCCGTCTTCCACCTCGAGGACTGTCATGGAAGTAATGCGCCGGATCAGTTCGGAGAGCATACTTTTGTGATCCGGTGCCAGGTGCTGAACCAGCACAAATGCCATATTCATGGCATGGCCGGACGGCATGCCGGAAAAGAAGGTTTCAAAGGCAGAAAGTCCGCCGGCGGAAGCGCCGATGCCGACTACCGGAAAATCCTTTTTACCGGCCGCTCCGGGTTCATTTCCCGAACTCCCCAACCGCAAACGGGTAGGTCCTGAGGCCGGCTTTTCCTTGAATGAAGAAGGGCCGGCATCGGCGGGGGTGGCCATACCTGCCTTTAATCTGTCTTTCTTTTCTGCCAATGGCTACCTCCTCAAAGAGCTAACGGTGCAAATGTACACGGGCCCTGCGGTATGGATTATTACAACCTCGTTTGTAATGCGAGTTTTTTCGACCGCAGAATTCATTATTCGTCAACCGCACGGACTTGTCAATGTCGTGGGCTCAGGCGTGTTAAGTCCTGGCGACGAAACGGATTCCCTGCTTTTACAAGCCGGCCAGGCACGACTCGCCCGCCCCAAAGCAGCTGGTGCCTTCTGGAAGATGCCTTTCCGTTTCCGGAGGAGGACGTGTCGGCCGTTAAGGATTTGTATGTGGCAAGGCGGGTTGAAGGACCGGCACAACATAGCCCGGGGTGGAGCGTAGCGCAGCCCCAGGTACGCAGTTAAGATAAACATAAGGGTTGAAAGCCCGAGACATTCTCCGTACCTCCCCTGAAAGGAAGGTCCCGGTTAAAATTCTGTTTAAACTTTGTCTCGGGCTTTCAGCCCTAATTCATTCAGGCAAACCAACCTGGGGCTCCGCTGCGCTCCACCCCGGGCTATTATGTCAGCGGGCCTTCAGCCCGCAGGCTAAATAAAAATCCCTGACGGCTGAAAAGTCGTTTTCCGACGACGGGATGGTCTCTTC
>CAINFC010000074.1 GCA_903847975.1 uncultured Acidobacteriota bacterium | reverse complement strand
TGGAAGACGTACGGTCAAAGTTTGATTTGGTACTGGAAGGCCACGACGCACTGAGAAGCGAGATCGCTCGTACGGCTTGCCAGACTCAAGATAAAATTGACCTGATGGAAGAAAAGATTTCCATTCTGAACTACAAAATCGACACCGTAAAATCGGAATTGACCACCCGAATCGATCAGTTGGAAACCAAAGTAGACTTTGTAAAAACAGAACTCTCCACCCGAATCGACCAGGTGGAAACCAAGCTATCCACCCGAGTCGACCAGGTGGAAACCAAGCTATCCAATCGAATCGACCAGGTGGAAACCAAGCTATCCAATCGAATCGACCAGGTGGAAACCAAGCTATCCACCCGAATCGACCAGGTGGAAGTCGGCCTTTGCGCCAAGATCGACGCCGTCGCCGTGGACTTAACGGCCCACCGCACCGACACGGAAACCCATCGAGCGCCCTACCGCGTCAGCGAGTCCTCTTCATAAAAGTCACACAGAAAAAGCGGATTTAACGGATCAAATCCGATCCGATCCGATCCGCCGTTATCCAAAAAATCCGCTGTTTCCGTGTAACCATTGCAAAATATGCTTTCCAACCTGAACGAAATTGTAGAACGGCTGGTGAAGGGCTATGACCCCGAGCGGATTATCCTCTTCGGTTCCCACGCAGACGGAGTCGCCACAGAACAAAGTGACGTGGATTTAATGATTCTCAAAGAAACACAGGATCGCCCCGTGGATCGTCGGATGACCGTCGAGCGGCTGCTGGCAGATCGCGCTTTACCTCTGGATCTTCTGGTCTATACTCCTTCAGAGTTTTATCGCCTGTACACCCAGGGAAGCCCCTTGATCCAGGAGATTACCGAGAAAGGAAAGATCCTTTATATGCGCAACCTTACCCAAAGCTGGATGCAGGACGCCCAGGAGCACCTGGAAAGTGCCAGGCTATTGCTGGAAAACGGTCTGCCTCATCCTGCCTGCTACCACTGCCAGCAGTGTGTGGAGAAGGTTTTGAAGGGCCTGCTCATTGAAAAAGGACGGAAGCCTGCCAGAACACATGATATCCTCGACCTTCTGCGAGAGGTCCATCAGGAAGGCTGGGAGCCGCCGATTTCCATCGATCAGGCCGTACTGCTCAATAGTATATATAAAGGGAGATATCCTTCCGAAGAAGGTTTGCTACCGAGAGGCGAACCCTCCGTGGAGGATGCCCGGAACGTACTGACAGCAGCGAACTCACTCATGAGTTTTCTGCTTGCCTTATCTCGATTCTCTGAATAATTAGGCATCAAGCGTAAATAAGCCGATCCGATCCGCTGTAATCCATAAAAATCCGCCGTTTCCGTGTAACCTCTTTCCATAAACTTGCATCTCGTTCCGCCAAAAGGTTTTTCCGGCTTTAGATCAAAAACGAACGTTGAGCAAGATCACCTTTTCCCGGCATGCATTAAGACGCGCAAAACTCTATGCGATTTCTCTGCCGGACATCCGTGATACGATTGAAAAACAATGTCTTACTCAAGGGAAGCAAGAGATCATTACGGAGATTTCTGGCTACCGTTACCCAATTAAAATCATCCTCTCCGTGGAGAGAGATAGAGCGGTCGTCATTACCAACTATCCTCTGAAGAAAGGATGGCAAAAGTTATGAAAATTGAATACGACGAGAACGTGGACGCCCTTTACCTTCGTATGGGAAGAAACAAACCGGATGGAGTTGTGGAGATCTCTGAAGGGATTGGCTTGGACACAACCTCTGACGATAGAATTGTTGGCATTGAAATTTTAAATGCTTCCAAAAGAATCAACCTGCAGACCATGTTTTCCTACGAGGTTCATTGGGCAAGGAAAAAAGTCAGCAAAACGGCCTGACTAAATTAGGTTTTCAATTCATTCTTATGCGATCCCCCCGGGAAGACAAGTTACACAGGAACAGCGGACTCAACGGATCAAAACACATCCGATCTGCCGTGATTCGTTTAACTAAGATCGCCAAGGAAGAAATTAATGGAGAAGAAAGACCGAATCGAAATCCTTTGGGAAGATATGCAGTCAAAATTCGAATTGGTATTGGAAGGCCACGCCGCCCTGAACCAGAAAATCGACCAGGTCGAAGGGCGATTGAATCAAAGGATCGATGCGGTAAAAACGGAGTTATCCACTCGAATCGACCAGGTGGAAACAAGCCTTTGCGCCAAGATCGA
>CAINFC010000073.1 GCA_903847975.1 uncultured Acidobacteriota bacterium | reverse complement strand
TTGTAGATCCAGATCCCGGTCCCATCCTGCGCCAGGGCCCATGCGGGCCACAGGCATAAAATCAGTGCGGCTGCTATCCCGAAGGCTCTCGTGGATGTCTTTTTTCTCACCTTTTTTATCACCCAGAGAGTCACATTGGCGACCGGAATCCGCTTGGGCGTATCGCCCATACCGGGTTCGGAGGTGGTCAGCCCCCGGACCAGGTGCGTGGTCACCACTAGGTTGGAGCAGAAAGGACCGTTATTGTCCGGCCACTGCGCTATGACCGCGTCCTCTCCGCCGCCGCTATTGGAGCTGGCGATGCCGGGTAGGCAGAGGTCCCTGTCGCAGGAATCGGGTTCCGTGCAGGCGGCCACGTACCACTTGTCCGGCCCGGTATCCAGTTTTTCATGAATGTCCACGCCGTTGATCGAGGTATCGGTCAGTCCCAATAACAGCTCGGCCGCCCCGAAGGGTTTCATTTCTAGGAGTTCAATGGCGCCTTTAAAAGCATCGAGGATGCCCGCAATCAATTTGAAAACTTCCCAGCCGTATTGGGTATCGGCTTTGTCGCGGGTGAAATAAATCCGGAGATTCACATCTTTGACATCCGGCAAACCCGCCGTCGTGAGGTGATTTTCGCTGTACACGGATTTGACCGTCCAGTCCATCACGCTGTCTCTCACAAACCCGCCCTGGTCATCCCAGGCGACTACAGTGGACCTTGCGGTCCCTGCTCAGGCTTACTTGCGCCGTGTTGTAAGGCAGATACTGGGTCAGGGTGTAAGGGGTCAAATTCAGAATACGGACCACGAATGTGTTGCTGTAGTTGGCGTCGGTAGCCAGATCGGCGGGTGTGGGCGGCAAAGTCGTGGGTCGTATTTGAGCCTGCGCTGTCAGGGCCAAGGCCGCGAACAAGCAGAAAACCGCGGCGGTGCAGAACAGGTATCACGAGTGGATCCGGATCCTACTGGCCAAAGAATTTCGTATGGAGTTCCACCTTCCGGTGGCTTGCGGCGAACGCGATTCCGCTTGTGTTACGCAAGCGAAAGCTTGTGCTCCATACAGATTTCGTTTGGGAGTTGGCTGTGGCTCGGTTCCAGACTTCTTGCCGGGCCATCACGTATGGAAAAGCCCTGCAAGGGCTTCGGATCGCAGCCCAGGGTTGGCGCGCTTCGCGCCTACCCTGGGCTGGAATGTTCGGAGGAGGCAACCCTGAAAGGGTTGCGCAAAATCCAGCCACGGCATGTGTTTGCGCAGCCCTTGCAGGGCTGATTTTAAATAAATCCGCCCACCCGGGGTAGCGCCTATGCGGCGCAACCCCGGGCTGTGATCCGGAACCCCTTTGGGGTTCCCGAATTTTTTCCGGGCCAAGAGGTGTGATAATCCCGTTATTTCATTTTGGTCTTTCCTCCCTTACTTGCTTGTGTGCCGCTCGGGACGAAATAGCGGAGTTCGTACCGTTGTGACCCGCCGTGATCCCGGGAGGCCCGCGGCAACCGGCACAGGACCGTTATTCCGAAGCAAAGTCCCGTCCGGGTCTCGCCGCCGCAAACGTGGAACTTCCTTCTATGGTCTTGGCCCCGAGGATTGAAATCCGGAGTCCCAAAGGTCCTCGGGCGGCTTCCTCCAGGTCACGTGCGAGCCGGCCATCCATGCACCTGGAACGGAGGCCGTGGTTCGGGGAACCGGGGGGTACCACTCGTCGTTGTCGACGAAGTCCAGGGCGTAGGCGACGTAGGCCCACTTGTCGTCCCAGCGCGGAACACCGGGGGAAGATTCCTCATAAAGCTGCTGAACGACCAGGGTGACATTATTGTTGTCCGGGCTGTAAAGAGCCACCATCAGGCGATCACCGATCAGCGTCATAATATTATGCATCTGGTTATCCTCTATGGGAGTCACCCACCGGCCGTTGGCCCACCCGTTCCGGTTGCCCGACCAGGACTGCGTCGAACTATAGGGGCTGAGGCCGATCCAGTCGCCGTATTCGGCGATCAGGTATCCTTTCTGCTTCTTGAAAACCACGTCGAATTTCCAGTCGGTAAAGATGCCCATGGTATCCTTGATGCAGAATGTCACCCGACCGTCATAGTGGACGGGTGCGGCCACCGCCCCCCTTAAACCATTCCAGATCCTGGTGCTATAGGGATCCACCTGCCAGTCCGACCCTACGTCCAGAATGGGCAGGATTATATTGTCGTTTCCGGGAAGACCGCCCACGTCCGGGTAGGCGGCTCCTTCCGAGGCCCGGAGATAGGTCAATGGATAGTTGGTGAGATTGACGATCGAAAAACTCCAATATTCGTTGTAGATCCAGATCCCGGTCCCATCCTGCGCCAGGGCCCATGCGGGCCACAGGCATAAAATCAGTGCGGCTGCTATCCCGAAGGCTCTCGTGGATGTCTTTTTTCTCATGGTGCTTACTCCTCTTTCCGGATGATCCGGTGCGGCGGGTCTTCGGGCTGCAGCATGGTCTCGCCGCTTTCCAAAGCGTAAATCATGCGATCCAGCAGCAGCTGTTCCTGGTCGTTCAGCGCTGCATTCGCGGACATCTTTTGCACCGTGCTGTCATATGTTTTTTTCTGGGCCAGGGTGAGCGAATGGATCAAATGAATGTAATTGAGCGACCGCAGAAGGTATTGCCTCCTCACCTCATCCGGATCATGTACATTAACCGGAGCGGCGGTCGCCGCGAGAAGCTTCACGGCGGACAGATTTTGCGAGGCGGCGGCCATGGCCTGATCGTGGTACAAATTGTACAACCCGGCATCCCAGAGAGTTACATTTACGATCGGCAGCCGCTTGGGCGTATCGCCCATACCGGGTTCGGAGGTGGTCAGCCCGCGGATCAGGTGCGTGGTCACCACCAGGTTGGAGCAGAAAGGACCGTTATTGTCGGGCCACTGCGCTATGACCGCGTCCTCTCCGCCGCCGCTATTGGAGCTGGCGATGCCGGGCAGGCAGAGGTCCCCGTCGCAGGAATCGGGTTCCGTGTAGGCGGCCACGTACCACTTGTCCGGCCCGGTATCCAATTTTTCATGGATGTCCACGCCGTTTATGGCAATATCGGCCCCTCCCAGCAACAGCTCGAACAATCCGAAAGCTTTGCCTTCTATTAATTCGATGGATCCTTTAAACACATTCAGGATGGCCACCACCGTTTTGAATACTTCCCAGCCGTAGTGGACGTCGGCTTTGTCGCGGGTGAAAAAAAGCATGAGGCGGACATTGCCGACATACGGCGACCCATCGGCCTGGATGGCCCTGGCCCGGCTGTTGTACACCGAATTGACCGTCCAGCCCATCACGCTGTCTCTCACAAATCCGCCCTGGTCGTCCCAGGCCACCACGAAACTGTAAGCGTGGGTGGAGAAATTGCCCACCAGCATCTGAAAGGCCCAGTTCCCGTCGTAATGCCACCGCCCCTGGAGCCCCGGGATGGTTCCCGGCCAGCCGACCGGGGCAAACATCATGCTCTTGTGGACCTTGCGGTTTGTGTCTTGGCTTATTTTCGCCGTGATGTACGGCAGATACTGGGTCAGGGTGTAAGGCGTCAGATTCAGTATGCGCACCACGAAGGTATTGGTGTAGCTCGCGTTGGTGGCCAGATCGGCGGGTGTGGGCGGCAAAGTCGTGGGTCGTATTTGAGCCTGCGCCGTCAGGGCCAAGGCTGCGAACAAGCAGAAAACCGCGGCGGCGCAGAGCCGCCGCCCGGCCCGAACCGATCGCGGGTCGGAGGCATCCTTTTCCATGGGTGTCATCATTCACCTCTTCGTTGCATCATCAGGAATAACAAATCCTGTGCAGATCAAGTATGTGTGTGTATAATTACGCGGCTCATCATTATCCTATAAAATGCACACAAGGGTCAATTGGAAGCCATGAAGCACAGCACTTATAAAGTATTTCTGGCCGCCGTTTTCCTGGCGGCACCGATAAGGATCCCTACTTATACATTCGCGCAATCGGCCGACGGAAAGATCCTGGGAACAATCACGGATCGGCAGAAAGCAGCCCTCCCGGGCGTACGGATCACCATCCTGGAAACCGCCACCCGGGCGGCCCGCGAAACGGTTACCGACCAGGCCGGCTGCTTTGAGGTTACCTCCCTCCCGCCGGGAACCTACACGGTATCGGCTGTTTCCCCGGGGTTTCCCCGGACAGTAAGCGACGAAGTCGCGCTCCGGATCAACCAGTCCATCCGCATCGATCTTTCCCTGGCAGCCGGCCCGGGGTCCGAAGTCGTCACGGCGACGGATGCGGCCACCACCGTGGAAACGGTCAGCGCAACGCTCGGTCACTCGGTGGCCGGCCGGCCGCTGCGCGACCTTCCGCTGAACGGCCGCCATGTGATGCAGCTCGCCCTGCTGCAGCCGGGTATCGCGGAAGGCAGCGGCCGCGGGCTGTTCAGCGTGGCCGGCGGGCGCGACGACGCGGTCCTCTACCTCCTCGACGGCGGGCTGGACAACAACCTTCTGGACAACCTGCCGGTCTTTGTCCCCAACCCGGATGCGATCGCGGAATTCCGTCTGCTGACCAGCAACGCCGGTGCCGAGTACGGACGCAACGCCGGCGGGATGGTCAGCGTGGTGACCCGATCGGGCAGCAGCCGGCTGCACGGCAGCGCTTTCGAATTCCTGCGCAACGAGGCCTTCAACGCCAACTCTTTTTTCAATAACCGGGACGGCCTTCCCCGGGAAGCCCTGAAGCGCAACCAGTTCGGCGCCACGCTGGGCGGCCCGGTGGTCCTTCCGGGAATCCTCGGGAGCCGGGACCGGCTCTTCTTCTTTGTCGGGTACCAGGGCCAGCGCCTGGCCTGCACCGCCAGGCAGCCGGCCCAGGCCGTGCCGACGCCCGCCGAACTGACCGGCGACTTTTCCCGGTCGAACGCCACCCGCACGGGACCGGACTTGCGGGTCGTCGAATTTCTGACGAAATATCCTTATTACCAATCCAACCCGGCCCTGGCAGCCAAAGGGATCATCAACTCCTCGCGGATCGATGCGGTCGCCCAGAAATACATCCGCTTCGGGTTGATCCCCTCCGATCCCGCCGGGCTGGCCCGCTATTCCGGAAAAGGGTATGACAACCAGGATGAGATCACCTCACGCTTCGACGCGGTGCTGTCGGGCCGGGACCGCATTTCCGCCACGTTCGGCGCCGGCCGCAACCCCGGCCTGCAGCCGTTTTACCTGACCACCTCCCCCGGATTCCCCGGGCTGGGGAACCGCCGTGACTACCTGGCCCATCTCGTCTACAACCGCGTTTTTACCCCGACCGTTCTCAACGATTTCCATTTCACCGCACAGCGCAACAACCGTTTGACCGGGCAGCCGGGAGCCGACCGGCCCAAGCCGGCCGACCTGGGCATCGGGATCACGCCGGATGCGGCCACCGGGCCGACCCGGCTGAATTTCGCCGACTCCGGACTGGTGGTGGGGTTTTCCAGCCGCGGGCCGGCCCGATTTGTCAGCAACACGCTGGCTGCTTCCGACACCCTCTCCTGGGTGAAAGGAAAGCACAGCCTGAAATTCGGAGCCGCCGTCTCCTCCTATCGGAACCGCACGCAGTACGACTCCTATGTCGACGGCGAATTCGGCTTTTACGGAGCCTCCGGTTCGATCTTCTCGGGGAACGGGTTTGCGGATTTCCTGATGGGCATGCCCGACGAGTATTACCAGTCGGCCTCGGCGCCATCCACCATCCGCAGCCGGTCGCTGGCCGTCTTTGCGCAGGAGGAATGGCACCTATCCCGCCGCCTGGTGCTGACACTCGGGGTGCGCTACGAATACCATCAGCCCAAGTACGACCGCGAGGATCGCTCCTTTTCGCTGCTGCGGGGAGCCCGGTCGACGGTGTTTACCGGAGCGCCCATCGGGTTGCTGTTTCCGGGAGATTATCCCCGGAGCCCACGGGGCGCCAATTTCCCGGACCGCAATGACTGGGCCCCGCGCTTCGGCTTCGCATGGGATCCCGGCGGCCACGGCAAAACGAGTGTTCGCGGCGGTTTCGGCGTTTTCTACGACGTGCTCAAGGGCGAGGACAACCTGCAGTTCAACGGACAGGCGCCTTTCTACGGGTGGGCGGCCCTGTACTTCGATCCCCTGTCCTCCAATCCGGCCGCCGCGCCGATTTACATGAGCCAGCCCTTTGCCGCCACCGGCACGGCCAACCCCTTCCCGTCCAGGGCTCCGGCCGGGAACCTCAATTTTGCCGGTGCCGGATTCCTCCCCTTCGGCGGCAGCGGGATGTACTTCATCGACCCCCGGCTGCGAACCCCTTATGTCTACCAGTACAACCTCAGCGTCGAGCGGGAGCTGGCCCGGAATCTCGTGCTGGAAACCAGCTATGTCGGAAATTCCTCCCACAAGCTGACCACCCTGACGGATTCCAATCCCTTTGTCCTGGGCACCACGCACCGTATATTCAATACCACCGCCGGCAATACCGATACCAGTTTCAGCTACCTGGACACCTTCACCAATGACGGCACCGGCAACTACAGCAGCCTGCAGATCAGCCTGCAGCAGCGGGCCTCGGAGGTTCGCGGCCTGGGCACCCTTTACGGGGCATTTTCCTACACCCTCGGGCACTCCATCGACATCAGCTCCGGCTTCCGCAGCCGGGGAATCGGGCGCGTTCCATTTTACAATCATCGGCAATTCCGGGCCTCGAGCGATTATGACGTGCGCCAGCACCTGGCCTTAAGCGGGGGATGGGATCTGCCGTTCCACAAAATGTGGGCTTCGAACCGGCTGACCCGCGGCTGGAGCCTTTACCCCATCCTGAGCTACCGGACCGGCCTGCCGCTGGATATCGGCGGGGGATTGAGCCGCAAGCGCCAGTGGCCCGGACCTTCCGCGGCCGGCGACGGAGATCTGGTTCGCGCCAACCTGGTGGGGAGCTCGGTTGCCACCTACGATCCGAAGCAGGCCCGGACCTTCGGGGGGCGCACCTCGAACTACTGGTTCAACCCGGCGAACTTTGCCGGGCCGAAGCTTTCCGCCATTTCCATCGCCGCGGTGACCAATGCCGCGCTACGCTCCTACGGTTCGCTGGGCCGGAATTCATTCGGCGGCCCCGGCCGCTTCAATCTGGACATGGCCCTGGCCAAAACCACGGCCCTGGCCGGAGAGCGCCTGGCCATGGAATTCCGGCTCGAGACCTTCAACCTGTTCAACCGCGCACAATTCAGGGATCCGAACACCGCCATCAACGACCCGGCCTTCGGGACCATCAGCAGCACGTACGATCCCCGCATCCTGCAGTTCGGGATCCGCTTCCTGTACTGACTTCCTGCCGAACCCGAGGAAGAAAGCCATGAACTTAACCTGTCCGTGCCGCGGGCCGCTGCCAATGCCACCGGGGGCCGTATGACTCGGCCGTCCGGCGGCAGTGATTCGGAAGCCGGAAGGGCTCCGGGACCATGAAGAGAATTCTGCTCCTCAATCCGCCCGTCCTGTGCGTCAACCAGTGCCAGCTGGAGTGGTATGCATTCGCCCATCCCACCAGCCTGCTTAAAATTGCGGCCTTCCAGAAGAGCATCGGAAACAGCGTGGATCTCGTCGACTGCATGGCGTACGAGAACCATTGGAATCGGCCCCTGCACTTTTATAAAAAGCTGGCCATCGGACATCGGGATCTCGGCCTCGGCATCCCGACTTATATTCTGGGCCGGACCTTTGACTGGCTAGCCCGGGAGCTGGCCAGCCGCCAGGCGCCGGATGAAATCTGGATTTCCTGTCATCTCACCTTCAACAGCGAACTGGCCCATGCGGCCATCGCTACGATCGCTGCCGTTTTCCCCGGGATACCGATTGTTTTTGGCGGCAATTATCCCACTTTGTTCCCCGGGGATGCCGCCCGGAGCGGCGCCCGGGTTTTCGAGGGAAGACTGTCCGAGGCCCTGTTCTGCTTTCCGGACTACTCGGTTTTCCATGCCGCGCCGGACTATTTCGTGTTTCAACTGACCCTGGGGTGCGAAA
This sequence comes from uncultured Acidobacteriota bacterium, assembly GCA_903847975.1. Classification (GTDB taxonomy): domain Bacteria; phylum Acidobacteriota; class UBA6911; order CAINFC01; family CAINFC01; genus CAINFC01. The sequence continues at coordinate 20,903 of CAINFC010000073.1, read as the reverse complement.
ACGACTGCTCCCACTGCGTCAACCACAGGCTGGGACCGGTGGTAACGCTCGACCCCGCCGCCGTGGTCCGCGATATCGAATCCAAGCGCAGCCGGTATGGTCGCCGGAAATTTATTAATATCGACCCCAATCCGTCCGGCGGCGATCTCGAGCTCTTCCTGGAGACCGTAATCGGGCGGGGCCTGGACGTCGAACTCTACTTTTACGGAGGCATTCCGCCGAACCGGGTCACCCGAGAGATGGTGACCCTGATGAAGCAGGCCAACGTGAAAGGCATCACTCTGCCCCGGGAGCGGGGGGACGCCTTAAACCGGAAACTGCGCAAGAAATACCTCGCCGGGGATTTTCACCAGGCCGTCCGGCTTTTCCAGGAGCAGAACTTCGATTTTTCCCTCTTCCACTGCTCCTTTCCGGTCGGATTGCGGGACGATGACCTGGACCCTATCCGGGAAATCATCGGGGAGATCCAGGGGCTCGGGGCGGTTGCGGAAATGGCTCCCGTCTGCTTTATTCCAGGTACCCCGGAATTCGAACGGCATGCCGATTTGCTTACGGGCAAGAGCCTGGAAGAGCTGAACTGGGCGCTTTGGCCGGGGCTTGACTCCATCGAAAAGATACGGGCCTATTCCGCCCTGTACTGCCTGGCTCATCACAACCGGTTCCACCATTCCTGGGCGGTATGAAACCGGATCGCCGGCATCACCCGCGACCCGATCGGGACGGGGTTGCGGGCCGCGCCGCCGGCCGCCCCCCCCGAAACGGCGGCAAAAAATGCCGGACCTCTTGACAGGACCGACGCCGCCCCATATACTCAACACTCATCTTGGATTGATTCACCAAATTTTCTCTATTCGACGGAGACCTCATGGACATCAAAGACCTTTTAGCGCGGATCGACCCCGGCAGGCAGGACGAAGCTATCGCCGCCTTCCGGAACTGCAAAAACCTGGAAGACGCCAAAGCGGTAACCAAACAGCTCGAACTTCCGATCACCGAGGAAGAGCTTTCCCTTGTCGGGAAGCAATTCGCCGAAGGCGGAAGCCGGATCAGCGAGGAGATGCTGGGCAACGTAGCCGGAGGAACCGTAGGGCCTACTATTACCGAAGGGTGCTGGTAAGGAACGGTTCTTTCCCCCCCATTCCGCCCCGGCGGGCACCCCTGGATCAGACTTCGTATACATCCCAAAGGATTTCCGGGGCCGGTCATCCCTCAGCCGCTCGCGCAGCCGGTATGACCGCCCGGGTTTCCGCCTTTTTCCGAGCCGGCTCTGGTTGCGCTTTTCCCCCATGGGCGCGGGCCGGTACCTTTCCTGTTCTGATCGGACGGGCCATTCTTTTTACGCTTGTCTGCGCCTCAGGCGGGGAACAGAAGCCATTAGCGTATGACCACCGTAAAAGAGTATGTCGAATACCTGGCCCGGAAGCCGATTGCCGAACTTCTCGACGCGTCCGGCCTGACGGCTCTCCACCGCGCTGCGGACTTCTACGGCCCGGCGGAAGCCGCGCAATGCGGCCTCGAGATTGTCCTCCACCGCACCGCCAGGCAGGCCGATTTTTCCTATTGCACCACCGTATCCCACAACGGAGTTCCGGAAGAGCGCTGGTACGAACTCGACTACGCATGCTGCCTGCAGCAGAACATCACTCCCTGCCTGTTTTTCGATGCCCGCCGCCTGCAGTCCGCCGGGGAGTGCTCTGCGTTCCTGGACCGGATACGGAGCGCTGACTTTCCGGAATCGGAAATAGGAAAGATCGAGCCGGTCCTGATCGATTGCCTGCATCATCTTTCGGGACTGACCCGGGGGCTCTTTCAGCTGGGGTTGATGCACTCCCGGGTGTCATCCGGTCCGCTCTCTTCGCTCCGGGTGGTTACGATGGACATGACCGGGGAAGGAGCCCTGCAGTATCTGCACCGGATGGCCTGGAACCAGGATCGGGAAGGCCTGGCAAAATGCCTGTCGCTTTTCGGGCCTTTCGCCCGTCGGGGTCTGTTCCATATCGATTTCGATATCTCCGGGCGGGGGATCTCCCGCAAGATCGGAATCAATTTCTATGTGCGCAAGGACAGGGAGTCCCAGGAGGCGCTCCTGGACTTCCTGGTGCAAAGGCAGCTCTGCCTTCCGGAGAAAAAGGAGGGAATTCTGCAGTGGATCTCCCGGCTCCCGCAGGGTGATCCTTTTATCGCCAACGACTGGTGTCATGTCAAACTCCCTTTCACCGGCGGATGGCCGCAGACCGCAAAAGCCTATCTGCGCAGCAGCGCCCTTTTTTACGAGAGGTCGGAGGTCTTTGAGAGACCCTGCCTCGTGAATCTGGAGCTGACCGACCGCTGTCCGCTGCACTGCCCGCAATGCTACTGCGATCTGCAGAATGCCCGCGACATGCCGCTGGACACCGCGATCCGGAGTCTGCGCGATGCCCGGGCCGCTGGGGTAAAGCGCGCCTACCTGAGCGGGGGCGAAACCCTGCTCTATCCGCACCTGCGGGAGGTGGTCCGGGAAGCTGCCGGCCAGGGCCTGCAAGTCCACCTGGCCACCTCCGGACTGGGGCTGGACGGCAAGGAATGGGAAGATCTCCGCAATGCCGGAGTCACCGAAATTTACATTTCCCTGAACGGCTCCACCCCGGAGGTGGACGGACAAACCCGAAACGGGTTCGAGCTCGCCATCCGGGCCCTGGCCCTGCTGAAGGAAAGCCATCACCCCGGCACTCATATCAACTGGGTCATGCATCGCCGTAATTGCCATGACTTTGCGAACATGATCGCCCTGGCCGAATCGTACGCCGTCACCCGGTTGGTCATCCTCCAGCGTAAGCCGGATTCCCGCAACCGGCTGGATGACCTGCCGACGTACGACCAGATGACGGCGGTTCGCGACCTGATATGGAATTACCAGCGGCTTGCCGGGGAGGGCGACCGGCCCGGCCGGGTGCATATTTCCGTGGAGCCCTGCTATTCGCCCATGAAAGCCCTGCTGGAACAGAGGTTTCTGGGGAACCGAAACGGCGGCGTCTACCAGGGATGCCTGGCGGGCCGGGCGGTGTATTCCGTTTCCCTGGACGGAACGCTGACCCCGTGCCGCCACCTCGTCGGGCCGGAATGGAGCGCACGGCTTGTTGCGGTTTCCGGCGGGCCTGCCGGCCGGGAGCCCGGAAGAGAGGAGTTTGGCTCCGTCGAGGAATTCTGGCAGAAATCGGAAGCCCTGCAACGGCTTCGCCGGGACGACGACCGAAAAGCCTCACCCTGCGCGGACTGCCGGTTTGCCTGCTTCTGCCGGCCCTGCGTGGCCATGAAGAAGGCCATGGGGGACACCCGGAGGTGTGCGGTTCATGAGGCCTGAACCGGCCGCGGTTCCGTTTGAAAAAGACCCCGACTTCCCACTTTTCCGCTCCCTGCTGCCCTTCGTGGAACGGTTCGAAGAAGCCATGTGGGACCGCAGCCCCTACGCGGCCTGCTTCACCGGGGAAGCCCGGGCCCAGATCTCGCTGGGGCTGCTTCAGCGCCTGGCGCGGGTGTCGAAATACGCGCTCCTGTCCATGCGCAACTGGCGATTGTTCGGGAATCTTTCCCCCACGCCTCAGGACCGGGAACAGGCGGCGCGTGAGCTCTGCACCTGGCTGGTAGAGAAGGGCGGCTGGCAGGACCGGCTGGACAGTCAGCCCGTGTGGAAACGTTACATCGATGCCATTACCGGGGATTATCAGGTTTTCATCCGGGAGTTCTGCGCGCGGTTTTCCCGGGACCGGGCGGAAATCGGGGAGGTGTTTTTCGGCGGCGCCGCGCCGGAAAGGATTACCGGGATGGAAGCCCGGGGAGACCCCCATGCCGGCGGAAGGTGCGTGATCGTCCTGGAGCTGGACGGGCCGGGAAAGAAGCTGGTGTACAAACCCCGCGACGTGTCGGCCGAAGAGTGCTACCGGCGGCTGGTGGAGCGGTGGTTTGCGGATATCACCTATGCGCCGCGGGTTCTGGCCGGAAGGCAGGATCCGGAAAACAGCGCCTACGGATACGCGGAGTTCATCGAAAACCGGCCGGTAAAAACACGCCGCGAGATAGGAACGTTTTTCGAGAATGTGGGAGGGCTGCTGGCCCTGGGCTATTTTCTCGGCTCCCGGGACCTGCACCGCGAAAACATCATTGCCATGGATTCCAGGCCGGTCCTGGTGGATGCGGAAATGCTGATGTCTCCCGGGCCGGGCGAAACGGATCCGGGCCGTTTCCGGCACGGAGGATCTTTGGAACGGGCCGTACAGGATTCCGTGCTTTCCATCCAGATTCTTCCCACGGTAAATCTCGAAATGGAAGGGGAAAAGACCATTGCCGTCTCGCCCTTGTACAGCCGCGAGGCCGGCCAGGGTAACCTGCCTGTCTGCCGTGGAAGGCGGTATGCCGCGACGGGATACGAGGATCGCATCCGCAGGGGATTCCGGGCGACATACCGTAAAATCCTGGAGAATCGGGAAGCCCTCCGCGAAGAATTCCGGGCGCTTTCCGCCTGCCGGTTCCGCTGCGTAATCCGGGGGACACCCGTCTATGCCCGGCTTTTCATGCACTGCCTGTCCTCCGACCTCCTTGCCGATTCCGACCGCTTTCAGGCCGAACTCGACCGGCTGGACGATCTTTTTCGCCGGGACGGCGACAGGCAGCAGGAATTGCTCGGCATTTCCCGGGCGGAAAAAGCGGACATGCTCCGGGGCGATATCCCGCTTTTTCACACCTGCGGGGACAGCCGCGATCTCTTCGATCATGGGGGCCGGCGGGTATGCCGCGATTTTTTCCTGTCTTCCTGCATGGAAAACTCCCTGCATGTTTTCCGGCGGGCCGGCGAAGAGGATCTTGCCTTCCAGGAAAAGCTGATCGAGCAGACGCTTGAGCCCATCCCGCTGAAAAATATCACGTTTGACGAACTGGTCACCCTTGCCGATCCCTATTGGAAAATAGCACGGGAGTCTTTTGGTTCTGCCGCACCGGATACCGGAGAAATGCTCCGGGAAGCGGAGGATATCTTTCTCGAATATGACCGCAGGCTTCTGCGGGAACCCTCCGGCCGGGACGGCGGCTGGCTGACCCGAACGGCTTTTTCGGACGGATACAGCCTCGTCAGGCCCCTCGGGCCCACCCTGTATGAAGGCGAAGCCGGGCTGGCCGTTTTTTTCGCCGCCCTGAGCACCCTTTCGGGAAGCGACCGGATTGCGCATCGCAGCCGGGAGCTGTCCGGATTGTGCGTCGAGCATGCGCGGCGGCAGCTGGAGGATTTCCGCCGCCACGGAGTCCCCGGCACCTGCTCCTACGGGTATGCGGCGGGCCTGTCGGGATTGATTTCCGGCCTTCTGGTCCTCTCCGGCTTCCTGCAGGATCCGGCGATTCGGGACCTGGCCCTTTCCTTCTTTTCCCTCCTCCGCGAAGAGCGCATCGGCGAATGGGGCGAAGCGGAGCAGATCGGCGGAATTGCGGGGCTTGCCGCGGTGATTACCGGCTTCGATGTCCTGAAGGACAGCGAGCGCGGAAGAATCCTGATGCAGGCCTGCCGGCGCCGGCTTCTGCAGATGAAAACGATGCCCGGCCGGGAAGGGGTGCGCTTGTGGAAGACCCGGGATGACCGGACGGTGCTGAGCGGATTCGGGCACGGCCAGGCGGGCATCGGGTTTGCCCTGTCGCGCCTGGCCGAGGCGCTGCAGGACCCCGAAGCGGCGAGCGCCGCCCGGGATGCCTTCCGGTTTGAGCACGCCGTCTTTGACGAGGAGCACGGCAACTGGCCGAACTTGCGGCCGGGGCACGAGTGGCCTTTCCTTTTCGGCCTCTGCTACGGGGCTCCGGGCATCGGCATGGCGGCGCTGCAGTGCCGTCATGCCTTTCCTTTCCTGGAAGAGGAAGTAAGGCGTGCGGTTCGCTTCTGCCGCGAACTCTATCGGATGATCCCCGCCGATCACCTGTGCTGCGGGAACTGTTCCGTCATCGACTTCCTGCTGGAGGAGGGCGGTGCGGAATCGAGAGAGGCGGCCATGCGGTACATGGCCGCGGTGATGCGTAAGAAAGAGCGCCTGGGCACCTACATCGGCATCCAGCCCGAACGGACCGGCGGCTACCGGGCCTCCCTTTTCCACGGCAGCGCCGGAGTCGGCTACACGCTGCTGCGGTGCCTGCAGCCGGATCGCTTCCGGACCATGGCATTTTAGGACAGACGCCCCCTTCCTCGCAGGCAGCGGAAGTCTACAAAGCCGAACTCGCACAAAATCATCTTTTCTCCGGCTCGTCCGTCCCGTGCGGAACCGGCATACGACGACCCAGACCCGGTCTACCCGGCTGGCGCTCTTTCCTCCTGCCTTCTGCGCCCGGCTGCGGGCCTTTGGCGAATTTTCAGTCGCGGTTGAAGTTCTCGACACTTCCGGCAGCAGCCTGTGCCGGCTGAGCAAAAGGAGATACGCGGATCCAGGCGATCAGGAGCAATGTAAAAAAGAAAGTTCTCATTGTCTTACCGGGCCCTTCTGTTGGTCCATCCATGAAATCAGGCTTCGACTTTACCGGCGGATAAAACGGTGACCACGACCGAACGACGGCTCCGGGGACCGTCGAACTCGCAAAAGAAAATGTTCTGCCACTCTGACAGCCCCAGCCGTCCTTCCATCAAGGGGATGGTTTCCGACGGACCGACAATGCCCGCCTTGATATGAGCATCGCCATTGCCATCCTGGGCATCATGCCGCCAGGCTCCCTGCGGTATGATCCGGGAAAGGAATTGAATGACATCGTCCTGGACGCTTTCGTCCCAGTTCTCCTGGATCATGATTGCAGCGGTGGCGCCCTGCGCATAGACGTGGACCAGGCCTTCCCGGATACCGCTTCGGCTTACCGCGGCGCGGACCTGCGCGGTAATGTCAACCAGCTCCTGGCGCCGGCGGGTCGAAATGGTAATCAGCTCCCGCATGAGTTCTCTTCGGGCCTCCTTGTGCCTCGCTTCTGCCGTCTGCAAACCGGACGAAACATTATAGCAAAGAGTTCCATCCGGGGGCCGGCCAGGCAAACCATGGAAGAATCGCGTTCACCGGGCCGACATTCGGTATAATCTCCACATCATTTGGCTCAATCGGGAGAAAAAGCATGAAAAACGCGTCTTCCTTGTATCATTTCCGGCCATGGGCCGCCGCCCTGGTCCTGGGCTGCCAGTTTCTGGCCGCAGGCTGGACGGCAGACAGCAGCTCTGCCAGCGGCATTGGAGAAAGCGAAAATGCCAAGGCGCCTTCGGCCACCTGGCCCAAACTCCCCTGGCGCAACCAATACATCGATACCCTGGGAAATGTCGGCCAGTATATTTCCCTCACCGCCACCCAGAGCGGAACGATCTGGGCGAGCTACTACGCGGGGGCGTCAGGCGCCCTGAAGGCTGCCCGGTACGTAGGAACCGGCGGCAACTGCGGAACGGCAGACAGCTGGATCTGCGAGACCGTCGACAGCGTCGGGGACGTTGGCCGCAACAGCAGTATCGCGTCTTACCAGAACAAGATCGCCATCGCTTACCAGGACAGCACCAACCGCTCCCTGAAGCTGGCCACCCGGATCTGCTTGGGCACCTGTTTCTGGAGCAAGGAAACGATCGAAATCCCGGAGTCCGGGGACTATATCGAATCGAACATCTCTCTCCGGTTCAACAGCTCCGGAACCGCCTATATCCTCTACTTCCTGCGCGACAGCAACCCGACCTTGAACCAGATCCGCCTGGCGCACCAGGTCCCCAGCGGAGGAGCCTGCATCGGCACCTCGAATGTCGACTGGGACTGCGAGCAGGTCAGCGGAGGCTATACGACCGGCTCCCATGCCTCGCTGGCCTTCGACAGCTTTGCGACCCCCTGCGTGGCTCGTGTCGAGGAAATGGGAAGCAGTCAGGAGCTCTGGCAGTCCTGCAAGCCGGAAAACAGCTGGAATCACTTCCGGGTCGAAACCAAAGCCCAGGTCAAAAGTCCCTCTCTGCACATCCAGGAATCCAATTCAAAAAGCCGCATCGCCTATTTCGGCGAGAACGGGCGCCTGCGGTTCACGGAATACGTGGGCTACAGCGCCGCGCACCCTGCAAATACCAATTGCGGGTATGATTATAATGCTAAACATAACGACTGGAACTGTTATGACATTGACATTATCGGAAGCACCACGGAGCATGTGGGTTTGGCCATGGATGTCGACGATACGGGAAATGCGGTGATCGCTTATATGGACGCTTTCTCCAACCAGGTCACTCTCCGGCTGAAAGCCGCGTTTTTTGTCGGATCCGGAGGCAACTGCGGGTTTTCTTCGGCCTGGAAATGCCTGACGCTGGACTCGGGCAGCCAGTACAAAAGCGAGGCCTATTACGCTTCGGTTTTCCTCGACTCCGGGGGAGTCGCCTCCATTGCCTATACGGAATACGACTCCTACAATGACACCCACAGCGCCAAAATAGCAGCCCAGTACTTCTACAAGGCAAGCCTGCCTTTGGTGAAAAAATAATGATGAATGAAACCGGTCAGGGAAGTCAGACCACACGACCCCATACCGACCGCGAAGCGGATCTCCTGCGGGTCATCCGCTGCCGGGTGAGCTGCCGCGCCTATAAAACCGATCCCGTGCCGGAGGCGCATCTGCGGCAGATGCTGGAGGCGCTGCGCCTGGCGCCCTCAGCCTGCAACCAGCAGCCCTGGCGCCTGGCTGTGGTGCGCCATCCGGAGGTGCGCCGGCAGCTGGTGGAAGAAGGCTTCCTGCCCGGGCTGAAGATGGCCTGGGCCCTCCAGGCGCCGGTTCATGTGGTAATCGGGATGCAGACCTCTTTTCTCACCCACAAGCTGGCGACATCGGTTTCCGGGGTGGACTACCCGTGGGTGGATATCGGCATTGCCGGCGAACACCTGGTGCTGACGGCAGCGGAACTCGGATTGGGAACCTGCTGGATCGGATGGATCAAGCCGCGGGTGGTGGCCCGTCTGGTGGGATGGCCGCGGTCCATCCAGCCGGTGGTGGTGATTACCGTTGGCTATTCCAGCCATCCGGAAAAAGCCATCCTGCCCGCCAAAAGGCGCAAGGAACTGGAAGAAGTCGTGAAATGGGTTGACTAGTTTTTTCGTGAGGGATTATGAGAATTGTCATCCTTTTAATCATTATCGTTTTATTTTGTGGAGGCATTATGGCCGCCGATTATTTTGCCGGGAAGGCCGTGCGGGACGGATTCGAAGTGATTCGCCTCGCGGACCAGACCCGAAAGACAGAAGTATGGATCGATCCCGCTTTCGGCAACAACGCTTTTGAAATGAAGGTCAACGGGAAGAACGTGCTCTGGTCTCCCTACCAGACCCTGAACCAGTGGCGGGAGAAGCCCACCATGCTGGGCAACCCCTTCCTGGCTCCCTGGGCCAACCGCATCGAAGGGCTTTCGTACTGGGTGGAAGGAAAAAAGTACCTGCTGAATCCGGAGCTTGGAAATTTCCGCATGGACGGAAACCGCCTGCCGATCCACGGCCTGGTCGTGTACACCAGGGAGTGGAAGGTCGTGCAGCTGAAGGCTGATGAAAAATCGGCCTGGGTAACCTCCCGGCTGGAATTCTGGCGATACCCGGACTGGATGGCCCAGTTCCCGTTCGCCCATGTTGTGGAAATGACTTATCGGCTGAAGGACGGCGCCCTGGAAGTGGAAACCTCTATCGATAACCTCTCCACCCGCAGCATGCCCCTTTCCCTCGGATACCACACCTACTATCGGGTCGACGACGCCCCGCGCAGCGACTGGAGCGTGCACATCGCCGCCCGCGATCCCATGGTCCTTTCCGAAAAGCTGATTCCCACCGGCGAAAAAAAGCCTTCGCCCCCGCCGGATTCCCTGGCCATTCGCGGCATCAAGCTGGACGATGTGTTTACCGGACTGATCCGCGATGGTGACGGACGGGCGGAATTTCGGCTGCAGGGCCGCGCCCAGAAGGTGAGGGTTCTGTTCGGTCCGAAGTACGATGTGGCCGTGGTCTACTCGCCCGAAGAGCGGGATTTCGTCTGCTTCGAGCCGATGGTCGGGCTGACCAATGCCTTCAACCTGGCCCAGGCCGGCATTTATAAAGGATTGCAGAGCATTCCTCCCTCGGGGAACTGGAAGGAAAGCTTCTGGATCCTGCCGGAAGGATTCTGACCGCAAAGGCTTCTTGACTTACCGGCGGATTTCTCTTTAAAATCCTCTCATCTTATTTTTTTACCGGCGGCCCAGTTCCTGGCGCCGGAACGGGAACCTAATAAAAAGCATCTTTTTCAAGAAGGGGCAAGAATGATGAAACGCTGCTGTTTCCTGCCGTTATTTCTCCTCCTGACTTTTGCTTCCGTGCCGGCACCGGCACAAACCTCCACTTCCCAGATTTCCGGGACCGTTTTTGATACCACCGGAGCCGTGGTACCCGGAGCGACGGTCACCCTGGTGAATGAGGCTACCGGAGTCACCCAGAAAATTCCCACCACCGATGCCGGCGTGTTTGCCTTTCCCTCCATTCCGGTCGGCGTTTACACGCTGAAGGTGGAAGCCGGCGGCTTCAAAGCCTTCGTGCAAAGCGGCAACACCGTGCAGATCAACACCCCGGTGGCGGTGAACGTCACCCTGGAAGTCGGCGCCGCCACGGAGACGATTACAGTCAACGCCTCTTCGGAAATCCTGCAGACCTCGAATGCCACCATCGGCAACGTGGTCGAACAGCGCTCCATCTCCACCATGCCGCTCAACGGCCGCAACCCGCTGAACCTGCTGATGTATGAACCCGGGGTGGTGCAGCGCTCCGGCAACACGGTCAGCGTCAACGGCGCCCGCACCACCGCGGCCAATGTGACCATCGACGGGATCGAGGCCAACGAATCCACCTACTCCAACCCGACCAATAACATCTTCCGGGTCAACCCGGACAACGTGCAGGAATTCAAGGTCACCACCCTCAATCCCACCGCCGAGGAAGGCCGCAACAGCGGCGCCAACGTCTCCATTGCCACCCGCTCCGGAACCAACGACATTCACGGATCGGTCTTCGAATATTTCCGCAATACCGCTCTGAATGCCCGGGAGTATTACGCCAACGCCCAGGGAGGCGCCAAGCCCGTTTTGCAGCTGAACCAGTACGGATTTGAAGTGGGCGGACCGATCCGCAAGAACAAGACCTTCTTTTTCGCCAGCTGGCAGGGCCAGAAAGTCAACTTCTCCGATCCCGTGGATAAGACCTTCGGCGAAACGGTCGACCTGTACACACCGACCGCTCTGTCCGGCGTTTATCGCTACTGGGTAGCCGACCCCAAAAATCCCCTGGTCATCAGCGGCACACGGATCACCCAGAACAGCCCGCTGCTCGTCGATCCGGTGAAAGGCACCTACGCCGCAGGAGTTCGCGACTGCGTCGGCGCCGCGGATACCAACTGCATCGCTTCCTACAATATCTTCGCCAACGACCCGATGAAGGTCGGTTTCGATTCCGCCGTAAAGGCGGTCCTCAGCAAGTACCCGGCCCCCAACTCCTATATCGCCGGCGACGGACTCAATACCGGGATTTATGCCTGGAACACGCCGGTCCAGATCCGCGGCCCCTGGTACCTGGGACGCATCGACCACACCATCAACGAAAAACACTCGATTTTCGGGCGGTGGCTGGGCGCCAAGCAGAACACACTGAATGGCGATCCACTCAACGGCCGACCGGTGGTCATTCCGGGCTACCCACCCCGCGGCGAGGTCTTCCGCCCGGCTACCAATGTGGCCGTCGGGCTGCGCAGCACGCTTTCTCCGAGGCTGGTCAACGAACTGACGGTCGGCTTCTCCCGCTGGCAGTTCCTGTTCACCCAGGGGGAAGCGAACCCGCTTTTCCCCAACACGCCGCGCTTCACCTTCAACAACAGCGATGTGGACTACACCGCCAATCCACGCACCTATCGGGCGGTGAACACCCCGCAGATCATTGAAACCCTGACTTTCCTGACCGGAAGGCACGTCTTCCGCTTCGGTGCCAACATCCGCTCCTACCAGCACAACGACCAGCGCGGCGACGTGGGAGGAACCTCTCTGGTTCCGGCCATTTCGCTGAGCCGCACCACGCGCCCCCCAGCCGGCTTCACCTTCCCGGGTCTCTCCAGCACAACGGCCGCCGGCATCGCCGCCACCGACCTCAACCGGCTCCAGGGATCGGTGAACGACCTGCTCGGCATCCCGGCCGGGTTGACCCAGGTCTTCATGGGCGACCTGACCCAGGATGCCTTCCTCCCCTTTCGCAGCGGCGAGAAGGGAGTCATGCTGTGGGTGCAGGGCCAGCGCCTCAAGCAGTACAACTTTTTCGTTCAGGACGAGTATAAAGTCCGGCGCAATCTGACTCTGAACCTCGGCTTACGCTGGGAAATCAATGCGCCTCCCTCGGAAGCGGGCGGAAGGGTTTTCGTACCGGATAAGGCGATCGACGGCAGCCAGGGGCCGGTCACCTTCGTCCACGCCGATCGCTGGTATAAGAACTTCAACTATGCGGCCCTGGCCCCGCGATTGGGGATTTCCTGGTCTCCGGGAAGCTCCGGCAAGATGGTGGTTCACGCCGGCTACGGAATCGCATTCGATCCGCTGGGAAGTTTCCAGGTTACCTCCGTAGCCACCTCGGTTCCCGGTCAGACCTTTCGCTGCAGCTCCCAGTTTTCCGGCACCAACGGCGCCCTGGTCACCACCGCCGGATGCCAGTCGGTGACTAACGTGCGTCTGGGCGCAGGCTTTCCCAACGAGATGACCCCGCCCACCGTGAAGCCTTCCAGCTTCCTGACCCTGCCTTCGCAGGTGCTGAGCAACGCCCCGGCGGTTCGGGTTTTCGATCCGAACATGAAACTACCCACGGTCCACATGTGGAACCTCACGACGCAGCGGGAGGTGGGCATGGGTTTCGTGGTTAGCGCGGGCTACATAGGGCGCCGGGGCACGCGGCTATATCGGGCCTGGGACATGAACCAGATCGATGCCGCTCCCATCCTCCCCTCCTTCCTGGCTATGCAGAAAAACGTGGCCCTGGGGGGCGGATGCCGTGCGGACGGAACGCTGTCCAACGGATCCGCCTGCTCCGGAGCCACGCCGGTGCCCCTCCTGCAGTCCGGCGTGGTCAACTCCACCTTTATCAACTCCACCACCACGGCAACCGACCTGAGCCAGAACGCCGCCGGCAACTTCTCAGGGCGGGTGGAACAGACCACCCTGGCCGCCAAACTGCGTCCCAACCAGCAGTTTGCGCAGATCATGATGATCGACAACGGCGGAGACAGCTACTATCACGCCGGGCAGGTCACGGTCCGCAAGCGCTTTGACGAAGCCGGACTGCTTTTCAGCGGGGCCTACACCTTCAGCAAGTCGATCGATACCCTGTCTCTGGACCCCGTGGCTTCCACGGTGGGCGGCGGGCTGACCTCCACCAATTCGCGGACCGCAGCCAACGCCCGCAACTACCGCAATGAGAGGGCACTCTCCGATTACGACCAGCGCCACGTGTTCAATTTCACCGGCATTTTCGAGCTCCCCTTCGGCAAGGGGAAAAAGTTGCTCGCCAATTCCAATCGCCTGGTTCAGGCGATTGTCGGCGGATGGAGCATGAGCGGAATCTACACCTACCAGTCCGGCGAGCCGTTCACCGTCCGGTCGGGGGTGCTGACCGCCAATTATACCGCCCAGTCGCGCGCCGCCCTGAAGTCGGGCTATACCCTGCCGGAAGCCAAACTGCAGGCCAAAGCGGGAGTGGTCGGACCGGTCTTTTTCCAGAATGCGGATGCATTCACCTTCCCGGCTCCCGGAGAGGTCGGCCTGGGCCGGAACATCTTTCATGGTCCGACCTACTGGAATCTGGATGCCGGACTCAGCAAGAGCTTCCGGATTACCGAGAAGCTGAAAACCATCTTCCGGGTCGAAATTTTCAACGCCTTCAATCACCCCAACTTCCGCAACCCCCGGGATGCCAGTTCCGGAACCCCGACCATCACCTCATCCCTTTTCGGCCAGGCCTGCTGCGTGACCCTTTCCACGGCTTCATCGTCCAGCACCAACCAGAACGGGGAAAGCTGGCGGGTCATCCAGCTGGCGCTCAAGCTGAGCTGGTAAGAAACCGACAGGAACACGGAAAAAGCGGATTCCGGGCCATGGTGGATGCAATCCGCCCTGGCCTGGAAACTTCGGCCGTATCTGTGTTCCTGTTTTTTTCCCAATAAAATAGATTGACAATTATATTACTCTAGTGTTATATATGTATAGCACACCAGATCAATAATCCACGGAGGAGGGCCATATGGAATTCCGAATAGAGATTGACGAGAAGAGTGGGGTTCCTTATTACCGTCAGATCATGGAGCAGGTGAAGTTCGCCATGGCCCGCGGCCACCTGCAGCCCGGAGACCGGCTGCCCACGGTCCGGCAGCTGGCAGTGGACCTGGCCATCAACCCCAATACGGTCATCCGCGCCTACCGGCAGATGGAAATCGAAGGGGTTCTGGAAACCCAGCAGGGATCCGGAACTTATGTCGGCCGGCACCAGCCCAAAATCGACCGCCTGGAAAAGCAGCGGATGCTGGATCAAATTCTGACAGACCTGCTGGCGCGCGCCTCGGCATACGGCTACTCCGTAGAGGAGGTGCTCGAGGGATTGCGCCAGCGAAAGGAGGAATCATGAACTACAAGTCCAATCAAACCCCTTGGAGCGGCCTGATGGCGGGGTGCTCACCGGAAATCTTTTCGTCGTCGGCCCGGGCCGATTTCCGGTTTGCTCCGCTCAACATCCTGCTGCTCATCCTGTTTTTTGTCGTCGGGCTGCTGATTCACCTGGCCCTCTATCCCTTTTCCGTCCTGGCGGTGGTCCTATGCATGGGCGCGGCGCTGGTTCTGGCCGTCGTCGCCCGGGCGACGCAGGTCTGGGAGGCCCTGGTCATCGTGGGAACCGCCGCCTGCGTGGGCATCTACATACGGCTTCGGCCGGATAGCAGCGTCCTGGTGACCACCATCTGGCTGGCCCTGCTGGTGGCTCCCTCCATCCAGGTCGCCTACCAGTGGGAGCGCGCGGTGCTGCTGCGCTTCGGCCGGTTCCGCGGGCTGCGCAAGTCCGGCCTGTTCCTTATCGTGCCGGTCATCGACAAGGTCGCCCAGTTCGTGGATCAGCGCATCCGGGTGACCAGTTTCAACGCCGAAGCCACCCTGACCTCCGACACCGTGCCGGTGAATGTCGACGCCATCGCCTTCTGGATGGTATGGGATGCGCAGAAAGCGGTGCTGGAGGTGGAAAAGTTCGAACAGGCCGTGACCCTGTCGGCGCAGACCGCGCTGCGGGACGCCATCGGCAAGCATCCCCTGGCCGTGCTTCTGTCGGAGCGGGACCGGCTGGGGCGGGAGATCCAGAAGGTCCTGGACGAAAAGACCACGGCCTGGGGCATCACCACCCAGGCGGTGGAAATCCGCGATGTCATCATTCCCAAGGGGCTGGAAGACGCCATGTCCCGCCAGGCCCAGGCCGAGCGGGAGCGCCAGAGCCGGATCATCCTGGGCACGGCCGAAACCGAGATCGCGGAAAAATTCGCCGTCGCCTCCGAGCACTACCGTAATAATCCTGTCGCCCTGCACCTGCGGGCCATGAACATGGTTTACGAGGGGCTTCGGCAGAAAGGCTCGATGATCATCGTTCCCTCTTCGGCGGTGGAAACCATGGGGCTCGGAGCCCTGGGCGGACTGACCGCCTTCGGGAAGGAGATCCCCAAGGCGGCCGGGGAAGCCCCGCCTCCGTTAAATCCGGAATAGCAGCACGGCTCCGGGAAGATCGGGAGGAATTTTCATGGGCGGCAAGGTAATGCGCCCCCCCGCGGGGGCTTTCCGCAGCGGATGCCGGAGCGGTCTCCGCCACTGGATCCTGGCGGCGCTGCTCGGCGCGCTGGTTTCGCTGCCGTTTCGGGCGGCGGCGCAGGTCGAGGAAAAGGTGACCGTGCGCGGAACGGTTCACGACTCGCGCGGTCTGCCGATTGCCGGGGCGACCGTGGAAGCCGAAGGGCTGCCGCCGGCTGCGGTAAGCAATGAGAAAGGCGTCTTCCAGATGCGCCTGGGCGCAGGCCGCCATAGCTTCCGCATCGCCCGCCCCGGGTTCCACACCGCCCGTCTGGAACTGGAAATTTCGGCGGATCTCGAGGATCTGGATTTTGTCCTGGCTCCCCAGGCGGCGCTGCGGGAAACGGTGGTGGTGCAGGCCATCCGGGCAGGGGAGGCCGAGCCGGCCACCACCACCGACCTGGAGCAGCCCGAAATCGAAAAAAGAAACTTCGGGCAGGAAATGCCGTTCCTGCTCAAGGACACCCCTTCCGTGGTGCACTCCTCCGATTCCGGCAACGGGGCGGGATACTGTTATTTTTCCATCCGCGGAATCGCCCAGACCCGCATCAACATGACCCTGGATGGAGTTCCGCTCAATGAGCCGGAGGATTCCGGCGTCTATTTTTCCAATTTCGGGGATTTCACCCGCACGGTGGAAAGCATCCAGATCCAGAGGGGCGTGGGCACCTCCACGGTGGGCAGCGCCTCCTTCGGCGGATCCATCAGCTTCCAGAGCGCCGACCCGAAGGACAAGCCGGCTTTTTCCGCACAGCTTGGAGCCGGCTCCTTCGGCAGCTACCGCGGCTCTCTGGCACTCGACAGCGGGAGGCGCCGGGGCGGGCTGGCCTTCAAGGGGCAGCTGAGCCTTTCCACCACCGACGGCTTCCGGGAACACTCCGGTGCCGACCAGGCGTCCTTTTACTATGGGGCTACCCGCCAGGCGGACCGGTCCTACCTCAAGGTTTCCGGGTTCTCCGGGCGGACCCGCACCGGCTTGGCTTACCTGGCCGCGGAATCCTCCATTCTGGAGGGCAACCTGCGCTTTAATCCGCTGGCGCCGGAGGAAAGAGACGGCTTCGGCCAGGATTTCCTGCAGGCCCAGTACACCCGGGAAGTCAGCCCCGCCGCCTCGGTCTCCGTGCAGGGCTATTACAACGGGGTCCAGGGCTGGATACGCATTCGCAATGCCGCGGACGGCCTGTTGCAGCAATACGGGGTCAACGGCCAGATGACCGGAGCCCTGGTCACCGCCCATTACCAGCGCGGCCCGTGGACAGCGGCCTGGGCAGCCCACTTCAGCCGTTTTTCCCGGCAGCACACCCTGGACACCCTCGGCGGAAGCCGCCTATATCGCAACACGGGTTTCAAGGAGGAAGCCAACACGTTTTTCAAAGCCGGAGGCCGGTGGAACCGCTTTTCGGTTTACGGGGATCTCCAGGTTCGCTGGACCCGGTTCCGGTACGAGGGAAGCCTGCGGCTAGGGCCGGTCCGCTGGGCCTTCTTTAATCCCAAGATCGGAGCCCGCTGGCAACCGGTTCCGCTGCTCGGCCTTTACGCCTCCATCGGGCGGGCGGTCCGCGAGCCGACCCGCAACGACATGCTCGCCGGCGAGGATAACGCCACCGTGGCCTACGATCTGCGGGCAGTCCGCCCGGAGGAGCTGCTGGACCTGGAGGCCGGGCTGGAAGGCCGCGGGCGGAACCTTCAGTGGCGGAGCAACCTCTACGCCATGGAGTTTCGCAACGAAATTGCCCAGACCGGCGAGCTATCGGAAATCGGCCTGCCCCTGCGGCGCAATGTAGGCCGCAGCTATCGCCGGGGCTGGGAAAGCGAGCTGACCTGGAAGCCGGTACGCCAGCTGCTGGTTCGAAACGCAACCGGCCTCAGCCGTAATCGCATCCGGGAGTGGGTTCAGCAGTACAACGTTTTCGACGGGTCCGGAGCCTGGGTCGAAGCCATAAAAAAAGAGCACCGCGGCGTCATTCCCCTGCTCACTCCCTCCGCCGTGGTAAACCAGACGGTGGAGTGGCTTCCCGCCAGCCGCTTCGCGGTTTCGGTGACCGGGCGCTATGTTTCCTCCTCCCGGCTGGACAACACCGGCCAGACCCTGTTCCATGTCCCGGCCTACGGCAATGTGGACCTCGGATTCCGTCTGGATCTGCCCCAGGCGGGCGCCCGGATCCGTCCGCACCTTCGTCTCGACGTCCTTAACCTCCTCAACCGCAGGCAGTATGCCGGCGGATACAGCTACCTTTTCTACGAGCGCGACAGCTCCGGGGCCGACCGGCTTGCAGCCCTCGCTTACTTCTATCCCCTGGCCGGCCGGGCTCTTTTTCTGAACCTGGACTTTTCCTGGTAAGCCCGCCCCGTCCCGGTTCCCTGGCCCCCGCTCCCGGCGAACTCCGCATGGAGTGCGAACCGATCAAACGAACTCATAAAACAAACTCGTTCCGATTGTCGTCTTCCCGGGCGGCACCACAAAAGTCGGGATTCAATCCCGAACAATCTCCCAAGCAAAATCTGTATGGAGCACCAGCTTTAGCTTGCGTGTCGCGCCACAAGCAGAATCCAGCTCGCAGCACGCCAACTATAAGGTGGAACTCCATACGTTTTTCTTTTGCGAGTCGGATCCGGATCGACTCGTGAGAATTCCCAAGAACTCACCACTTATTGCAAAGCCGTCTTTTCCGACAAGCCCGTAAAAAGTCTCAAAAACACCCCAAAACAAACTCACAAAAGAAAACCGTTTAGAGTACAGCCTTCAGGCTGCGTGGTGCAAGCAGGTTTCCGCTTGTGCGCCGCAAGCTAAAGCTTGTACTCTGAACAAAGACTTTTTACGAGATTGTCTTTTCTGAGGAAGGTGCATAACACACCAGGACATCCGCACCCAGAGGCAATTCGCCGCAATACGACCGCTAATTCCGCTCCCTGGGGAAATACAATATTTTATTCGCGACTTCTTTCGAACAAAGTAGATTCCCATGATTGTCGAGACATACGAGTGGCGACCGCGAGGCGGATAGACTCCTCGAACCGCCGCCGCTATTTACCGAAGTACCAGCGGCAGAAAGTTCTGCCGGAGAGTGGCGGATGGAATTGCCGTCTTCTGGTCCGGTTCACTGGAAGGCGGCACTGCCGGTGCCGTCGGTGCCTCTTTACCTGCGGCGCTCCCACCGATGGGATTCGGCACCGTCGAGGTCACGTTGATCATCAGCTGATACTGTGTCGCCGTGCTGCCGTGCACCTCAATTTGGTAGCTCCCGGATTTTGGCGCCTTAAAGCTCACCTGATCCACCCCGCTGGAAAGATTGCTCACCCAGGGCGGTATCCCCAAGCTGTCCGGAGCCCATACGTATAAATCCGGATCCCCGGAAATCGGCGTTACCACCACCGTCAGCGTCTGATCCTCCAATACCGTTTGCCGGTAAATCCGCTTCTGTCTGTTCGCCAGTTTGTCACTCAACGGTATGTAATTGATATTTCCTCCGTGGGGCTGCACCGATATGTTTCCCGCCTTGTCGATGGCCCAGCACTGCATGTAATGCAAGCCAATGAAAGGCACCAGCCGCCAGCCATAATCGCTCGTCGCCGTCCCGAAGGATAGCCACCCCGACTGCTGCACCGGTATCCAGGACTTGACCCCTTGGTGATACTCAAACTCCTGATAATACACCGAGGCCAAGCCGGAACTCGGATCCGGGTCGCTGGCCGTGGCATCCAGCTTGATGTCCCGGCTGCTCGTCAACAGGGCCCCTTTTTGCACCATAAAGTTATCCACGTGGGGCGCCACCAGATCGTCTCCGGCCTTCAGTACCACCAACGTCCGGCTGACCCGGTTGTTGTCTTCCCGGCTCTCCGCTATCAGATCGTCGGGATCGATGAGAGCACACAGGCTCATGGATCCCATGGATGCCGGCGTCCAGGAGATTCCCGCGGTGCTCGCCATGCCGTCGGGTTCCAGCAGGCTCACCGTCCCCGTGCCGATCAAGGTACCGCTGTTGCACTCCCCATACCAGAAGCGCACCGCAATATTAGGCAGCACGCTGGCCCCTCCATAACGGTGCACGATCAGACCGAGGGAGACCGCAGAACCGACCCGCGGGGTGGCCGGAGAGGTCCAGATTTCGTAAGGGTTCCCGTACAGATCGTCGATGGAGCTGGTTTTGCTGTCCAGCACCGTGTAGCCATTGGGCAGGATCGCCGTATGGTTATCCGGATTGGCAACGCTTATGGCGTAGGTTCCCGGCTGCAGCCCGCTGGGCACAGTAGCTCGCAACTCGGTGGCACTGACAAGGAGGGTTGTCAAAGCCGTGTCCGCCATCGCAAGTTCCGAAACTAGATTCGAAGGTTGCCGTCCGCCTTGTGCGGTTGCGCCCCTCGTATTGATGAGGCTAGCTGTAGTTCCCTCGACAAATCCGCTGCCAGCCATGGTAATCTCGTTTGAAATATCGTTCAAACCCTGGTTAGGCCGAACCTCGTTGATTTGCAGTGATCTAGTAACGGATGGTGTCCTCTGCAGAGCATCGATTCGAGCCGCAAAAACATCATTACCGATTCCATCCCCAGTGTGCGTCCGCATCGGACTTCCCCAGCCACTTTGGCTGTATCCGATTACATGGGTATCCCCAGATCCATTCACCGCGATCCCATTGCCGATATCACTACCAGACCCGCCCAGGAACATATTCCATACCATATTACCTGTTCCGTCCATCTTAACCACAAAGACATCGTTACCTCCAGAAAAACTCCTTGCCGGATTTCCCCAGGCTGCTGTACTGTACCCAACCGCATAACTGTTCCCTGCCGAATCGACATCAAGTCTAAGCCCAGTATCTGTTCCTTTTTCTTACTCGCCATCGAATTCAATGATCCCTTCGTAAAAAATACGGTGGGACTCGTAACCATCTCCCAAACGATATCCGTTTTGAGTACAGTCTTCAGACTGCGCGCTGCAAGCAGGTTTCAGCTTGTACCCCGCAAGCTGAAACCTGAACTCTAAACAAAGAAGACTTTTTGCGGGATTATCATTGCGGATGAAGGCGCAGGAAATCGAGAATTCTCGCGAAAG
>CAINFC010000072.1 GCA_903847975.1 uncultured Acidobacteriota bacterium | reverse complement strand
CCGTGCGGGCGGAAGGCCCTTGGCTTTTTCCGGAATGAAGAAGTGGGACTTTTTGCGAAGCTATCCTTTTTATCGGCCCGGCAAAAAGTTCCACACCTTTGGATTTCCGTTGGGGAAAGCCCGTACAGGGCTGATTTTCAAACAAATCCGCCTACCCGGGGTAGCGCCTATGCGGCGCAACCCCGGGCTGTGTACCGGAACCCCTTTGGGGTTCCAGACTTTTCACCGGTTTGTCAGGAAAGGCGAACCTTTAAAAGGCAGGAACACCGATCGCCGGAAACGCCGGATGGCTTCCGGGCTTTGGGGCGGGACCTCGCGCTACAACTCTTCGATCATCTGGCGGACTTCGTCCGCCATCCGGTGCTTGGGATATTTGCGCAGAAACTGCTGGAATACCTTTTTGGCTTCGCCGTCACGGCGGGTTTTCATCAGGATCTCCCCGTAAACCAGCTCCGATTCCGGGACAAACTGGCTGTCCGGGAAGGAGGTCCGGAATCGCTCCAGGAGGGCCAGGGCCTCGTTCATCTGCCCCAGGTTGGCGCTGCACAAAGCTTTCAGAAAGTAGGACTCGTCCGTTCGCTTGGCCTTGTTCTGGGGATCCAGCTCGATGATCCGGTCAAAGCGGACCTTGGCCTGCTCGAACATGTCTTTTTCATAATAGCGGCGTCCGAGCTTGTAAAGAATGTCGGCATCCTTGTTGTTTTCCGCTTCCATTTTTTTCAGCTGGGGGATCGATTCCTTGTCGTTCAAGATCCGGTCCACCGACTTTACGAATGCCTCCGCGGTCAGGTAACCCGGAATTCGGTCGACTTCCTCGCCGCCGGCATCGAGGACCATAGTGGTCGGAAAGGAAAAGACACTCATCCGGTTCTGCAGCTCGATGCCATCCGGATCCTTTTCGGCATTCAGCTTCAGGAAGACCATCTTTCGGCTGATGGCAATCACATCCGGGTCGGTATACGTGCTGGCATCCATCTTCTTGCACCAGCCACACCAATCGGTAAACAGATCCAGAAGGATCGGCTTCTTTTCCTTTTTAGCCTGCTCCAGGGCCTCCTTATAACTGGTAACCCAAGGGATGGACTTGATTTCGGCCACATCGGCATCCCCGCCGGTGCTTTTAGTAGCCGCCCCGCTCTCGCCGCCGCTGCAGGCTACCGCCCCGGCCAGAAGCAGCGGCACCGCCAGAAAGCGAAACAAAAAAACCTTATGAAGGTATCGATTTATCATGACTAATTCAACGGCCCGTCTTTGACACGCAGGTCATCCTTGGTTTCCGCTTTGCCGTCTGGTCCCCGGGAAAAAACGAGGAAGGAGGTCTGGCCTTCACGTCGAAACAGGTAATCATTCCCCCACGGGTCTGCTGAAATCATTTTATTCATATATCTTGGAAACAGCTGGTTGGACAGAGAAAGCATATTCTCCGCCTCCGGGTAGCTGTTCTTTTCCAACCGGTATCTTGCCAAGCCCAGAGCGATAAGGTTCAGTTCGGTTTCAGCTCTCTGGATGCGGTATTGCAGGAGGTCCTCCTGGAACTCCTCTACCTTTAGCCATTTTCCATCTGCAAGGCGCACCTCGACCACTGCCCATCGGGATCCTCGCTTTTCCAGATGGAAAACGGTCCGTACGTCCGCTTCGACCACGGCATGCCGGGAATCGACCGAGCGGATGTCCTGGACCAGAGGACTGTCTTTGGGCAGCGGAACTCCGGGGATCCGAACAATCGCGTTGCGAGCTTCTTCCAGGGTAATCGTCCTGCGGGCGCACCCTGCACTCCCCAGAAGGGAGACCAGAAGCGCCCCGGCGATTTTGCCTTTCAGACTACCGATACCACAACGCACTCCTTTACTATAACCTACCGGCACACCGATTGCAATCAGCGGGAAGCGGACAGGTCCCGGATGCGGATGTTCCGGAAGCTCAGCACCGATCCGTGCCCCAGGAAGCCGATATGACCGCTCGTGCGCTGCAGGCCGCTGTGCTGCTTTTTATCCAGGGTTCCATTCCGGGAGGCTTCCTGGAGGTCCCCATCCACAATCACCGTTCCGTTGAGGGTCACCCGGATACGACTCCCCTTGACCATGATCTCTTCCTGGTTCCACTGGCCCAACGGCTTTAAAAAGCCGCGTTTGGCGGGAATGACTCCGTAGACCGAACCGTGGTACTGATAGGGCTGCAGCTCGGCATACACCGGTGCCGTATCGTCGAGAACCTGGATTTCGGAGCCGACATAGGCGGCATCCCCTTCCAGGGGGGCGCGGATTCCGATGCCGTTATTGGCCCCGGGGGTCAGCAGGAATTCGAAGCGGAAGATGAAATCGGCGTATTCCTTCTCGGTGAAAAGGTTGCCGTGGCTCTTGGCCTGCGGCTTGATGACCAGGATGCCGTCCTCCGCGGTGTATTCCACTTTGTTCCCGACCCAGCCATCCAGATTCCTTCCGTTGAACAGGGCCACAAACCCTTCCGCCTGCTCGGACTCCGACAGGCTGAACTCCTTCTCGGAAATCTCGCGGACATAAATATCCCGGAAAGCCAGATCGGTTCCATGCGCCTGCAGCTCGATCGCTCCGGTCGGAAAGATCGGCTGGGACCGATCCCAGTAATTTTCAAGGGGCACCTGGTCTACGACCTTTTGCCCGTTCAGGATGACGGTCACTTTTTCGCCAACCATAAGAATCCGCAGGTGGTTCCATTCACCGACCGGATTATCGGCCACCACCAGAGGCTTGCTCGGATTTTTCTGATTGTTGTAGAGCCCTCCGGATCCGACCTGCGCACCCACGTCGGTGCGGGAGGTGTCCCAGATCTGCACCTGAGGAGTCCCCCGGAGGTAGATGCCGCTGTCCCCCCTGGCGGTGATCCGCCAGTCCACCAGCATCTCGAAGTCGCCGTAATCCCTGACGGTGCAAATGTTGTCTCCCTTGCCGCTGAAAACGATCATTCCGTCGCGGACACTCCAGTTATCGAGCATTTTCCGGTCCGCTTCCTTCTGCCTGGCGGCCAGCTCCTCCCGGGCCATTTTGGCCCGTGCAACGGGATTCTCCACCAGTCCTTTCCATCCGCTCAGGTCCTTGCCGTTGAAAAGAGGAA
Organism: uncultured Acidobacteriota bacterium; assembly: GCA_903847975.1. GTDB lineage: Bacteria > Acidobacteriota > UBA6911 > CAINFC01 > CAINFC01 > CAINFC01. The sequence goes on along the minus strand of CAINFC010000072.1, from coordinate 29,647 downwards.
GAAATCCATCGTTTGGGGACAGGGATGCCAGGTAGCTGCGAATGTCCTCCTTGGAGTACTGGCTTTCCGGCCCGCTCAGAACCTGCAGGATCTTTTCCAGGGTCTGGCGTACCAACCTGCCGGTAAGCCCGTCCTTGCCGCCGGAGGACGGCAGGGCCACCCGCATGGCGGCCCAGGCGGCTTCATTGCCCACCTCCGGGTCATCCATAAATCGCGCCAGAACCATGAAGCTGGAGAAGGTTTTCACGTTTTCCAGGGCCCGCAGGACCGCCCGGCGCCCTCTGGCATCGGCGGCCTGCGCCATGATTTTGCGGAGCTGGAGCAGTTTCTGATCTGCAGGCAAAGAGGAAGAAGAAATCTGTCGAAGGAATCCGGTAAAGGCTTCCGCCTTGTATTTGGCTTCCCCGCGGGAACAGATTTCATAAAGCTTCTGAGCGGCGGCCGGATCCCGCCACTGCACCAGGGCGCGGAAGGCGATGTCTTTCTGCCGGTCGCCTCCCTGATCGAAGGCCTGGATGACGGCGCCGAGGGCCTCCGCTCCGCCCACCTGGGGAAGGATTTCCAGAATCGGCTCGCGCCGCGAGGAATTCCCCATGGCATCGAGCAGCGGCCTGGCCCGATTTCCGGCCGGCTCGACCTGGCGGCTGGCGGCAACCAGCGCCTCCTGGATATCCTTGATCCTGACCGGATCGCCGGCGGAATCCAGCAGCGGCAGGAGAGCCGCGACGTCTGACGCCCCGGCCAGCCGCTTCATGGCGGCATAGGCGGCGCTTTTCAATTCCGGATCGGAATCGGAGGTGAGCGGGAAGATCTTTCCGAAATAGCGCTTTCCGCTTTTGGCGGCAATCACCTGGATGGCGCAGGCTTTGGCCGGGGAGGGCAGGGCGTCCATCATTTCCGCCAGCGGATCGAGGTGCTTTTCATCCATGGTCCAGAGCAGGATTTCGGTCAGGGCCTTCAGATCGCCGCCCTGCTTGGTTTTGAGGAGGGGGAGAAGATCCGGAAGGGCTTCCGATTTTTTCAGCCGGGCCAGGGCGCCGGCCGCCTCCAGGCTGACCACGCCGTCCGGGGAGCCAAGAGAAGAGCGGATCAGGGGCAAAGCCGCGGGGTGCCCTCCGCGGCCGAGCATGCCGATGACTTCGCCGCGCTGCTCCGGCCTGGCCTGCTGCGCTTTGGCGGCCCAGCGGCGGACCGAGGACACGTCCAGGTTCTTTTCCGCCAGGCGCAAGGCAGCGGTGCGGTAGGCCTTATGGGCACTGTCGGTCGCCTTGAGCAGGTCCGGCAGCGCCTCGAAGCCGTAGTGTTCCACCAGGATGGCCAGGGCAGCGGAGCTGTTGGGCAGCAGCCGGTCGCTGGCGCACGACTTCATCACCAGCCGGCACACCTTGGCGCAGGTGGCAAGGTCTCCTTTTTGTCCCAGGTTTCGGGCGTAATCCAGGAGGGCGCCGACCGTGTTGGCGGCATCATACTGGTACTTGATTTTCTGGGCTGCATCCGAAAGGGTTTTAAGGGAAGAGGGGTCCGCAATGCCGGCCAGGGCCGCCAGGCAGACTTTACGCAGATTCAGGTTGCTGCTGCCGGCCAGGCCGAGAATCGCGCGGTTGGCCTCCGCCACTTTGAATTCCCCCAGAGCCTTGACCAGGGTCACCTGCGCCGGGCCGCTTGATTTTGACAGAGCCTGCAGCACCGCCTGGTGCGCCGCTGCGCCACCTACCGAGAGGAGAAGCTGCGTGGCGGGCTCCCCCAGGGAGGCATCGGAAAGCAGCGGCGCCGCAGCCTTCACGGTTTCCTCGCGCCCCACGAGGCGCAGCTGGCTCATCAGAAAGGTTTTCACCTCGACGTCCGGGGCCGCTGCCATCGCCTGCAGCAGGGCCTTTTCCGCCAGGGCCCGCTGGGATTCCGCGGCGAAGCGCCCGGCAAAAGACGCCAGGCTGTTCACGGCAAATCGGACCGCCGTGTCGTTTCCCGTCCCGGCCGGCACCAGCTGCCGGGTGACGGCCTGGATGCCGCTTTCCCCCCAAGACAAAAGCTCCGCTGCCAGGCGGTCGCGCGACAGGAGATCTTCGGCCGGATACCGGGCCAGAAGGTCGGCCACCTTGGTCGGAAGGGTTCGGTTATCCTGTGCGGCTCCCAGGGAAGCCAGAAGCGATAACAGCAGCAGGGTGAGGGCGATTTGTTTTTTCATATGTTTTCATCCGTTCCTTTTTGGTATTCGAGGCGGTTCAGCAGCTCCACGGAGCGCGCATCGGCTGGTGAACGAGGCGGTTGGCGGCTTCATCGTCGATGCAGCGCTGCGCCACCGGATCATAATGTATCGTCCGTCCCAGCCGCAGCGCGATCACTCCCAGGTTGACGATGGTCGAGGAACGGTGGCCGTTGGCTTCATTCAGGGCGAACTTCTTCCGGGTGCGCACCGAATCGGAAAAGATGCCGATCTGCGGCTCGGGATCCGGCAGGGTTTCGAGCAGCCCCGCCAGGTTGGGGATATCGGACCGGAATCCACGGTATATCTTGCCGAACGGTCCTTCGATGTAGGCCGCTTCGGTGTCCCGGTTTTCCCCGTCCAGGATGATGCGGCACCCGTCCGCATAGGTGTATTCGATCCGCCGCCAGGTTCCCGCGGCATCGTAGTGCTGCTGCGGTGCGTCCACCTCCACGCGGATCGGGCTGGTGTGGTCCTTGTCCAGCATATATTGCACCGGATCCAGGTAGTGCTGGCCCATGTCGCCCAGCCCGCCTCCGTCGTAGTCCCAGTAGCAGCGGAACCGCGCGTGGACCCGATCGGGATTGTAAGGCTTGTAGGGCGCCGGGCCCAGCCACATGTCGTAGTCCAGCTCCGGAGGAACCGGCGCAGGAGCAAGGTTGGGCTTGCCGCTCCAGAAGAATTTCCAGTTGTACCCGGTTACCCCGCTGACGGTGACTTTGAGGGGCCAGCCCAGCACGCCGCTCTGAATGATCTTTTTCAGGGGCTTGACCTCGGTTCCCAGCCCGTAGAAGGGGTCCTTGAACCGGAACCAGGTGTTCAGGCGGAACATGCGCCCGTATTTGCCGACCTCTTCCACCACCCGGATTCCCTCCCCGATGGTGCGGGTCATCGGCTTTTCGCACCAGATATCCTTGCCGGCGCGGGCCGCTTCCACGGAAATGAGCCCATGCCAGTGCGGCGGCGTGGCGATGTGCACAACGTCAATATCCGGCCGCTGAAGAACCTCGCGGTAGTCGCTGTACCCTTTCACGTCCTTGCCGACCTTGGCCAGAACCCCCTTCAAATGGTCGCGATCCACATCGCAGATGGCCAGCAGCTTCGTCCCCTCGTATTCGATGTGTCCCTGGCCCATTCCGCCCACGCCGATAATCGCCTTGGTCAGCGTGTCGCTCGGGGCTGTGTAGCCCGTGCCGCCAAGAACATGCCTGGGGACGATCAGGATGCCCGAGGCAGAGCAGACGGCGGTTTTTAAAAATGTACGGCGTGACGAATTCCATTTCATAACCATTCCCCTAGCCACTCCCGGTCCTGTACAGAACCGGAGATCGTTTCCTTGTATTTTTGTTGTTAAAGAAGAGCTTCGCGGCGAAACAATGTTAAACGAATCGGGAGGAAATAGCAATTCCGCTTCCGGCTTCCCGATCTTCCCCTCTTCCTGTCAAACAAAGGGGAGGCGAGGCGTTTAAAAATGAGTTCATCCAGCAAATCTCCGGGTAAAGCTGGTGGGCTTTTATCTTTCCTGCTGCCGAAGAGTTTGCAGCTTTTCCAGGTTTCTCCTGGCAGGCGTGAAATCCGGCTTCACGCGAACCGCCTCGCGGTAGCAGTGTTCCGCTTTGGTCAGGTTTCCGAGACGGGCGAGCATGGTTCCCCAATTGTTCCAGGCTTCGGCATTGGAAGGATCGATCCGCAAAAGCTCGCGGAAATGGTTTTCCGCCCGGTCGGGCTGACCTCGCCCGGCCCATATAAGAGCCAGGTGATTATGTACTTTTTTGCTGTTCGGGTTAAGTTTCAGCGATTCTTCATACTGCCGGACCGCCTCCTCTACTTTCCCATGGCTTTCCAGGGCATATCCGTAATTGCAGCGGACTTCCTCCGAATCCGGCTTGAGCCGGAGAGATTCCTGGAAGTGATGAACCGCTTCTTCCATTTGGTCCCGGGCTGCCAGGGCCACGCCCAGGTTGCCATGCGCCTGGCTGTGATTCGGGTTGATTTGTAGCGCTTTACGATAATGCAGGATTGCTTCCTCCAGCCGGCCAAGTGAAGCCAGCGCTGTCCCGAGATGATTGTGCCCGTCCGTATAATCCGGCCGGATCTTTATGGCCTGGCGGTAAGATTCAATCGCCTCCTCCGGACGGCCCTGTTCGATATAGGCCAATCCCAATCGGTTGTAGGCAATGAAGTTGCCTGAGGTGACCGCCACGGCTCTCTCCCAGACGGAAACGCTATTTTTCCAGAATCCGGTCTGCCGGTAAGCAAGAGCGGCAAAAACGGCCACCGCAAACAAAGCGAAGTAAAGAGGCCGGATACGTCTGTGGGAATTCCAGGAGCCGAATTCCGCGCCGCCCCAGGTTGCCATTAAAAAAATTCCGATGAGCGGGAAATAGGTGTAGCGGTCCGCCATGGACTGAGCGCCGACCTGAACCAGCCCGATCACCGGAACCAGAGTTCCGAGATACCAGAACCAGCCGACGAACAGATAGGGCCTTCTCTTAAAATGGAATAGGCAGAAAAGAGAAACGGCTGCCAGCAGCGTCGCCGATGCCGCCAGGGGGAACCACGGAATGAAGCTTGGATAGGGATAAAGAATGGCCAGATCGAGCGGCAGAACTGTTTTCCGCAGATAGGCGCCATAGGAAATAACGGCGTTGGCCATCCGGAGCGAAAGCGGGGTGAATTCGAGCGTTTCCATGGCCCCACCCGCCTGCTGAACCAGCCAGGTGATCCCGCTGGAAGCCAGACTCAAAGCCAGCAGCGGCGACTTTTCCAACAGCAGCGCCCGGAATTTGCGCCCCGCAGGCCCGGTTTCCATGGTTACGGCCTCCGTTCTCTGTAAGGGCCAGTAATCGATCAGGAGCAGCACGAAAGGCAGCGTCACCAGCATCGGCTTGGAGGCGAGGCTCAGCAGAAAAAAAATGCAGACCAGAGCATACCGGTCTGCACGGCGCTGGCGTACATACCGGACATAAGCGATCATGGCCAGGAGGCCCCAGAACGTGCTCAGCAGGTCTTTGCGCTCCGCCGCCCAGGCCACCGATTCTACATGAAGGGGATGAACCGCGAACAATGCCGCGACCAGGGCGCTGCGGAACAGACAGCCGGTGATGCCGGAAAGAAATCGGTAAAGCAGCAGCGTGTTGGCCAGGTGGAACATCAGATTCACAGCGTGGGAGGCGCGAGGACCTTGGCCGAACAGAGAGACATCCAGCATATGAGACAGCCAGGTCAGAGGATGCCAGTTGCTGGCGTAACCTGTGGAAAAGGCCCAGACGATATTTTTTAGGGACAGACCGGAAAAAACGTGTGGATTTTCTGTGATATATTGGGTGTCATCACAGTTTATGAATGAATGATTCCATACCTGAGCATAAGGGAGAAGCGCCAGCAGACACAAAATTATGCCAATCAGCCCATGGGGGCCAATCCGGGGAGAAATATTCGCTTCCTTCATGGCATCTGCCCTTTTTCCTTTCCGAATCCTATAACGAAAGCCCATATTAACCAAGGTCCGCACCATGAAAGATTTTCAAAATTGGCTTGATTCCCGCCTCGCGCTGGCAGAAAAACATCTGGCCCATTATGTGCCGCTGATCGTCGGAGCCCTGGTTTTTTTAACCCTTGTTCTGATCCCCCTCAAAGTGGTGAGTCTGGGTTATATCCCGCCCGACGATGCCTCCCGGCATGTCGCCAAGGCGATTTCCGGCAAGCCCTGGTCTGAAATCCTGGTGATGCGCCCGGATATCACCCTGGATCAGCATCTCGGCTGGCATACCCTGCTGCAGCTTACTTACAAGACCTTCTTCCTGGACAACGACTCCCTAGTCATTTTTTCCGTGGTCTCCCTTTGTATTATTTTTTCCTTGACGTTTTTTTTCGGCTTTCGAAGAAGCGAATCGGTCATATTGGCCATGCTCCTCTGCGTGGTAACTCACCCGGGAATCCTTTACCGCCAGATGCTGGGTCGTCCTTACATTTTTTCCATGTCGGTCCTGATTCTGATTCTCCTGCTCTGGTCCAATAAAAACCGCATCCGCTGGACCCGCTGCGCGGTCACCATCCTTGCACTGGCAGCCGCCGTCTGGATTCACGGTGCGTGCTGGTATCTGTTCCTGCTGCCGGTTGCCGCCTTTTTTCTTTCCGGCTATATCGTCCAGGGCCTGGCGCTATTCGGTTGCTGGGCGGCCGGCTGCCTGGGTGGTGCTCTGCTGACCGGCCACCCGATTACCTTTCTCCGCGAACAGCTGATTCATATGAGCCTGGCGTTCAGCGGACAGCCTTTGACCCGTATGCTGGTGACCGAATTCCAGCCCGCCGACGGCTCTTTTGGACTTGTCCTGGCCATCGCCTGCCTGATCCTGGCCCAAAAGCTGCTGCACGGAAAGTGGGATCCGGAAAGCTTCAAGAATCCGATTTTTTACCTTGGCCTTCTCGGGTGGATTCTGGGTTTCAAGGTGGTCCGGTTCTGGCTGGATTGGGGATATCCGGCCTTTCTTGTCTGGATGACCATGCAGATTCAGATCCTCCTGGTCTGGAACCTGGGCTATGAGTCCCTCAAGCGCCTGTCCATCACCGCCTTCGGATGCCTCGCGCTCTTTCTGGCTTCCACGGGCGATACCCATGGGCGCTGGACGGACAATCTGAGCGTCGTATTTATCGACGCGGGCGATAAAAAAATCGCCGATTGGCTTCCCGGCAAGGGCGGCATCATTTATGCCGCGGATATGGGAATTTTTTATAATACCTTTTATAAAAACCCTCATGCCCCCTGGAAATACATTCTGGGTTTTGAACCCGGCCTGATGCCGGAAGAAGACCTGAAGGTTTATCGCACGGTTCAGTGGAGGTACCTGGACGCAGCCTATGATCCCTGGGTGAAGAAGATGCGTCCGGAAGACCGACTGTTTATTCGCGGCGTTTCGGGAGTGGTGCCCAGCATTCCTTCGCTGGAATGGTCCTACGTGGTGCACGGGACATGGGTGGGTCGTCTGCCGAAGGAGAAAAAAGAGGCGGGAGGAAATAAACCACAACCGGAAGTAAAAGATTCTGTGTCTCCAACCGTCCCTGGAAAAGGGCAGGATGGGACAGGACAGCCCAAGGTGCCGTCGAAAGAGAAACCCGGGTAAATTACCTGGTGCCGATCGGCAGGTCGGAGGCAGTCGCCAGTCCGTTGATATTAAATCGAATGGTCCCGGTTTCGTTGATGTAATAGGAAGGCGACAATGCGGAAAAGGAACTGTGCTGGGTTTGAACAAAGAAGGTGGCTTTGCTGTTTCCGAGGTTCAGGTTTCCGTTGTAGCCGTGGCGGCGGTAGGAGGTAGACCCGATGGAAAAATTGGTCGGCAGAAAGCGGTTTCCTTCCAGTTCGTTAAAATCGCCGTAGGAGGATTTTCCGGGTCCGGTGTAGTAGGCTGTTTCCGCAGTGTGGATCACGCGCAGGTCACCGATCATGGAAGAGGACTGTGCCGACCTTCGGGCGGACATGAAGTTGGGCACCGCTATGGCAACAATAATGGCAATAATGGCTACGACGATCAGCAACTCAATCAGGGAAAACCCTCCGGCATTGCGCCAGGCTTGACCAAGCCCTTTTGCGGCCTTTTCTTTTCTTTGATGATCTTCTTTGCTTTTCATAGCCTTAGCCCGATCTTCCAGGATTAGGGTTGGAATCATCTTTCGTTTTTCTTACCAGGTTACTAAGTAAAAGGGGGGGCTTGAAGCCCCCCCTTTATCTTTATTCCGTAGCGGTTTTTTATTGCGTGCCCATCGGCTTGTCGGTATTGCTGGCACCATTGCTGTTCTTGTAACGGATCGTACCGGATTCATCCGTGTAATAGGAAAAAACGGTATTGGTGGCACCGGCGATTGGATTGGCTACCACATTATAGGTGGCATTTCCTGCACCGGGGGTAAGAAGGCCAACATATCCTCCACGATTATAGTTGGTACCAGCACCAAAATTGGCTGGCAGGTAGTTGTTGGTCTGCAGGGCATCAAAAGTGGCCGCGAACTGCCCATTGCCCGAACCGGAAGCATAGGCAATCATTGCCGAGTTGATGGTGCGCAGGTCACCGGCGGCGGCAGCCGATTGGGCGGCCTGACGGGAAGTGAGCAGGTTCGGGACCGCGATCGCCACGATGATGGCGATGATCGCAACCACGATCAGAAGCTCAACCAGGGAAAAACCTTTTTGTCTCATGAGACTGTCTCCTTTGAAATGGTTAATTTAAATTTTTGTTTGGTTACTTTTTATTTGTTCTTTTTTTGTCCACCTCTCCCTTAGCATTTAATGTGCCAAAGGATGGAATTCAGAACTAATTTGGAAAACCATCATGCATCCCATTTATTTATATATATTTAAATGAACCGTTTATTTTCTGTACCCATTTCCCCAAAACAAGCAGGAGGTTGAGCAAGCCGCGGGTTGACAGATTATGTCACATGAAAGTTGACAGATTTTGTCATGTTGCCTGTTTTTTTTCAGGGAAGGCAGAAAGAGAGATTCCCCTGTGAAGCCATCAGGGATGATGGCGCTGCAATAAGTCCGGAGAACCCCGAAAGGGCTTTCAATACTTTTTACGAAATTGTCAGGACTGATGAAGGTGCAAAAAATCCGAAAAACAGGAAATCAGAATGCAGGTGCCAGAATCCAGAATATAAAAGACATTTTTTCTACAGGTTACCCCTATTCTGAATTCTATCTTCTGGATTCTGACTTCCAAAACGGACTTTTTACAGCTTGATCAGGACTGATAATCTCGCAAAAAGTCCCACATCCCTCTCCGTCATCCTGAGCGCAGCGAAGGATCTCCTCCTTGGGAAACCTGTATCCTTTTGAAAAGAAGCCATTACGAACGAGATCCTTCACTACTCTGCGCTTCGTACAGGATGACAGTTTAAAGGATTTCTTCTTGCGAAGCCATCAGGACTGGCCGCGGGTAAACACGCGCTTGGTGCTGATATCTCCGAGCGGCGACTGCCGCCGGGTTTTGATAATAAGCGTTTTTCCCTTGTCTTCCAGGGAGTACTCCTCGCGCAGCACCATTTCCTGCTCCCCCTCGAAGGCGGACATTTTTACGGTTCCCAGATTGGTGAGCTTCTTTTTTTCCCAGGAGGTCCGGCAGGTAAAGGTTCCGCCGGTCATCCAGTCCGGCGTGGAGTTTGTGCTGCCGTCCCAGGTGAAATTCTGGACGATTTCTTCCTCTTCCTTCCCTTCTCCCTGCAGCCTGTGCTTGATTTCAATGGTCTGGTCCGACTGAAGAATGGTCAGCGTGGTTATCGACAAAGGATCGAAATCCCTTTGGCCGCCGGGCCTTTTCCCGCCAGGCAGCTCATCCGGCCCCCCGCCGCTGCGACCGCCCGGATAGTTCCCGCCCGGATAACCGCCACCCGGGTAACCGCCGGTTGGATTCGTTCCGCCGGGATAGCCTCCTCCCGGATAAGTGCCGCCCGGATAGCCACCCCCGGGGTACCCGCCTCCAGGATAGCCACCTCCGGGATAACTGCCTCCGGGATAACTGCCACCCATCCCCCCTGGGTATCCTCCCCCAATGCCAATCGTTCCATGGGGGAATCCTCGCCGGCTGGAGGGCGGAGTGCCCATATCGCTTTTGGCCGGATCCAGGATCCAGGTCCCGCTCAGATTGACCGGCTGGTCAATCGCAGCCACCGACACCAGCAAGCCCGCAGAAATCAAAAAGCAAAGCAGAATTCTCGTGCGCATACTTCACCTCCGGACAGATGTTCCTGTCTATAAGAATAGAGGAATACGGGCAGGAAGGGAAGGTATGCCGGCCGGGAAGAATCGGGTTCTAAAAAATTACCGATCTGCCGGAGCCGTACCGGCAAGGCGCGGGGCCCAGCGGAGCCTGGCTTCCGCCAGCTCCTGGCGCACACGTTCCGGCGCGGTGCCGCCTTCCCGGGAGCGGCGCTCCAGGCACATTTCCAGCGACAGCCAGGACCATACGTCGTCCCGGAAAACTTCACTGAACTTCCGGTATTCTTCCATGGTCAGTGCGGTCAGCTCCTTTTCCCGCTCCAGGGCATAGCTCACCACCTCGCCGACAACATGGTGTGCCTGGCGGAAGGGGATCCCTTTTTCGACCAGGTAATCGGCCAGGTCGGTCGCCAGAAGGAAGGAATCCGCCGCGGCCAGGCGAATCGCCTCCTCGTTCAACCGGGTATCGGACAAGGCCCGCCGGGTCACCCGCAGGATCATGCCGAGCTCGTCGATGGCGGCGAAGACCGGCGCCTTGTCCTCCTGCAGATCCTTGTTGTACCCCGACGGCAATCCGCGCAGCAGGCTCATCATTCCGAGGAGGCGCGCCTCCATGCCGGCGGCCTTGCCCCGTACCAGCTCCATGGCGTCCGGGTTTCTTTTCTGCGGCATGAGGCTGCTGCCGGTGGTGACCGAATCGCCCATTTGCAGGAAATGGAATTCCCGGGAGGAAAACAGGATAAAGTCGGTTGCCAGGCGGCTCAGGTGCATCATTAGCATGGCCGCGGCATACAGAAAATCGCAGAGGAAGTCGCGATCGGATACCGCGTCCAGGCTGTTGCGGGATACTTCGCCAAAGCCTAGGGCCGCCGCCAGGCGGAGGCGCCCGACCGGAAAAGCGCACCCGGCCAGGGCTCCGGATCCGAGAGGCATGCAGTCGGCGGCGGCGGCTGATTGCTGCAGGCGGGTCCAGTCACGATCCAGCATGACTTCAAACGAAAGCAGGTAGTGGCTGAACAGAATCGGCTGGGCCCGCTGCATGTGAGTGAATCCGGGCATGGGAAGGCCGAAGGCGGAATCGGCCAGGTCCAGAAGCTCTGCCACCAGCCCGGCCAGCAGACTTTTCAGACCGGCGATGGCCCCCTTGAGGTGCAGCCTGGTGTCGGTGGCCACCTGGTCATTGCGGCTCCGGCCGGTGTGGATCCGGTACCCCGCGCTGCCCACTTTTTCCACCAGCCGGGCCTCGACAAAACTGTGAACGTCCTCGGCCGAAAGAGGCGGCGGTTTTTTGCCGCTCCATTCGACTTCGAGCTCCTCCAGTGCCTGAACCAGGGCGGATTTTTCCTCCTCGGTCAGCAGGCCTGCTTCCCGGAGGGCATCCGCCCAGGCCCGGTTCAGCCGCAGGTCCTCGGGGAGCATCCTCCCGTCGCAGCTCAGCGACTCGTTGAGCTGCTCGAAGTCGGCATCCGGCGGCTGCCGGAACCGGCCGCCCCACATTTTGGAGGGCGGCTTGGGAGTGGATTCGTCCGTGCGGCTCATCGGCGAAGCTACCTCTTGATCAGCTTCTGATAGCGAGGGGACTGCAGAGTGATGGGCAATCCCAGCAGGTTGATGAAGCCGTTGGCATCCTTCTGGTCATATTTGCTGCGCATGTTGAACATGGCCAGATCTTCGCGGTAGAGGGAATTCGGGCTGGTGCGGGAAACCACGTCCACGTTCCCCTTGTACAGCTTCAGCTGCACCGTCCCGTTGACCACCTGCTGGGTGCTGGCCACAAAGGCATCCAGCGCTTCCCGCAGCGGAGTGAACCACTGCCCGTAATAGACCAGCTCGGCATAGCGGACCGAAAGCTGCTCTTTGTAATGAGCCGTTTCCCGGTCCAGAACCAGCGATTCCAGCTCGCGGTGGGCCAGGGTCATCAGAGTTCCTCCGGGGGTTTCGTATACCCCGCGGGACTTCATCCCCACCAGCCGGTTCTCCACCAGATCCACCCGTCCGACTCCGTTGCGGGCACCGATGGCGTTCAGCAGATCCATCTGTTCCGCCGGCGGCAGGCTCCGGCCGTTGACCGAAACCGGAACGCCGCAAGAAAACGCGATTTCCACTTTTTCCGGTGTATCGGGGGCTTTTTCGGGCGAAACCGTCCACTGGAACAGATCCTCCGGAGGCTCATTGGCGGGATCCTCCAGAAGCCCGCCTTCGTGGCTCAAATGCCACAGGTTGCGGTCCCGGCTGAAAATCTTGGCCTTGCTCACGGAAACATCGATTCCTTTGGAATCGGCATATTCAATGGCGTCCTCCCGCGACTGGATCGTCCATATCCGCCAGGGAGCCACCACTTTCAGGTGCGGAGCAAACGCTTTGTAAGTCAGCTCGAAGCGAACCTGGTCGTTTCCTTTCCCGGTGCATCCGTGGGCCAGCGCTCCCGCGCCCTCCCGCAAAGCGATTTCCACCTGCCGCTTGGCAATCACCGGTCGGGCAATGGAGGTTCCCAAAAGGTATTTGCGCTCATAAACCGCCCCGGCCTGCAGCATCGGGTAGATGTAGTCGGTGAGAAATACTTCCTTGAGGTCCTCTACAAACACCTGGTCGGCCCCGCTGCTCACCGCTTTACGGCAGACGGCTTCCATGTCGTCTCCCTGGCCGACATCGGCGACCATGGCAATGATTTCGCATTGGTAATTTTCCTTCAGCCACGGAATAATGATGGAGGTATCGAGACCTCCGGAATAAGCGAGAACTACCTTCCCCAAATCGGTCTTCATTTCAAAACTCCCTGCTCGTGGCGGTTTATGCCGACACGCGTTAAATAAATAAGGATTTATCCAATCAGTCTCTGAATTTTCTGCTGTATGTCCTGCGACCGGTACCCCTCGGCGACCACCGTCAGGATCGTATCGTCCCCGGCCAGAGTGCCGGCCAGCTCCGGCCAGCCGGCCCGATCCAGAGCGACCGCCACCGTCTGGGCGCATCCCGGATTGGTCTTCAATATTACCAGGTTTCCGGACGCTTTCGTATCGGAGAGGAACTCCCGGAGCAGGTGGCGCAGGGTTTCTTCACTGGCAAAATAGACCCGCGGCCCGAATTCCCGATACCCTTCGGCTCCTTTAACCAGCCCGAGTTCCTTGATATCCCGGGAAAGGGTCGCCTGGGTGACGTGGATTCCGGCCCGCCGCAGATGAACCAGCAGCTCCTGCTGGTTGTGCACCGCACCCTTGCGGATCACCTCCAGGATCTTTCCCTGCCTCAGTTTCTTTGGAACCATGCCCTAGCCCGCACCTGTAAATCTATGCAATAAAAGGAATAAATATACAGACTGGGGCGAAATCTGTCAAGGAAGGAACGCGCCCAGAGTCATTCCCGCTCTCCTCCCCGCCCTTCCTTGTCTTCCTGTGATTCTCTCTTTTCCACAGGAAGAACGGAAGATCCGGAAGGAAAAGCTAACCGGCGGGCTGGACCCAGCCTCCGGAGCGGGCCGATTCGTATACCGCCCGAACCAGGGCCACGCTGGAAAGCGCTTCCTGGCCGCTGCAGCAAAGGGCCGCTTTTCCCTGCATGGCCTGCACGAAGTTCTCCAGGAGCAATCGGTGCCCGCTGGTGTCGGAAACCACTGCCGAGGAGGCGCTCTGGTTGCTGTCTCCTTTCCCTTCCAGCCGGCCGTCTTCGGGCAGAGTGCGCAAGTCGACGGAGGTGAGCCGGTCATGCTCCAGAATCACCGTGCCCTCGCTGCCGCTGATCGCCAGCCTCCGCGGGTAGCCGGGAAAGGCAGCTGTCGATGCCTCCAGGGTGCCCAGGGCACCGCTCTCGAATTCCAGAAGCGCAGCCACGGTATCCTCCACTTCGATCCGGTGCAGCTGCGTGGCGGTCAGCGCCATGACCCGGCGCACCGGGCCCAGCAGCCACAGCATCAGGTCCACGGTGTGAACTCCCTGATTCATCAGGGCCCCGCCCCCGTCCATGGCCACCGTGCCTCTCCAGTCGGACTGGGCATAGTACTCCGGAGGCCGGTACCAGCGGACCTGCGCCGACACCAGGGAGATATTCCCCAGCAGCCCTTTTTGAATCCAGCTCCGCAGCCGGAGGGTGTCGGTCTTTACCCGGTCCTGAAAAAAGACTCCCAGTTTCCTGTCCTGCTGCCGGCAGGCCTGGACCAGAGCGCCGGCACGCTCCACGGTAATATCGATCGGCTTTTCGGTGAGCACATGCAGGCCGCGGCCGGCGGCATCGATCCCCTGCCGGGCGTGAAGACCCGACGGGCTGCCGAGAGCCACAAAGTCCATGGGGCGGTGGTCCAAAAACGAATTCCAGTCGGCATAGGCGGTGGCCCCGAATTCCCGGGCCAGCTCCTCGGCCTCCTCGGTGCGCGGACCATAAATGGCCGCTGTTTTCACATCCTCCAGTTCCGCGGCGGCGCGCAGGTGGGTCCGGCTGATATTGCCGGTTCCGACGATTCCAATATAAAATGCCATGGACTCCTCCTTGTTTCCGGTAAATATAGTATGAAACAACTGAAACCGAAAGGGTAACGCCATGGAAACGATGAAAGCGCTGGTGAAACAAAAGTCCGAGCCCGGCCTGTGGCTGCAGGATGTGCCGGTTCCCGCCGTGGGAATCAACGATGTTCTGATTCGCATCCATAAAACGGCCATCTGCGGGACGGATATTCATATTTATAACTGGGATGCCTGGGCGCAAAAAACCATTCCGGCGCCGATGATCATCGGCCACGAATTCGTCGGCCGCGTTGCCGCCACCGGAAGCAATGTCACCGGCTTCAAAATCGGAGATCTGGTCAGCGGCGAGGGGCACCTGGTTTGCGGCCTGTGCCGCAACTGCCTGGCCGGACGGCGCCACCTTTGCCCGCACACCAGCGGAGTAGGAGTCAACCGCAACGGGGCTTTCGCCGAATACCTGTGCATTCCCATGAGCAACGTGTGGTACGCCGATCCGCATATCCCCATGGAGATCCTGGCCTGCTTCGATCCCCTGGGCAATGCGGTTCATACGGCATTGTCCTTCGACGTCCTGGGGGAAGATGTGCTGATCACCGGGGCCGGCCCGATCGGCTGCATGGCCACCGCCGTGGCCAAGCATGCCGGGGCTCGCTATGTGGTGGTCACCGACATCAACCCGCGCCGGCTGGAACTGGCGCGCCGCATGGGAGCCACCCTGGCCCTGGACGTGCGCACCGAAAGCGTCCGGGATGCCCAGGCGCGCCTGGGCATGAAGGAGGGATTCGACGTCGGTCTGGAAATGTCCGGCAACGCTTCCGCTCTGCGGACCATGCTGGAGAACATGGCTCATGGCGGCCGGATTGCCATGCTGGGCATTCCCGAGGCCCATACCGTCATCGACTGGAACCTGGTGGTTTTCAACTCCCTGACCATCAAGGGAATCTACGGCCGGGAAATGTACGAAACCTGGTACAAGATGACGGTGATGATCCAGAGCGGCCTGGACATATCCCCGATCATAACCCACCGCTTTCCCTACGCGGACTACGAAGAGGCCTTCGCCGCCATGCGCTCCGGGAACTCGGGCAAAGTGGTCATGACCTGGGTGGAGGACTGACCTCGACGGCCCGGCCCCGGATCTCCCCGGCCCGGATTTCCTCGATCTCCACCTCCACCCAGCCGTTGGCCGGCAGAGAGACATCCGGGATCCGGACCGTCAGGTAGTTCCCGGTCAGGACTTCCGTCCCGGAGCCTTCGCCGGGCGGCGAAAGGGCCAGCGCCCGTAGCGACCGGCCCAGAAACCGCATTCCGAACTGCTGCCGCTTTTCCTCCGCCAGCTGATGGAACTCCCGGCTGCGGCGGCGAACGGTGTCATAGGGCAGGGGCTCGTACCGGGCCGCAGGAGTTCCGGGCCGCCTAGAATAGGAAAAGACATGCAGGAAGTCGATCGGGGCCTCCCGCACCAGGCCGATCGATTCCTCGTGCTGCGCCTCGGTCTCGCCCGGAAAGCCGGTGAGGATATCGGCCCCGATGCCGGCATCGGGAACCGTCCGGCGGATGGCCTCAACCGTCTGCAGGTATTCGTGCGGCGTGTAGGGGCGCCTCATCCGCCGCAGAACCTCCGCGGAGCCGCTCTGCAGGGGCAGGTGAAAGTGCGGGGCCAGCCGGGGCGATTGCCCCGCCAGGGCGATGAGTTCCTCGCTGAATTCCATGGGTTCGATTCCGCTGAGACGCAGCCGGCCCAGCCCGGGAAGCTCGAGCGCCCGGCGGATCAGTACCGGCAGCGAACACCGTACCGGCAGCTTCCTGCCGTAGCTGCCGAGGTGAATGCCGGTCAGGACAATTTCCTGGAATCCTTCCCGGATCAGCCGGGCAACCTGCTCCAGAACGATATCCGGCGGCACGCTGCGCGCCGCCCCACGGACCGACGGAACAATGCAGTAGGAGCAGCAGGAATCGCAACCGTCCTGGATTTTCAGGAAAGGCCGGGTATGATCGCGGTCCGGCCCGGCCGGCGGGAAGTCAGCCTCCGGATCGGAGCCGCCCTCGGCGGCCTTCCCGAAGCCGGGGGAATGAAACAGCTCTTCATGGGTGGCAACCTGGCTGACGCCCTGGATCCGGGCCAGGAGCTCCGGCTCCCTCTCCGCATAGCATCCGGTGACAATCAGCCGCGCCCCGGGATTGCGCCGGGCCAGCTGCCGTGCCAGGCGCCGGCTATCCTGGTCGGCGCGGTGCGTCACCGTGCAGGTATTGAGTATGATCAGCCCGGCCTCCTCGGCACCGGCCGGCCGGTAGCCGGCTTCGAGCAGCAGCCGCTGCAGCGCTCCGCTGTCCGCCTGGTTGGTGCGGCATCCGAGCGTTACGATATGGTAGGTCCCGGGCTGCGGTCCGTGGCAGGGCGGCACCATGCCTAGGCTTCCCGCGCCAGGCCGCGCGCGGCGATATCCCGCCGGAAGTGCATCCCTCGAAAGCGGATGCGCTCCAGGGCCTGGTAGGCCTGACGGCTGGCCAGGCGCAGCGAACCGCCCCGGGCGGTTACGCCCAGAACTCTGCCGCCCGCGGTCTCCCAGCCGCGCGGCCCGCGGCCGGTTCCGGAGTGAAACACCTGCACGTCCGCGAATTCCCCTGCTTCCTCGAGCCCGGTGATCCGATCCCCCTTCGCCGGCTGCTCCGGATACCCTTCCGCCGCCGCCACCACGCAGACCGCCGGATCCGGGCGCCAGTCGAGCCGGGCGCCGCGCAGGCCGCCGCCCGCCGCCCGGGCCAGGGCCTCCACCGGGGAGCCGCGCAGCCGCATCAGGATCGGCTGGGTTTCCGGATCCCCCAGCCTCACGTTATATTCCAGGACCATCGGGCCGCCGGCGGTAACCATGATTCCGGCATAAAGAAACCCGTTGTAGCGATTCCCTTCTTCGGCCATGCCGGACAGGGTCGGAAGGAGAATGCGGCTTTCCACCTCCCGCAGCAGCTCTCCCGGGAAAATACCGTCCCAGGAATAGGCTCCCATGCCGCCGGTGTTCGGGCCCAGGTCGCCGTCCCGCAGCCGCTTGTGATCCTGCGCCGGCGGCAGGCACAGGAAGTCCAGCCCGTCGCAGAGCGCAATGCAGCTCAGCTCCTCCCCCTGCAGGCACTCTTCGATTACCACCCGGCCGCCGGACTCTCCGAAGATCCGCTGCCCCATGACCTTTTCCAGGAACTCCCGGGCCGTCGGGCGGTCCGGGCAAACGGCGACCCCTTTTCCCGCGGCCAGGCCGTCCGCCTTGACCACCAGGGGGTAGCCGAAAGGGGGTTTTGCCAGGAACCGCTCCGCACCGGCGAAGTCATCAAATACCTCAAACCGGGCGGTGGGAATCCCGTGGCGCGCCATGAACTCCTTGGCGAAAACCTTGCTCGACTCCAGCTGGGCGGCGGCCTGCCCGGGCCCCAGAAATGCCAGTCCGCGCTGCCGGAACAGGTCGGCCACCCCATCGGCCAGGGGAGCTTCGGGGCCGCAGACGGTCAGGTCTATTTTTTGACGGGCCGCGAAGCCGGCGAGCTCTTCCCACGATGCCCTTTTCTCCAGGCCGGAAGGGAGGGTGAGGAGAGAGGTTGCCGCGCTGCCGGGATGGCAGTAGAGCGCGGGGGCATCGGCGGCGGTCGAATCCTTGTCGGATTGCGACATAGCCCAAAGCAGGGCGTGTTCCCGCCCTCCGGAGCCGATCACCAGGATTTTCATATGGTATTTCCCTTAAAATTGCTGCGACTTCAGGTACTCCCGGAATGCGGCTCCCACTTCCGGGTGGCTGAGGCCCATTTCGACGGTGGCCTTCAGGTAGCCGAGCTTTTCCCCGGCGTCGTGGCGCTTCCCCTCGAACCGGTAGCCGTATATCGGCTGTTCGGCCAGCAGGGCCCGCATGGCATCGGTGATCTGAATCTCGCCGATAGAGCCGGGCGTGGTCTTCCCGATTTTATCCCAGATCTGCGGGGTCAGAACGTACCGGCCCAGAATCGCCAGATCGGATGGAGCCTTGTCGACCGCCGGCTTTTCCACCATGTCCAGGATGCGGTAGAGCTCGCCGGGAAACCGGTCATCGACCACGCGCTCCGCCCGGATGATCCCGTAGCGCGAAGTATCTTCGTGCGGCACCTGCTGGATGGCTACCACGGAGCTCTGGTAGGTGTCATAGACGTCGATCAGCTGGCCGATGCAGGGCCGCTCGGTCTGCATCAGGTCGTCGCTCAAAAGCACCGCAAAGGGTTCGTTTTCGATGAGCGGGCGGGCGGTATAGATGGCGTGCCCCAGGCCCAGGGCCTCCTTCTGGCGCACGTAAGCCACCTGCACCCTCTCGGTGAGCGACCGGACCTGCCGCAGCAGCTCCGTCTTGCCCCGATCCCGAAGGAGCTGCTCCAGTTCGAAGGAAACATCGAAATGATCCTCGATGGCCACTTTCCCGCGGCCGGTGACAATGATCATGGTTTCCACCCCGGACTGCAGGGCTTCCTCCATGGCATACTGAATGATCGGCTTGTCCACCACCGGCAGCATCTCCTTGGGCTGCGCCTTGGTGGCCGGAAGGAACCGCGTCCCCAGTCCGGCGGCCGGAAAAACCGCTTTTCGAACCTTTTGCTTTTCCTGCGTCACGTCATTTCTCCTTTTTCCCGTTCCCTGTATAAATGCGAGCTCTTCCCTGCGATGCGAATGATTCTAACGCAAAGGCCCGGCTCCGCCAAGAAATCCGCCCGCCTCTCGTTTCTCTTTCCGCTCATCCTTATCCTGATTGATTTGGCGCGGCGGGAGGGCTAAAATGCAGGAGAACGTTCTATGATGGCTTCGCAAAAAATAGCAGGAACCCCAAAGGGGTTCCGGAACACAGCCCGGGGTTGCGCCGCAAAGGCGCGACCCCGGGTAGGCGGTTATTTTCAAAACCAGCCCTGTAGGGGCTGCGCAAACACCTGGTATGGCTGGATTTTGCGCAACCCTTTCAGGGTTGTCGTCTCCGTACATCTCTACCCGGGGTAGGCGCGAAGCGCGCCAACCCCGGGCTGTGTTCCGAAGCCAACTATTAGGGCTTTCGCGGGAACTCGACTTTTTGCGAAGCCACGTTCTATTACGGATTATTCTTTTTGGAAGAATCGAGGTACGGCATGCTGGATCTTGGATATGTTCGCAACAACCTAACGCTGGTCCGCGAGAGACTGGCCACCCGGGGACCGGGATATGACCTGAACGAATTCTCGGAGCTGGACCGAGCCCGGCGCGAAACGGTCGCCGAAGTGGACCGCCTTCGCGGGGAGCGCAATGCGGCCTCGCAGGCCATCGGCCGCCGGAAAAAAGAGGGGGCCGACACCTCCGCGGAGCAGGAAGCGGTTCGCAAGCTGGGGGAGGAAATCAAGGCGCGGGAGCAGCAGCTGGCCGAAGTCGAAGAGAAGCTGAACGGACTTCTGGCCTATATCCCCAATCTGCCCCATGAGAGCGTGCCGGTGGGATCGGACGAAAACGCCAACGGCGTGGTCCACTCCTGGGGTCAGCCGAGAGCTTTTGCTTTCCCGCCCAGGGAGCACGTCGAGCTCGGCCAGAAGCTGGGCATCCTGGACACCGGCCGGGCTGGAAAAATCACCGGGGCCCGCTTCGTCGTTTACGCCGGCGCGGGGGCGCTGCTGGAGCGCGCCCTGATCCAGTTCATGCTGGACCTGCACACCCGCGAGCACGGATACCGCGAGATCCTTCCCCCCTTCATGGTGAACTCCGCCAGCCTTTACGGCACCGGCAACCTGCCCAAGTTCGCCGGAGATCTGTTCAAGCTGGAGGGATTCGATTACTATCTGATTCCCACCGCCGAGGTGCCGGTCACCAACATTTTCCGGGAGGAGATCCTCGACGCCGAAGAGCTGCCGATTGCCTTCGTGGCCTACACGCCCTGCTTCCGCAGCGAAGCCGGCTCCTATGGCAAAGACACCCGCGGGCTCATCCGCCAGCACCAGTTCAACAAAGTGGAACTGGTGCGCTTTTCCCACCCGGAGGATTCCTACAACCAGCTGGAAATCCTGACGGGCCATGCCGAGCAGGTGCTGCAGCGCCTGGAGCTTCCCTACCGCCGGGTGACCCTCTGTACCGGCGATATGGGCTTTTCCTCCGCCAAGACATACGATCTCGAAGTCTGGCTTCCGGGTCAGAGCCGCTACCGGGAAATTTCCTCCTGCAGCAACTTCGAGGATTTCCAGGCCCGGCGGGCCAACATACGCTTCCGGCCCAAAGCCAAGGAAAAACCGCGCCTGGCCCACACCCTGAACGGCTCCGGCCTGGCGATCGGCCGCACCTGGGTGGCCATCGTTGAAAATTACCAGCAGGAAGACGGTTCGGTGCGCATACCGGACGCGCTGCAGCCCTACATGCATGGAATGAAGGAAATCAAAGCGGAAAAGTGGTACCCGGAAGCTTAGAAGATCAGCCGGTCCGGACCTGGATCCGGACTCTGCCCAAAATCGAGCTCCACCTCCATCTCGAGGGGTCCGTCGGCCCGGACCTCCTGGAGACGCTGGCCCGGAAAAACCGTGTGGATTTGCCCTTGGGCCCTTCCGGCAGTGCGGAAAACTTTTACCGTTTCCGGGATTTTCCGGGCTTCCTGGACTGCTTTCGCCGCGTATGCCAGGTCCTGCGCAGCCCGGAAGACCTGGTCCTGGTTGCCGAAAATCTCTTTGCGGAGCTCATCCGGCAAAAGGTGATCTACGCCGAAATTTTCCTTTCCCCCGTGATTTATCCGACCCTGGGATGGAGCGTCCGGGAGGCCATGCCCGCCATTCATGCCGCAGCCCTGGCCGCGGAAAAAAGGTCCGGGCTGGTCTGCCGGTTTCTTTTTGACAGCGTGCGCCAGTGGGGAAGAAAAGCCATGGAAGATACGGCAGCCCTGGCGGAGGAGTGCCGTTGCTGGGGCGTGGCGGGCATCGGCCTGGGAGGCCAGGAAGACTCCGTGCCGGCCCGGGATTTCGAGGATATTTTCGACTGGGCGAGCGGCCGGCAGCTCCTGGCGGCGGTGCATGCCGGCGAAACCGGCGGTCCGGAGAATGTGCGCGAGGCGCTGCAATACCTGCATCCGAGGCGGATCGGCCATGGGCTGGGAGCTGCCGCCGATCCCGCCCTGCTCGAGGAGCTGAAGCAAAAGGGAATCCTGGTGGATGTCTGCCTGACCAGCAACCTCAGAACCGGGGTCTGGACGGACCTGCCGAGCCATCCCGTTCATCGTTTTTACCAGGCGGGGGTCCCCTTCTCCCTGAACACCGACGACCCGGGAATTTTCGGTACTTCCCTGGGCCGTGAAATCGCCCTGGCTGCCGACCTGCTTTCGCTCGACCTTCCGGCTGTCCAAAAAATCATGCGGCGCTCGGCGGAGGCCGCCTTCCTTCCCCCGGACCAGAAGTCAGCACTTCTGTCGATGACCGGGGTCGGCCCGGGATAAGAGGGGACGTATCGGGATGCAAACTGCGGGGCCCGGGGAGTCGCAACCTTTGTATTCTTGGAACTCTTTGGAGACACTGGGCCGGCCGCATTCCTCGCTGCGGTTCCGTTCCGGCCCTTTTTGATTATCCGACAACCCGCCCCTTAGCGAATCGGGGCGGCATCCGGTGTCGGTTTCGATTCTTTTTTGCGATAAAGGAACCAATGAAATCCGGAAAGGCCGGAAAATCGAAATTGGCCGACTAAGTCGTACACGGCTCCGTTATAGGCTGTTCGGCTTTGGGGCACGCTGGCCTCCCTCTTGATGCTATGGCTGATATACCATGCCGGCCCTGCCGGAGGCCATTTGCCGCCATCGTAGTAGGTGAAGGGTCTTTCCCTGCCCAGCTGCCTGACATAATAATCCAGCACCATTTTGTTGCGAAAATCGTGATCGCTGGCAATGGTTATCTCGCGGCCGGCAGAATGATCCATTACGTATCGGATGGCGGTAAGGTAGGCCCCTCTTCCGTCTTTTAAAAAACTCCGGAGGTAATACCCGTTCCCGGCCAGGTAGAGCCCCAGGCAGCATAAATACAAGGCTCGACCCCCTCGACCCGATTGCCACGCTCGCCAAAATGAATTCACGATCAGCATCAACAGGAAAGGCAGGCAGGCCAGGAGATATCTCACCTGCCAGCCCCTGAAATCGGCGAAAAAGGCTCCTGTGGCCACCGTTAAAGGAACCAGGAACAAAACCATGGTGAAAAAAAGCGCTTTCCCGCGGTCCTGAAACCAAAGCAGGAGAATCTCAAAGCAGATCAGGGCGATACCCATCACCGTGACTATTATGGGCAGGATGCCGATTTCCGGACACCCAACGGCAAAACCAATCAGCTGCCGGAGCACATCAGGGAACGTACCCACCTCCGCTCCGCCCAGGATCATCCTGCGGAGGTCAACCAGATAAAGCAGCGATAAAAAAACCAGCGGCGGCCCATGAAGGGCGACCACCGCTTTGGTTCTGTGGAGCAGGCCGGATCCGGATTTCCCCGAATCACACCATGTCCATAAGATGAAGCCGGCGGTAATGTAAAGGAAGGTGATATGCGCAAGTATTCCCAGGATGGACACCGCCCAGAAAGCCGCCGCATATCCTTTCGGTTTTTCCAGAAAGTACCGATCGAGAAGAAAGTATGCAATGAGGCCCAGCAGGATCATCAATGCGTATCCGCGAGCCTCGGACGAATAGAGGATCAGAAGGTAGGAAAACCCGGAAATCACCATGGCGGTCAGCGATTTCCCCGGATCCCTTCCTCCGCAAATCAAGCCGAAAAGAGGAACGGTCATGATGCCGGCTATCATCGAAGGAACCCGGTATATCCACCATGCGCGGCCTTCGCCGCAAAGGAATAGGTAGTAGGTATAAAGCCAGTGATTGGTATCCAGGTGCAACCGGGTGAGGATGTCAATGGGGTTTCTCACGAACTCGGCAACGATCTGCAAAGCCCAGATCTCGTCCAGCCAGAAATCGGTGCGCAGTCCTTGCAGGCGCAGGAAGGCTGCCAATAAAAAAATCCCGATAAAAGCCCCCGGACTCCATTTTCTTAAAAGGCTCTCGGAGTGGATATCCATGAAAAGTCTTTGCTTTACAGCGCTAAAGCAATAGCGGATCGAATGGCGGCTGTTTATTATTAATAGGTCCCTCGGCTGAAGGGGATTTTACGGAATCCGGGCCGTGCTGTCAAATTCGGACAACCGTCCTGGACCCCGGATAAAGTGAAGGAATCTTTTCATTCCGGTTTTTCTGGGGGAAAAGATTCCGACGCACAGGCAGTTCTCTTTTGTGCCACCAGGCCGTCGGTTACCGTTGTGCTCGGCCATGGCGTGGTGAGGCCCCGCGCAAACCGGCACAGGACTGTCATTCCGAGGCAAAGTCCCGTAAGGGACGGCAGAACCGGACCCATCCGCCACTATTTGCACCTTCATCCGGAAAAAACCTCGCGGAAAGAAGCAGAGGAAACGGCTTGGGGCTAGGGAATCAGGGAGAGGATCCGTTGCGCCTCCTCTGCGTACTGCCCCTTCAACTCCGCAACCAGGCCCAGCTGCCGTCGGGCTTCCGCCCCATTTCTTTTCTTCATGGCGATCTGGGCCAGATACCAGTGATAGCGCTCCCGGGGGCAGAGAGTGCAGCCGCGCAGCCCTTCCTGAATCAGCCGGCCGGCTTCGGCGTAGTCCCGGCGGTAATGGTATATGGCACCGAGATAGAAAAGCGCGTCCGAATCAAGCGGAACCTGCTGCAGGCGCTTTCGGAGGCCCGCCTCCGCCGCGGAAAGATCCCCCGCCCGGTAGGATTCCATGGCGGCCTCGAAAACCGATCTTTCCGGCAGCTTCCCCTGGCGAAGAACCATGGGCTCGTAGCCAGGCAGCCCGGCTGTTGCCAGCAGAGCGATATCTTCCGCTTGGGGAGATACCGTCCGGCGCACCAGCAGCAGCCCCAGAGCAAGCAGGATCATGGCCGCTGCCGCCCAGAGGTACCGGCGGGGCCAGTTCCCCCTTGTCCGGTCCTGCGGCCGTACCGCGCGTTGCCACTCCTCCCGGTTGGCGCGTAAACGGGCTAGCAGCCGCAGCTCCGCGGTACATTCCGCACACTGCTCCAGGTGAGCGGTCAGAACCTCGATCTCCTGAAGGTCCAGCTCTCCCCTTATATAGCGAATCAACCCGTAGCGGTCACATTTCATGAAAAGCTTCTCCTGTCTTTTCTAACTCAAAGAAGCTGGTTTTTGCGAAGCGATTTTTTTATTTTTTCGATGCCCAGCAGGGCCCGGCTTTTCAAGGTGGAAAGGGGCAGCTGCAGCTCCTGGCCCAGTTCCCGGAGCGTGCACGGCTTTTCCGCCAGGATCA
The DNA here is from genome assembly GCA_903847975.1 of uncultured Acidobacteriota bacterium. Lineage (GTDB taxonomy): Bacteria > Acidobacteriota > UBA6911 > CAINFC01 > CAINFC01 > CAINFC01. The sequence continues at coordinate 4,961 of CAINFC010000072.1, read as the reverse complement.
GCCTTACGATGGGCACCTTCTGCTCTTCCGGCAAACCGGACAGCAGCTCCAGGGCACGGGCCAGAACCGCCTCCTCCCGCTCCTGCTGCGTGGCATCCAGGGATCGCCGCCAGGGGAAAAAAGCGGCCCGCTCCGGCAGGGTGGCTTCGGCCTCCGGCGTCAGGCCTTCATGCTTTTTACGGGCAATCTTGTAAAAATCCACGGCGGTATGAACCAGAATGGTGCTGAAATATCGCTTGGCGTCTTCGAAGGAAGCCCAGTCCCGCTCCACGGATAAAAACTTGCGGTAAGACTCCTGAACGATATCCTGGGCATCGGCTGCATTGCCGACGTAGGGAAAAACGATGCGCTGCCACAAAGACTGGTGTTGCACGAAAAGTTGTTCTGCAAAGCGATGTCTGTTCATGGCGGCCCCGCGATACTATCCTCCCAATTCTAAATGATTCCGGGGCGCCTGCAAAGGGTATGCTTCCATTTATTTTATACCTAATTAAAATATCCCCTCGCAAAACGGGGCCGGACGGCGTTTGGTGAACAGGAAGCCGAAAAGAGCCGCCGGCAGGCAAGGGGGTCGTTTCTTCCCCCTCTTCTCCTTTTTTATTCCGGCGGACCTTTCGCTTTCCAGGAATCGAACCTTATGGCCGGAAAAAACGAAAACAAACTTCTTCATTTGAAAGTACAGAACTGTCGGGCCTGGCTGTCGATCCTCCGCGCCGCAGGCCGCAGCTGTCTCTTTGCCGAACAGCAGCAGATGCTGGGCGATCTGGACGGATGGATCGAGGAAGCCCTGGGAATCGCCGACCAGCGCGCCGGGAATCCGTCCGCCCCGGTTTTCTGGCCGGGCCCCGAAGTCCTGGCGGAACGGATCCTGTACCTGGTCCGGCAATGCCTTGAGGATCTGAACCGCGGATGCGGCTTATCCGCGGAAAGCCGCCTGATGCTTGCCCAGCTGCACCGCGCTCCGCCGGAAAAGCCCGGGGAAACGCCGGCCGAGTAAGCCTGCCGGCCATCGCCTGCGGGGTATCCGGTGGCGGCTCCGCTGCGGGATCAGACGGTCTTTTTGGGGTAGTGGGGCGAATACAGCCGCGAGCCGGGCCGCAAAGCCAGCCGGCCGCCGGCGACAAACTCCTCGCCCCGGGGTGCCAGGTGCCGGATCAGGCGTTCCCGCCAGTTCCGCAATGGGGCGGAGTGGGCTTCGGACCCTGCCAGATCTTCTTTTTCCCAAGGATCGCGGTCGAGATGGAACAGCTGCTCCACCCCGTCCCGGGCGTGATAAATGTACTTCCAGGTTCCGTCCGTCAGCGCGTTCCAATGGTTTTCCGGGCTGTAGCAGATATCGTGCTCCAGATCGATCCACTCCCGCCACCCCTCTTCCCGGCCCCGGGCCAGGGCCAGCAGGCTGCGGCCATCCATCGGCAGGGGAGAAGTTGCGCCGGCCGCATCCAGCAGCGTGGGCAGCACGTCGCGCAGCTCCACCGGGCGGGAGCTGACCTGGCCCCGCTGCGCTTCCACCAGGCTCTCCGGCCAGGCGACCAGCATGGGAATGCGCGCGGAAGACTCATAGGCGTAGGATTTGCGCCAGAGATGGTGGTCGCCGGTCATGTCGCCGTGGTCGGCGGTAAAGACGATTAAAGTCTGCTCCGTCCAGCCCCGGTGGTCCAGCGCTTCCAGGATCCGCCCGATCTGCTCATCGACATGGGAAATCGAGCCGTAATACCCCTGCCGCGATTTCCGGACCTGCCTTTCCCCCAGATCCCCGTGCCAGAGGTTGTAATCGGTGGGGTCGCAGGCCGCATAACGGCCGGCCCAGGCCCCCACCTGCGCCTGGGGAAGGTCCGCATCCTCATACCGCTTCCACCACCTTTCCGGCGGATCGTAAGGACTGTGGGGGCGGTTGAAGGATACCTTCAGAAAGAAAGGCTCCGGGCGGGTGTAGGTTTTCAGGAACTCCGCCGCCGTCTGCCCCGTCCAGTGAGTCGGGTGCAGCTGTTCCGGCAGCGCGTAGGGAGCGGCGCGGTAGTCGTTGGAGCCCAGCCCGGTCTCTTCCGGGTCGCGGTTGGGCGCCATGCTGTAAAACCAGCACCGGTAGTCGTTGCGAAAGTCAACGGACTCCACCCGGCTGGCTTCGTCCAGGAGCCCGAAATGGAAGCCGTGCAGGCTGCGCTGCGGGGAATAGTGCCCCTTGCCGATCATCGCGGTGTAATATCCCGCCTTTGCCAGGAGGCGCGGCATTTCGATCGGATAGCTTTCGGCGATTTTTCCGTAGCCGAGCATCCCGTGATTCCAGGGAGACAGGCCGGTCAGCAGCGCCGCTCTCGCCGGCGTGCAGGTCGGGGTGGCGGAGTAGGCGCGCCGGAACCGGATCCCCCGTGCCGCCAGGCGGTCCAGGTTGGGGGTCCGGATCATGCGGTTCCCGTCGGCACCCAGGCAGTCCGGGCGAAACTGGTCGGCCATAATCAGCAGCAAATTCGGACGGCGCCCGGCGGTCGCGGGCCCCGCCGGCTGGAAGCGGCCCTCGGTTCCCAGGACCGCTCCGGCGGCCCCGGCAATAAAATTTCTTCGGTTCATCATCCCTCCCTGGAAAGATTCTTTCCGCTCTATTGTATCGCAGCAAGGTCCGATATAATCCATCATCCTGGGAATCGACGCCGCCCTGCGCTTTTGCCGGCGCGGCAGCAATTGTCAACCACCCGGCAGCGGGTGATGGAATAGGGGGAAACGAAATGGAACCGGAGAAATCGAGCCAAACCCGTCAACAAACCAAACTCCTGGACCGCCGTCTTTTCTTGGGCACCTCCGCACCTTTCCTGCTGGACGCGGCCACGGTGCGGGGATCCCAGGCCAACTCCCGCATCACGCTGGGAATGATCGGCTGCGGGGGACGCGGCACCTGGATTGCCGATCTGTTTCAGAAGCATGGCGGATACCAGATTGTCGCCGCCGCCGATTACTTTCCGGAACGTCTGGGCCCCTTCTCGGAAAAGTTTCAGGTACCCAAAGACCGGCTTCACTCCGGTCTTTCCGGGTATCAGCAGCTTGTGGCGGGCAAAGTGGATGCGGTGGCCATCGAAAGTCCGCCCTACTTTCATCCCACGCAGGCCGAAGCCGCCGTGGCTGCGGGAAAGCACGTCTTTCTGGCCAAGCCGGTCTCCGTGGACCTGGACGGGTGTCAGCGGGTGCTGCAGGCCGGCAAAAACGCTACGGAAAAGAAACTTTGTTTTCGGGTCGACTTCCAAACCCGCATGGACCCCATGTACCAGGAAGCGGTCAAGAGGTCGCAGGTGGGCGACATCGGCCGAATCGTGTGCGGCGAGGCGACCTACAGCTGCGGCCCTACCTGGGACCGCCAGGCGGAGTTTCTGCTGGCCGATCCCGGAAATCCGGAGGCCCGGCTGCGCGCCTGGGGCCTCGATCAGATTCTGTCGGGCGACGTGATTACCGAGCAGAACATCCACGCCCTGGATGTCGCCTGCTGGATCCTGGATGCCGAGCCGGTTTCCGCCACAGGCACCGGCGGGCGCAAGGCCAGAAAAGCCGGGACCTGCTGGGATCATTTTTCGGTGATATATCGCTTCCCCGGCGACCTGCTGGTGACTTTCTGCTCCAAGCAACTGGGACAGGGCTGGGACGACATCTGCTGCCGGATGTACGGTACGGACGGAACGGTCGACACCCATTATTTCGGGGAAGTGTCGATTCGCGGCAAGATGCCTTACAAAGGAGGCAGGATGGAAAACCTTTTCCAGAGAGGGGCCGCCGAAAACATTGCCGCCTTCCACCAGGATGTCCTGCAGGGCCAGTGCGCCAACAGCACGGTCGCCCCGAGCGTCCGCAGCAACCGAACTACGATCCTGGGGCGCCAGGCGGCTTACCGCCACAGCACGGTAACCTGGGAAGAAATGATGAGCCGGGGGGAAACCTTCGATCCCAGGCTGGAAGGTCTGAAGGCCTGACCGGGAAAGACGTATGATCCGATTTCATGCGCTGGCATCCGGTACGCTCTTCCTGTTTTGGGTTTGGGTCGCGCCCTTCGCGCAGACCGCCCGGCCGGAAGTCGGGGCCCGGCAGACGAATTCGCTCGGAATGGAGCTGGTTTACTGCCCGGCCGGAGAGTTTGCGATGGGAAGCCCTCCGGAGGAAAAAATGCGCCAGGAGGAAGAGCGGGTGCACCGGGTACGGATCACCCGGGGCTTTTATCTGGGCCGGACGGAGGTGACCCAGGCGCAGTGGTCCTCCCTGATGGAAGTGAACCGCAGCCGCGACAAAGGCGATCGCCTGCCGGTCCAGAATGTTTCCTGGAAAGAAGCCTCGGAATTCTGCCGGCGCCTGTCGCAGCGCGAAGGAAAGAGCTATCGCCTGCCCACCGAGGCGGAATGGGAATATGCCTGCCGGGCCGGCGCCCAAGGGCCCTGGGAGCCGGTCGATCCGCTCCAGGACCTGGCGTGGTTTGCCGACAACAGCGACGAGGCGGCGCACCCGGCGGGAACCCGGAAACCGAACGCCTGGGGCCTGCTGGACATGCTCGGCAACCTCGCCGAATGGTGTTCCGACTGGTACGCCCCTTACCCGGCGGCACCGGCCGAGGACCCGGGCGGTCCGGCGGAGGGAACGGCGCGGGTGGTTCGGGGCGGCTCCTGGCGGCATTTCCGCCCCATGCTGCGTCCGGCGGCACGCAGCAGTTCCCCGGAGTCCTATCAGTATCCGCACCTGGGATTCCGGGTGATGATGGCAGCGGCACCGTAGCCGGGCCCCGGTTCGGAAAAATTGGTGTCATGGAGCAGAGGAGAGATAATATGAAAAAAGCATGGAGCCGTAGACGCTTTCTGAGCCGGACCGCGGCTGCGGCGGGCGCCCCGATGGTTCTTCCCGCTTCGGCACTGGGGCGGGACGGGGCGGTGGCCCCCAGCAACCGGATCGTAATGGGTTGCATCGGAACGGGAGGCCAGGGGACATTCAACCTG
>CAINFC010000071.1 GCA_903847975.1 uncultured Acidobacteriota bacterium | reverse complement strand
GTGGACAGCGCGCCGGGGAAGGGAAGTACTTTTCAGGTTTTTCTTCCGGCCTCCACCGAACCGGTGGTCGGAAGGGACGAACAGACGAAAAAATCGGTGGCAGCCGCCGGCAGGGAAAGCATCCTGATCGTGGAGGATGAGACTGCCTTGCGAAATCTGGCCGTCCGATTGCTGAGAAGTCGCGGCTACCGCGTCGCGGAGGCATCCAATGGGAGACAGGCCGTCGAACTTTGGGAGCAGAACGAGGGCCGGTTTGACCTGTTGCTGTCGGATATGATCATGCCGGAAGGGATCACCGGCCTGGACCTGGCCAGGCGGCTGACCGGCACCAACCGGGAATTGAAGGTGATTTTGTCCAGCGGGTATGGAACCGGACCGGACCACCTGGACGACAGCGCCTTTTCCGGCATCGTCTTTCTTCCCAAGCCGTATGGCCCGCGGGATTTGTATTCCGCCGTCAGGAAATGCCTGGATCCACCGGCATGAAAAGCGGAAGGGCCTGTCGCCGGCAGGTGGTGACTGTTTGCCGGGTCGATCATCGCGGACGGCTTCGCTAAAAAGACCCACATCGTATTTCCGGAAAAAGCCAAGGGCCTTCAGCCCGCCTTGCAAAATAAAAATACCAGACGGCCCACAAGTCTTCCTCCGGAGACGGAAAGCCCTCACTCTGAAAGCGCCCGCCCGACTTTTTTCGAAGCGATCATCGCGGACGAAGGTATAAAATCGACAAGCCCATCCGCCTTTCTTCCCGCTCTTCCTTTCTTCCTGTAGGTCCTGTCTTTTCGCAGGAGGACGGAAGATCCGAAAGGAAGAAAGAAACAATCACCCCGTTTCCGTTGGGGAGAGGGACTTGCTGCCGGGTCGCCAGGTGGCCGCAGGCGGTCACTGATTCGTCGCCGGCCAGCAGCGCCTTGATGTACGTTCCGCCGGCCGCCACCGGGTTGTTCCGGGTGCCGGAGGGGAGGCGGGGTCAGTGGGTGTGGACGGAGAGCCCCTTCGCCCAGGTCAGCGCCTCAACCTGTATCTGCAGCAGCTGCTGGGGCGTGAGCTGCGTCTGGGCCAGCAGTTTCCCGATGCGGTCGAAGTCCGCTTTTTCAAGAGACAGGGCGATGTCCAGCAGCAATCCGAGAATTCCCTCATGGCGCAGAAGGGCATTCATGATGTCCTCCGTCAGGTTCAGGTTGCCCAGGGCATTTTCCATGCTGGTGTTCAGGAGGGCGTCCACCACGGAAAGGGCCCCGGTGATGAACGCCCGGTCGCCGACATCCGGCACCTTGTCCCGGAGGCGCATTCGCACGGCCATCTGCTCCATGATTTTCCCCCGAATGGCGGCCAGCTGCAGCAGAGGCTCCTCCCGCCGGCCTTCTTTCTTCCCGACGTAGAGCGCCAGCGTGACCCAGCGCTTCAGGTACTGGGTGCCCAGGAATACGATCGCGTGACGGATGGAGGTGACCCGCTGCTGCAGGCCGAAGGCCACGGAGTTTACCAGTCGCAGCAGGTTGTATATAAGGTTGGGGTTCTGCCGGAAGGTGCCCTCGATATCCTCGATTTCGGCACCCTGGTTGAGCTGGCTCAGAAGGCGGAGCAGGGTCATGCGGTCCGGATCGATTCTCTTCTGGCTCAGGACTTCCGGCCGCGAAAAGTAGTAGCCCTGAAACAGGTCGAAGCCCAGCTCCAGGCAGGCGCGGTGCTGCTCATGGGTCTCCACCTTTTCCGCCAGGAAGGTGAAGTCCCACCGGGAGAGCTTCTTTTTCGACTGGAACACACAGGCCATGCTGGCATGCAGGATTTCGATCTTGACGATGCGGATGAAGCGGTACAGCCCCTCATATTCCGGCGTGTAAGTGTGATCGTCGAGCGCCAGGATGAAGCCCATCCGGCTCAACTCCTGGCAGCGGCTTACGATCTGGCCGGAGACAGCCACATTTTCCAGGATCTCCAGCACGACATGCTCCCGGGGGAGCAGTTCGATCGCTTCGCTCATCAGGACGTCCGAGCTGACGTTGATATAGGCCCGGTTTCCGCCGACCAGGTTGTGGATGCCGAATTCGGAAACCGAATTCAGAATGGTGTCCGCCACCACCTGGTTCTGGTCGGTAAACTCGGCGGAGGAAAGGTTGGCCGCAGACCGGAACAGCAGCTCATAACCCTCCACGCTTCCTTTCCGGTTCAGTATCGGCTGCCGCGCCAGAAAATAATCGGTACTTCCCGGTATGGAAATGGGCGCGTTCATTCGGCTCTTTACTGGGCAGGAATGGCGCTCAGGGTCTGACCGTCATTGGTTCCGAAAAGGGCGATGGCCGGCATGGGCTTGCTGGCGACGACGCGGAAGTAGCCTTTCGACAGGGCCGGCAGCGAGGGAAGAAGCCCGGCCAGGGTCCGGACCATGCGGCTTCGGGAAGGCACGGTCAGCTGGCTTTTTCCCAGGGACTGGCCGCCGGTACTGAAAACCTCCACCTGGACGTCGGTGTCCAGCAGAGACGGGTTGACGATGGCCACTCCTGTGTAGTACTGCTCGTTCTGGGCCACCTGGGAAAACCAGCTGGTCGTCGTGCCGGAAGGCAGGAAAGGAGTGGTGCTGCCGAATCGCAGCCCCGGCGTATCGGTAAATGTGGCCGCCCCGAGAAAGCGGCCGGAAGCGCTTTCCAGCTGCACATAGCCCTGTACCAGCGTGGCGCCGGCGGGGTTGATGCCGAACTGGGAGGGGGACAGGCGCGTACTGCCGGAGGCCGGAAGGGTAACGGTTACCGAAGAGGTGGAGGGCACCAGGGCGCCGTTGTCTCCGATCAGTCGGGCGATAACCGGCGTGGGGCTGGCTTCCAGGTTGATCAGGTCGAGAACGGTGAGATAGCCACCCCCGGCCGCAAATTGCGGGGCATAGAGCAAACTGGCCCCGTTGGCCGGATTCAGGCCGGGGAGCATGGAAACCCATCCCGGGCGGCTGTAGGCGGCATGGGCCGCCAGCCCGGTTCCCTGGCAGCGCAGATAGCCGCCGCTGGTGCGTCCCAGGGGGAGCAGTGCCGAAGAAAGAAGGGCGACGCGGCCTTTGGGCGGCAGCAGGGACTGCACCGGAGCGGAGGGGGAACCGCTGTCGTCGAAATACTGCACCTGAAACCGCACCCGCTCCTCGGTGGTGTTGACCAGGCTGATTTCCGCCGCCTCCGGAAGAGGAAACAGAAAGTCCTGGCCCGGGGCGGACTCGGCGACCGTTCCATCCATCACGGTGGCCGACTGGTTGTAGCTGAGATGGAAGCCGGTCACATCCTTCTGGCTGCTTTCGATTTCCAGCCAGCCGCCGCTCAGCACCAGGCCCGGGAAGAGGGAAGACATCGGTTCGGCGAGCTGATTCAGAGGCGGCAGGCTGCGGACCGCAGTGGCCAGCGGGATGCCGGAATCCACATAAATCCTGAAATTGAAATAAGAAGTACTGCCGGAGCGATTCAACAGGGCCACGGCGGTGGTCCATTCTGCAAAGTGCACCGCCCGGGGGAAGAACAGTCGCGCGGCCGCCGGCAGCGGGTACAGGGTGGTCGTGGTGGGAAGAGCGGAGGAGGTGGTCGTGGAAGTACTGGTGGAAGTCGTGGTGCTGGGCCGGGTCGTGGAGGTGCTGCTGGTGGAAGTCGTGGTGCTGGGCCGGGTCGAAGAGGTGCTGCTGGAGGAGGCGGGGGGCGCGGTCGTAGTGGTGGTGGTGGTGCTGCTGCTGCCGGCAAATTGCAGGGCGATGGTCTGAGTCCGGCTTTCGCGGATGTTGTGGGGGAAGAGCAGCAGGATCCCCTGGGCGCCCGAGAGCTGTAGGGCGCTCTGCTGATAATCGACGGCAATCTGGGTCTGCTGCGGGTACCGGAAATAATAGCCGTCGCCGGACGGCTGGGAAAAGGAAAGCCCCGGTTGGGCGACATCGTAGACCATGCCCGAAATCCGGTCCAGGAGGTAGCTGCTGGAACTCCACGGATAGTAGCTTTCGGCGTTGAACTGCAGGCGCGACCTGGCGTCCGTCAGGCCGATGTCCGTTGCCCGCACCGAGAGGATCATCAGGTTGGTGTTAAAGGCCAGGGTATTGATCCGGGAGGGCGGCAGAACATTCACGCTCCCCGTCTCCCGGCAGGCACCGGTCGCGCGGAAGCAGAGCCGGCAGACGAAGGCATCGTTGGGGTCGACCGTGCTGTCGCTGGCGCCGGCATAGGAGTTGGCAAGGGTGTAGTCGGTAATGCCGTCCGAATTGACATCCAGCGCGATTCGCAGGCTGGTATCGTTGGCCGAATTCCAGTTGCCATAGGTAACCAGGGCGAACGAGAGGGTGGTATCGGCCACCCCCTTGCCGGCCGCCTTCTGGGTCGCATAGTCCGACCGGATGCCCACGGCCTTGAGGTCCGATTTTTCGTCGATGCCGGTAATCTGCGGGTCATCCGGGCTGGTCCGTAGAAGTTCAAACGGGGCCACCAGCGAAATTTCATCCTGGGGAAACTGGCTGCCGGTCCAGACTCCCGGCCCGCGCAGCGTCAAAGTCGATCGGCCGGAGGTGCCGCTGCAGGGCAGCGGAGAAGGCTCGGCAAAGGCCAGCGAAGCCGGCCGCGGAACGGCGTAGACCGGAATCCGAAAGACGCTGCCCTGCGCACCGGTGTGGAAAAGGATTCGACCGGCGGCTTCGTGCATCAGATGCCGGTCGGTTCTCTGCTGCGTGGGAGCCAGCGTGGGGTCCTTGACCAGCTTCATCTGGCTGGAAATGGCGGTCATGCGCACCGGGAGGGAAATGGCGGTTGCCGGGGGCAGGGAAAGACGGGAGCCCATGGGAAAAGAAACGCCAATTCCCGGCGAATCGATCAGGGGCTCGTAGGTGGCCTGGATGTCCGCGGCGGTATTCCCCTTGTTGAAAACGACAACCGATTTGTCCATGCTCCAGGTGTCGACGACTTCCGGCGCCCCGAAGTTGAGACTGGTATTCCCGGGGAGCTGGGCGTCATAGGCGATGATCTGCAGCTGGCCGGCCTTCTGCAGGTCGATGCGTCCCGCGCCCACCCGGGCGGGAGTGTGCCGGGGCGGGAAATGGTTGGATCCTTCAAAAATATCTGCGGCGGAATTCATCAGCAAGGCCTTGAGCTCCTGCGGAGACCAGGAGGGGTGGAGCTGCTTCAGGATGGCCATGGCTCCTGCAATGTGGGGAGTGGCCATGCTGGTTCCGGAATGGGTGGAAGCGCCGTACCCGGCCCAGGACTTGGCGGAGGTGATGCTTTCCCCCGGACCGGTGATATCCGGCTTCAGAAAGGAGTCTTCCGCCCGCGGGCCGCGGGAGCTGGCGGAAAAAACCATGTCGCCATGCAAAGGGAGGGGTGCCGTCTGGCTGGAAAGCAGCACCTGCACCCCGGGACCGGCCAGTTTGGCATTCAGCTGCTCGCCGTCGCTTTTGTAAATCATGACGGAAGGAATGGTAATGCTCGGATCGCCGCCCGTCATTCCCACGGGAGCCTCCCCGGGAATATTGTTGGCCACAATCGCTCCGATGGCCCCGGCGTTCTGGGAGTTTTTCACCTTGTCGGCGAACGTGCAGGTTCCCCGCCAAACCAGCGCAATTTTGCCGCGGATCGCAGCGCCGTTGGTGAGCGGGCTGCAGGCGTCATTCGCGGAAGGACCGACGTCGTCGGCCGGGTCCTCGGCCAAAGCCACCAGGCCCGAAAGGCCCGCACCGGTCAATGCCGGGCCGAAATCGGCCAGGCCGACCTGGTAGTTCCCCGCGATTTCGGCGGGGCTCTGCACCTGCATGGCGATGCCGGACAATCCGTCATCCATGGAGCCGGCCACGCAGATGACGCGGTCCGCCACGCAGGGGCTGTTGGCGGTGTAAAAGCTGTCTCCCAGGTTTCCCGCGGCAGCGACCACCACCACTCCGGCTTCCGCAGCCCGGTTGGCGGCAATGGTTGTGCTGTCCTCGCTGTTACCGAAGTCGGAGCCGAGAGACATGTTGATGACGTCGAGGTGGTCCTCCGGGTTGCCGTCCTTGTTCGGATCCACCGCCCATTCGATGGCCTGGTCCGTTATCGAGGTGCCGCCCCGGCAGCCGAACACCTTGAGGGCATAGAGTTGGGCTTCCGGGGCGACTCCCGGTCCCACCAGGAAGCCGGAAGGAGATAAACCGTCGACATAGGGGCCCGGGTAGGTGGAGCCGGCGGCATCGTTCAGAACTCCGAATCCGGCGATGGTTCCGGCGACATGCGTGCCGTGGCCCATGGAGTCGCAGGTGGAGGCGTTGTTGTCCATGGGGTCCGGGTCGGGAGAGGGCGAATTGCTACCCGTGTAAGTGTCCCCTGCGAAGTCATAGCCGCCGGCCACCTTCGGGCCGGGGAAATAGCCGGGGGTGTCGCCGATGATGTTCGGATTGTTGGTCCGGTTTCCGGTTCCCGGTCCGCCGAAATCGGTATGCAGGTAGTCGATTCCGGTATCGATCACCCCGATCCGGATTCCTTTCCCGGTGGCATTGCCGCCCGCGGACATCCATGCTTTTCCCGCCCCGATAAAGGGCACGCTGGTCGAATTGATCAGGCGTTTGGGGATGAGCCGGCGGATGGAGCGCACTCCGGGCAGAGAGGCGAGAGAATCGAGCGCGGCGGCATCCACCTTCAGGGCGATTCCGTTGTATACGCGCTGCACGCGGTACAGAATCTCGGCACCCAGGCCGGGCGATTGCAGGAAAGGAAGCAGCTCCTGCTGCTGCCGCTCCACGGCCATCCACTGCCGGCGGGAGGCGGCCTGGGCCAGCGCTTCCTGCCCGACGGCCTCCAGGACGGGGTTTCTCTTTTTCTCGGCAAGGTACGCTTCGAGGGCCGAAGGCTGCTGCAGTTCGAGGATGACTTCTACCGGACCGCCGGCGGGCAGACCGGCGGCCACTTTGCCGTCGGCGCGGAGAACGGGGGCCCAGTCTCCGGGAAAGAGGCAAAGCAGCGGCGAAAGAAGCGAGAAGAAAAAGAGCAGCCGGGAGAGACGGCCCCCGAGGGCCCGCCGGAGCTTCGTGGTAAGGTCATTCCGCATAAATCAAAGTCCACCTGTAGGTCTGTGGCCGCGGGAGGCGATTCCTTCCGGCGGCGAAAAATCACTCCATAAATAGTATAGATGAGGGCTGTCTTCAGAAGGAGACAGGCTTGAGCGAAAAAATCCGGCGGTAGCCCTCCGTGTGGTTAATCAGTTCGACTTGCATAATTCCATGGGCGTCGCAGACGTATACCTCCTCGATGAGGCTGGACTGGTAGCGGTCGCTGCGATGAATTTCCTCCGCGGAAAACGAGCGGCGCTCCCGGAGGTCCGCGTCGAACGGAAAGAAAATCTCTTCCCACAGGGTGATGTTCCCCTGCGGCTGACCGTCGCCATCCAGCGAGGTGCACTCCAGAAAGCGAAAATGACCGATGTTGTGGTACGGGCGGTAGGTGCGCGTCTCCCGGAGAAGTGTCCCCTGCTCCGGGTTCAGCAGGTCTTTGGGGAAAATCAGGTCGAAATTTTTCTGGCCTCCCCCCTGCCTTTCCCGCCAGACTCCGAAATGGCGGGTTACCTTCTCCTGCAGCTCCATCCCGGACTGAGGATCCGCCAGGATGGCCAGTCCGATGGCGGTGCTGGCGTGCGGGTACGGGGATTTCTGGGTGCGGCGCCCGTAAACATCCCGCAGGCACCATTCGATCTGCGGAAGATTGCTGGATCCGCCCACCAGGTAGATGGCCGCCGGGTTGGGCGCCCGCTTTTCTTCCTGCGGCGGGGGCGTATCGCATGCCTGGCGCAGCACGCCCTCCAGCACTTCCACGGTCCGGCGGACCAGCGGCTCGGTCGCTCTATAAAAATCGGGAACCGTCAGGGCGATGCTTTCGCTCTCGGGATACACGGCGCTGAAATCGAGAAAAAGTTTTTTGCTCTGGGGGCGAAGCCGCTCTTTGGCTTCCCGGCATTCCTCGAGCAGCAGGGCCAGGTCTCCCGTGGACTCGGGCCTCGGCAGGCCGCTTTTCTCCAGGGCCATGGAGAGCATGATTTCATCCAGGTCGTCGCCTCCCAGGCGGCTGACGCCCTGGGTGGCCATTACTTCGTGCGAAAGGTCGGAAATCCGGATGATGGCGCTGTCGAAGGTTCCGGCCCCCCAGTCGTAGACCGCCAGATATTCCCTCTGGCCTCTTTTCCCCTTCTGGCGGAGATACTGGTGCGTATACTCGATTCCTGCGGCGGAGGGCTCGTTGACCATTTCCGGGACGGTAAAGCCCGCCCTCCGAAAGGCTTCCAGGGTAAGATATCTCTGGTTGCTGTTGGCATGGGCCGGCACGGCAATGATAGCCTCCAGCCCGTCCTCCGGGACGGCAAGATTGGATTTCTGCTGCAGGGCGGTTTTCAGGCTGAGGCAGAAGCCGGTCAGGAGTTCCAGCATGGAAACCCGCACCTGGCCTCCCAGGTCCACCTCCTGATGGGGAGATGTCGACCGCAGCAGCCTTTTAAAAGAAGGGAGCAGGAAGGAGGAAGGCGCGGAGACCAGTTCCTCGGCTTCGAAGCCGTACCGGAGGAGGCCCTCCCGGCAGCCGATGACCGAAGGATACCAGGGGAACCAGTCCTCCTTTCCCGCCCGGAACTGCACGATCGGATAGTTGCCGCGGTCGGCAACGGAAACAACGGTCCGGCTGGTCCCAAAATCGATGCCAAGGCGCATAGCTTTCTTTCCGACCTCTTCCGTTCGGGCTATCTCCGGTACAGGGCAACGGCCCGGTTGTGTTCCCCGACGCTGGCGGAGAACTGATGGCTGCCGTCCTTTCGGGCCACAAAATAGAGAAAATTCGTCTGGGCAGGGTTCAGAGCGGCATCCAGGGATGCCAGGCCCGGGCTGGCAATCGGACCGGCCGGAAGGCCGGCGACCTGGTAGGTGTTGTAGGGCGAATGGAGCGCCAGGTCGCTCTGGCGGATCACCCCGTCAAACTTGCCGATCATCGTCGAGGCATAGATCACCGTTGGGTCGCATTGCAGCCGCATTCCTTCTTTCAGCCGGCGATGAAAAACGGAGGAGATCATGGGTCTCTCGGAAGGGAGGGCCGTCTCCTTTTCGATGAGCGAGGCCAGGGTTACGACTTCCCGGATGCTCCATCCCAGCTCGGCGGCCCGCTTTCGCCGCTGCTCGTCGAATATTCTGGAGAATCGCCGGGTCAGGCGAAGGATCATTTCCCGGGCCGAAGTTCCCCGGGTGTAAAAATAGGTGTCCGGAAAGAGGTATCCCTCCAGGCTTGTGGCCCTGGCGTCCAGGTCCCGGACCGGGGCGGGATCTTCCAGCAGCTTCAGGAGGTCGGCCTTGGTACCCATGCCCCGGGCCTCCAGAATTCCGGCAATCTGAAAACGGTTCCAGCCCTCCGGGATTGTCAATGCGTGCTGGAAAACCCTTCCTTCCAGGAGCATGTTCATCGCCGCTTTGGCCGAAATGGCCCGCTGAAACTGGTATTCCCCGGCATGAACTCCGCCCTTGCCCCGGTTCCACCACAGGTAGACAAGAGAGGGCCAGGAGTTCCGGATGATTCCTTCCTTTTCCAGGATTCGCAGGATATCGCGGGTGCGGCTTCCCGGCGGTATGACCACCAGCCGGGTCGCTTCCGGGTAGCCGCTGAAACCGGCATTCAGTTCGTTTTCGTAGCGAAGCCAGGCGAGCAGGCCCGCGGTCAGGGTGAGCAGGATCAGGAAGGCAGCCATGCCGTGGAGAGACCGCAGCGGCCGCACGGCTCTGTCGATGCAGGCCCGCACAGTCCGGCCGGCCGGCAGCCCGAGAGCGGGTGCGCCCGGCATAGGGTGCCTCCGCAGGAGCCGCCCGGCAATCGGAGCGCATACGGAGCGCAGGCGGGAAAAGAATGGACCGATGCCCGAAGACATAGACACTCAACCAACGGAAAAAGGATCCACGGACGGCTCGCCATCCAGGAAGCGCTGCAGGATCAGAGCGGCTGCACGGGAATCGAGCCCGGGCTTTCCCGCTTTGAACCGAAGTTCCTGTCCGGTTTTCCGCTCTTCCGGGAGGCTTTCCGCCTCCCAGGAGGAAAGCCGCTCATCCACCCAGTGCAGCGGAAGAGGGATCTCTTTTTGCAGCAGTCCGGCAAAGGAAGCAACCTGTCCGGCGAGCCGGTTTCGGGTACCGTCCATGTTTTTGGGCAGTCCCAGAACGATTTCGTGAACTTCCCATTCCTCGGCGAGCCGCTGCAGCCGCGAAAACAGGTTCTTATCCCCTTTCCTTGTAATATTTTCCAGGGGTCTGGCGAACAGGCGGAGCTCGTCGCTGATGGCTACGCCGATCCGCTTTTCTCCATAATCCAGGCCCATGATCCGTCCCTTGGCAGCTGATTCCATGGCATCTCCTCTCCAGATTATAATCCAATTCCGCAAATCGCTCCCTTGCATCATCCTGCCGGAACAAACTATAATCAAAGGGGAAGGTTTATGATGAATTCAACAATAAAGATACTGGTTGCCGTTCTTTCCCTGCTCGTGGTCGGCTACGCCTCCATGGCCATGTTTTATGGCCAGGTGGTTGCCGTGGACGGGGACGCCTACAGGGAAATCGCCGTTTTCGTGGACGTATTGAAAAAAATCAACGACGATTACGTGGAATCTCCGAACATGCAGAAAGTGATGAACGGAGCCATGCGGGGTCTGGTCGAATCCCTGGATCCTTACGGCGGTTATTTTACCAGGGATCAGCTGGCGGCCCTCGACCGCCAAAAGGAACAGCAAAAAGGAGATGTCGGCCTGGTCCTCTCCAAGAAGCCCGAGCTGATCTACGTGGTTTCCGTCCTGGAAAACTCACCCGCCCGAAAAGGGGGAATCCGGCCGGGCGACTTCATCATTTCCATCAATAAAGTCTCGACCTATTCCCAGCACCTGTCGGAAGTGGAAGGGGAGCTGCGCGGGCAGCCCGGAACGGACGTGACTCTGGCGGTCCTTCGGGGTTCGCAGGCCGAGCCGATCGACATCAAGCTGACCCGGGAGGAGGTGCGGTTTCCGGAGTTCACCCAGAAGATCCTGGAAGACGGCCTTGGCTACCTGGCGGTTCCATTTATTCACCAGACGGCCGGCGAGGAGTTCCGGACCAAGCTGAAGATGCTGCAAGCGGCGGGAGCCAGGAAGCTGATTCTCGACTTCCGGTACACGGCCGGAGGCGACACCAGCCAGGCACTGCAGATCGTCAATTTTTTCATCCGGGAAGGACTGCTTGCCTTTACCCAGGGGAAAGCGAAAGGGAAGCGGGAGATCAAGGCCGATCCGGCGCTGCATTTCTGCGAAATGCCCCTGGTGGTCCTGACCAACGGCTTCACCTCGGGTGCGGCGGAACTGATCGCCGGCGCGCTCAAGGACTCCAGGCGCGGAACGATCGTCGGCGAAAAGAGCTTTGGGCAGGGATCCATCCAGGAGCGGATCGAGCTCAAGGACGGATCGGTTCTGGTGCTGACCTCCGCGCTCTACTACACTCCTTCCGGCAAGGTGATTCAGGCGGACAGCGGAAAGCAGGGAGGGATCCTGCCGGATATCGTCTCTCCCGAGGAAAAAGTGAAGGCGGACATCGCTCTGAAAAACTACCTGCGCAACCGGGACGAAAACAGCGACCACAGCTTCCAGGAGCTGATGGAAGAGATTGACGGCATCCAGCTGCGCAAGGCCCTGGAAGTGGTCAAGACGCTGCATCCCGCAGAGGCTCAGCAAAAAGCCGCGTAAAATAGTTGACAGAACCCCTTCTTTTTTGATAATTTTGCAGGCTCAGTAGGTGCGTAGCTCAGGGGGAGAGCACTTCCTTGACGCGGAAGGGGTCAGCGGTTCAAATCCGCTCGCACCTACCATTTCTTACTTATTGAACTCATTCGCAGTTGGGGTCTTAAGGGCTCTGAAGTTCGAGTCCCGGCGAAAAGGGATTCGGATGGAAGGGCTTTTTTATTCTTGGCAAAAGAGAGCATTGGGATGCAACCGATAAAGGCAGTCTACCCGGACGGGCAAGCCAGAGAGATCGCCTCCCCGGAGGAGGCTCTGGCGATTTTCCGCCACAGCACCTCTCACCTGATGGCCGCTGCCGTGCAGGACCTGTTTCCGGGAACCCGCCTGGGCATCGGGCCTGCCACCGAGGACGGCTTCTACTACGACTTCCAGACGGAATCGCCCTTCCACCAGGAGGACCTGGAAAAAATAGAAGCCCGCATGTCCGAGCTCGTCCGGCAGGATCTGGAAATACAGCCCTTCCTCTGGGAAAAGCAGGCGGCCATCGACTATTTCCGTGGCAAGGGGGAGCACCTCAAAGTCGAGCTGATCGAGGAGCGGGCCGGCGATACTTTGTCCTGCTATCGGCTCGGCGAGATGGTGGACTTCTGCCGCGGGCCGCACATGGCCAGAACCGGGCTTCTTGCCGATTTCAAGCTTCTGAGCAATGCCGCCTCCTACTGGAAGGGGGACGAGAAGAGGGAGCCGCTGCAGAGAATTTACGGAACCGGCTTCTTTTCCCGGGAAGACCTGCAGGGCTATCTGCACAAGCTGGAAGAAGCCAGGAAAAGGGATCATCGCAAGCTGGGAAAAGATCTGCAGCTTTTCCATATTTTCGAAATGGCCGGGCCGGGATTCGTCTACTGGCTGCCGAAGGGAACCACGCTGCGGTACGAGCTGGAAAGCTTCACCCGGCAGGAGCACCTGCGGCGCGGGTACCAGTTTGTGACCATTCCTCACCTGGCCCGGAACACGCTTTTCAAGACCTCGGGGCACTACAGCTTTTTCCGGGAGAACATGTACGTTCTCGACATCGAGGAAGAAGAGTATGTCATCAAGCCGATGAACTGCCCGGGGCATATCCTGATTTACAAGACCGGCCTGCACAGCTATCGCGATCTTCCCATTCGCTACGCGGAATTCGGCACGGTCTACCGGTACGAGAAATCGGGCACCCTGCACGGCATGCTGCGGGTCCGCGGCTTCACCCAGGACGACGCCCACATTTTCTGTACCCCCGACCAGGTGTATTCGGAGGTTCTCGGGGTGATCGATTTTGCCGAGTTCATCCTGAAAACCTTCGGGTTCGAGGATTATAAAATCGAGCTGTCGGTCTGGGACCCGGCGCACCCGGAAAATTATGCCGGGACTGCCGAAAACTGGCAGTCGGCCGAAGATGCCCTGCGCCGCGCCTTGGATGAGAAGGGCCTGCGCTACGCGCGGAAAGAAGGGGAAGCCGCTTTCTACGGTCCGAAAATCGACATGAAGCTGATCGACGCCATCGGTCGCGAGTGGCAGGCGACGACGATTCAGTTCGACTTCAACCTGCCGGAGCGCTTCGACGTCACCTACATCGGTCCGGATTCGGCCAAGCACCGGGTCATCATGATTCACCGGGCCCTGTTCGGGTCCATCGAGCGGTTCACCGGCGTGCTCCTGGAGCACTTCGCCGGAGCCCTTCCCGTCTGGCTTTCTCCGGTGCAGGTGGTGCTGATTCCCATCAGCGAGCGGCATCACGAGTATGCCAGGCAGGTGCAGGGGCGGCTGACATCGGCCGGGCTCCGGGTGCAGATGGATGACCGCAACGAAAAAATGGGCTACAAGATCCGTGAGGCACAGATGCAGAAGGTGCCCTTCATGCTGGTCGTCGGGGACAAGGAGGCTTCCGGCGGTCTGGTTTCCGTGCGAAACCGCTTTCAGGGCGACGAAGGGCAGTGCTCCGTGGAGGATTTTCTTTTGCGCCTGCAGCAGCTGGTAGCGACGAGAGCGGTGCAGCCTTAAGCGCACTTGATAAGGAGGCTTTTACTAATTTGGAGTTTTTTGACATGGGAGGTCGTTTATCAAGCCGGTAAAAACACGCATCAATGAAGAGATACGCGCCCGATCCCTGAGGGTCATCGACGACGAAGGCGCGCAGGTTGGACTGATGTCCAGCGAGGAAGCATTGAAGATTGCCGCGGAGAAAGGTTTGGACCTGGTGGAAGTGGCTCCGCAGGCCAACCCTCCGGTATGCCGGATCATGAATTTCGGCAAGTACCAGTACCAGATGAGCAAACGGCTGCACGAGGCCAAAAAACACCAGAAGCAGATCGTCATGAAAGAGGTCAAGTTCCGGCCTCGGATCGATGAGCACGATTTTCTGTTCAAAGCCAATAACATCCGCCGGTTTCTGGCGGAGGGGAACAAGAGCAAGGCTACGGTCACTTTCCGGGGCCGGGAAATGGCCCACACGGATATCGGCTACCAGATTCTGACGCGCCTGATCGAGGAGCTGAAGGATGTGGCGGAAGTGGAGCGGGAGCCGAAGCAGGAAGGTTACACCCTTTCGGCGATCCTGACCCCTCGTCGGAAAAAAGTGGTGCCGGTCAAGGAAAAGAAGCCGCAGGAGCCCAGGGCTGCCGCGGAAGGGAATTAGTTTTTTTCGAGGCAATACATGCGCAGGGCGGATGCCTTGCGAGACTTTATATATCCAAGGAGAATTTTTGTGAGAAAAGCCAAAGTCGATCCGCGTAGCGGAAAAACAACACGCCGACTGAAGACCAAGAGGGCGGCTGCCAAGCGCTTCAAAGTCACGGCCACCGGCAAGGTTCTGCGCGGGCACAGCCATGCCAGGCACATTTTGACGAAAAAGACTTCCAAGCGTAAGCGCAAGCTGGACAAGCAGGTGCTGGTCAGCCCGCAAGAGACAGCGATCGTCCGCCGGATGTTATTGGCTTAATTCGATTTGATCAATGTGAGCGCCGCCTTCCGCCGGGAGGCGGTCTTTTCATTTTTTCAGGAAATGATTTCCTAAAGAGGAGTGGGAAATGCCTCGCGTAAAACGTGGAAACAAGCGTCTTCAGAAAAGAAAAAAGATATTGGGTCTGGCCAAAGGCTTCGTAATGACCAAGAGCAAGCTCTACCGGGCCGCCAAAGGCTCCGTGGAGCGCGCGCTGGGATACAGCTACCGCGATCGCCGCGCCAAGAAAAGGGATTTCCGATCCCTGTGGATTGTGCGCATCGGTGCCGCCGCACGGCAGAACGACCTTACCTACAGCCTGTTCATCCGCGGGCTGAGCAAGGCGGGCGTGCAGCTGAATCGCAAGGTGCTGGCCGATCTCGCGGTGCGGGACCCCAAGGCGTTCACCACGCTGGTGGATACGGCTCGCCGTTCGCTTTCGGCCGCCTAGCGCGGGCCGGAGAGAAAAATCCGGGCGGTTTGGCCGGGTGAGAGATTTATGCAGGATCTGGAATATCTGGAAAAGCAGTTCGCGGAAGAGTGGCCGCAGGTCGGCGACTCCGGCGCGCTGCAGTCCCTGAAAGACCGATGGCTCAGCCGGGAGAGGGGGCTGCTTTCCCTGGAAATGAAAAAGCTCGGGCAGCTCGACAAGGAAGCCCGCCCGGCGGTGGGCAGCCGGCTGAACCAGCTCAAACTGCAGTTCACCGAGCGGCTGGAGGCCTTGCAGCAGAGCATCCGGGAAAAGGAAGAGCGCCAGCGGCAGCTGCGGGAGACGGTGGATATTCATCTTCCCGGAAAGCCGGCGCTCTGCGGGCACGTCCATCCCCTGCTGCAGGTGAAGGACGAAATCGAATCGGCCTTTATGCGGCTCGGATTCACGCTGTTCGACACGCCGGAAATAGAAACGGATTTCCGGAATTTCGAAGGCCTGAATATCCCCAGGGACCATCCCTCGCGGGACAGCCAGGACACCTTCTTCCTGGGGGGCGACCACCTCCTGCGGACGCACTGTACCGGGGTGCAGATTCACGCCATGCGGCAGATGCAGCCCCCGATGCGGGTCATTGCCACCGGCAAGGTCTATCGCCGCGACAACCCGGATGCCACTCACTCCCCCGTGTTCTACCAGTGCGACGGATTTGCCGTGGGAAAGAACATCACCCTCGGCGACCTGAAGGGAACCCTGGAGGCGGCCCTGCGGGAGCTTTTCTCGCCGGACATCCAGGTTCGGTTGCGCCCCAGCTACTTCCCCTTCGTGGAGCCGGGAGCGGAGGTGGACATCAGCTGCATTTTCTGCTCCGGGGCCGGTTGCCGGATATGCAAGGACAGCGGATGGATCGAAATCCTGGGCGCCGGCATGATTCATCCCCGGGTCTTCGAACACGTGGGATACGATCCTCTTGAATGGACGGGGTATGCCTGGGGGATGGGAATCGACCGGATTGCCATTTTGAAATACGGCATTGACGATATCCGTCTGCTTTACGAAAACGACATGCGCTTCCTTTCTCAGTTCTGATCTGCCGTGAAGATTCTCTATTCGTGGATTAAAGACTATGTGGCCCTGGATGTCCCGGCCGACCGTTTGGGGCGTGATCTGACCGATGTCGGCTTTCCGCTGGAACGCCTGGAGCCTCTGGACGGGGGGGATGCCCTCCTGGAAATCGACGTAACATCCAACCGCGGAGACTGCCTTTGTCACCTCGGGCTGGCCCGGGAGGCGGCGGCCATTTACGGCCAGCCCCTGCAGCTGCCGGACTGCGGTCGCTTGCAGGCCGATCCGGCGGAGATCGACTGGAAAATCCGCATCCAGGCGCCGGACCTCTGCCGCCGCTATTGCGCCCTGATTCTGACCGGGGTGACCGTGGCTCCCTCTCCGGAGTGGCTGCAGGAACGCCTTAAGGCGCTGGGGCAAAGGCCCATCAACAACATCGTCGATATTACCAATTACGTGCTGCTGGAGCTGGGGCACCCGCTGCATGCCTTCGACCTGGACCGGCTCCATGGAAAAAGGATTATTGTCCGGCGCGCCCGCCCGGGGGAAACGGTAACCACCCTGGACCAGGGGCTCCGGCAGCTCAACGAGTCGATGCTGGTCATCGCCGATGAGCGGAGAGCCGTGGCCCTGGCGGGAGTCATGGGCGGGGAGGAGAGCGAGATTTCGCCCGGAACCACGCGGGTTCTTCTGGAAAGCGCCCATTTTCATCCCGGGAGCATCCGCCGCACGGCCAAATCCCTGGGCATGAGCACCGAGGCCTCCTATCGCTTCGAGCGGACCGCCGACATCGAAAATGCCGCCCTGGCCCTGGGGCGCTGCGCCCGGATGATTCTGGATCTGGCGGGAGGGAAAGCGGCCTCCCGGTGGATGGACGCCTATCCCGGGAAAAAACCCGCGCTGCGAATTCCGCTGGATCCGGCCCACGTGCGGACCCTGGCCGGAGCGCCCATTCCGGACGAATTCATCTCCCGGAGGCTGGAGGCGCTGCACTTCGGTGTTTCCATGCGCCGCAAATCCCGCTGGCAGGTGACCGTTCCCTCGCACCGCAACGACGTGACCCGGGAAGCGGACCTGGTGGAAGAGGCCGCCCGTCATTACAACTACAGCCGCATTCCGGCCACCCTCGGATCCTGGAACCAGATCGGCCATATGCCCTCCTGGAAGAGGTCCGAAAAAAGCCTGCGGGAGCTTCTGCGGGGAATGGGTTTCTCGGAAGTCATCAACACCAACTTCGCCAACGGGGCGGAGCTGGCCCAGTTTCCGGGCTACGAAGGCACTCCCCTGGCCCTGGAGAACCCTCTTTCCGAGGAAGACAGCCATCTGCGCTGGAATATTCTGCCCCTGGTGCTGCGGAACTGCCGAACCAATTTTAACCAGGGACAGAAGGACTTGCGCCTTTTTGAACTGGCCAAAACCTTCTATCGGTCCGAAGGCCTCGAGCCGTGGGAGCGCAAGCGGCTGGCTATCCTGGCGACCGGACTGGCCGATTCCTTCTGGTGGGCGGAAAAATCGAAGCTCGTCGGCTTTCACCACTTCAAGGGCTGGGTGCAAAGCCTGCTCCGCGCGCAGCGCTGGAGCCAGGTGCAGCCGGTTTCCGGCGAAGCCCCGTGCTACCTGGATCCTGTGGATTTCCTGGCTCTTTCCTGCCAGGGGCGAACCGTCGGCTGGGTCGGCAAGCTTTCCAAAGCCCTGGAGGAGAGCTACAAATTCAAGCAGCCGGTCTTTGTCGCCGATCTGGACCTGGAGAGCCTGTACGCCATCCCGGTTCCCGTCACCCGCTATCAGCCCTTGCCCCGGTTCCCGGCGGTGGTCCACGACCTCTCTATGGTTTTTGATCCCCTTGTCCGATATAATGAGATCCTGCAGGCCATTCGGGATCTGGCCGTAGCGGATTTGCAGCGGGTGGAGGTTTTCGACCGCTATGTGCCGCAGAACGACCCTGGGGGGCGAATCAGCATTACCCTGCGGTTGTGGTATCAGAACGAGACCCGGACCCTCACTTTGGAAGAGGTCGGCGAGCACGAAGCCCGGATTATCGATCGTTTGCAGGAGAAATTAGGAGGCGAACGGCGGAAGTGAACCGGCGTGGCGTTTTCCTGCCGTTCTTAGCGATTGCTCATCATCCTGGATAAGAAAGAGGACCTTAACTATGAGCGAGCCATTTTCGGAGAACGGAATCACAGGAATTGAGCGATTTTCTCATCTGGAAGACCGCATTTTCCGCGTGGTGGAGGTATTCAAGGCGCTGAAAAAGGAAAACAGCTACCTTCGCCGCGAATCGATGGCTCTCAAGGAGGAAAACCTGAAGCTGAAGCAGGAGATGGAGCGCCTCCAGGAAAAGCACGAAGAAGTCAAAAGCCGGGTTGAATTGGTCCTGAACAAGCTTTCCGCCATGGAACAGACCGCTATTCTGGAAAGCGACGAGGACGAGTGAGCGGGGGTTGTTTGGTTGTTGGGCGGCTGTAGCCAATGTCGGGATCCGGAGACGGAAGGAGCGGGAATATGGAAGAAAAAGCCGGCAACGTTACCCGGGTGAAAATTTTTGACCAGGTATACACCATCCGCGGGGCTCAAGACGAGGATTCCATTCAGAGGCTGGCGGAATATGTCGACCAGAAAATGAGGGAAGTGGCCCGGGGCACCGCTACCGTCGACACGGTCCGGGTGGCCGTGCTTGCGGCACTCAACATCGCTGACGACTATTACCAGATGAAGCGGAAACTGACCGAAACGGACAAGTCGATCGGACAGAAAGCCCTGCAATGCGTATCGGTATTGGACCAGCTGCTGGCCTGAAGCCCGGTTTTACGCTTGACCCGACCGGTTTTTTTCCCTACAATATAGATTGCCCCTGCGATGCAGGTGATGGCACTTACTCATTTGAGCCAATAACTATTTGATTTTGGGAGCTTGATCTATCCATGGTGTGCAGGTCCTTCCCCGCGGGGCAAGGAAAGCCTAAAGTGGAAGCAGAGCACCCCCCTGGGTTCCAGGTTCAAATAGGCACTGCCACACGGCAAAGCGGGGGATTATTTATTCAGACAGTTCTTTATGATGCCCATATGCCGAACCGCTGATTCCCTCTGACGCAAAAAAAGCCATGGAGCTCAACCTTACGTTTCTGTTCCTCTTCCTGTTTGTCTTTCTGGGTGCGCTGGCCCTGTGGTTTTATCTGCGCCAGTCCGTGCTGCGTGCCCTGGAGCAGAAAGCCCAGATCGAAGCCGCCACCATGGTCGAGCAGGCCAAAGCCGAAGCCCAGCGCCTGCTGAAGGAGCAGATCCTCGAGGCCAAGGAGGAAAGGCAGCGGGTGATCGAGGATGCGGAAAAGCTGTCGCTGGAGATGCGCAAGCAGCAGACCGAAGCCGAGCGCCGCCTGGTGCAGAAGGAAGACAGCCTCCGCAACCGGGAGCACAGCCTGGATCAGCGCGAGCGCTCCCTGGAACACCGCGAGCACCAGATGGAAAAAAGGGAGAACCTGCTGAAGCTCAGCGAGCAGAAGTACCAGGAAATGATCCGGGAGGAGCAGCGGCGTATCGAGCAGGCGGCGCGGATGTCCACCGAGGAAGCCCGCAAGATGCTCCTCAAAGCCCTGGAAAACGATGTCCGCCACGGAGTGACCTCCCAGATGAGGCGGATCGAGGAGGAGATGCGCGAGCAGTGCCAGAACCAGGCCCGGCAGATCCTGGCCCTGGCCATGCAGCGCTCCGCGGTGGAGCACGTCACCGAATCGTGCGTCACGGTCATCGATCTGCCCAGCGAGGAGATGAAGGGCAGGATTATCGGCCGCGAAGGGCGCAACATCCGGGCCCTGGAGATGGCCACCGGGGTGGACCTGATCATCGACGATACCCCCGAAGCGGTGATTCTTTCCGGCTTCGACCCCCTGCGGCGGGAAATCGCCCGGATGGCCATCGAGAAGCTGATCGACGACGGACGCATCCACCCGGCGCGCATCGAGGAGGTGGTGGCCAAGCTACAGGCGGAAATGGAAGGCCGGCTGCGCGAGTTCGGGGAGCAGACCTCCTTCGAGCTCGGCATTCACGACCTGCACCCCGAAATTCTCTACCTGCTGGGGAAGCTGAAGTTCCGCACCAGCTATGGCCAGAACGTCCTGCAGCACAGCAAGGAGGTCGCGGTCCTTTCCGGCCTGATCGCCTCCCAGATCGGGGCCAACATGGAAGTGGCCCGACGGGCCGGGCTGATTCACGACATCGGCAAGGCCATCGATCGGGAAATGGACGGCACCCATACCGAGCTGGGGATCCAGGTTGCCCGGAAATACAAGGAATCCCCGGAAGTCATTCATGCCATGGAAGCCCACCATTTTGATGTGGACTTCAAGTCCGTCGAGGCCGTGCTGGTGCAGGTGGCCGACGCCATTTCCGCATCCCGGCCGGGCGCACGGCGCGAAATCCTGGAGTCTTACGTGAAGCGTCTGGAGAAGCTGGAGTCGATCGCCACTTCCTTTACCGGCGTGGCCAAAGCCTATGCCCTTCAGGCGGGCCGGGAGATACGGGTGATTGTGGAAAGCGACGTGGTCGATGATGAGAAATCCTACTGGCTGGCCAAGGATCTGGGGCGGCGGATCGAGGCGGAGCTGCAATACCCCGGGCAGATCAAGGTGACCGTGATCCGCGAAACCCGTGTGGTGGAGTATGCCCGGTAGGCAGCCGCACCCCGCGGATTGCCGGCGGCCCCGGCCATGAACCTGCTTTTTATCGGCGACATCATCGGCAAGCCGGGCCGCAGGATCGTCCAGCACCTTCTTCCCCGCCTGCAAAAAGCCTTCGACGTGGAATTCACGGTGGCCAACGTGGAAAACGCCGCGGGAGGATTCGGCCTCACGCCGCCGGTAGCCAAGGAAATGCTGGAAGCCGGGGTCGATGTGATGACTTCCGGCAATCATATCTGGGATAAAAAAGAGATTTTCGATCATCTCCAGGGCTGCCCGCAGCTGCTGCGCCCGGCCAACTATCCGCCCGGTGCTCCGGGAAAAGGCATGTGCGTCGGGCAGACCGTCCGCGGAATCCCGGTTGTGGTCATCAACCTGCAGGGCCGCGTCTTCCTGCCGCCCATCGATTGCCCCTTCCGCGCCGCAGATGCCCTGCTCCAGGAAGTTCAGGGAAAAGCCCGGGTGGTTCTGATCGACTTCCATGCCGAAGCCACCAGCGAAAAGATCTGCCTGGGGCGCTACCTGGATGGACGGGTCAGTGCGGTCATCGGCACCCATACCCACGTGCAGACGGCCGATGAGCAGATCCTCCCGCAAAAGACCGCCTTTCTGACCGACGCCGGCATGACCGGCCCGCACGATTCGATCATCGGGGTGGAATTCGACAGCTCCCTGCAGCGCTTTCTCCTTCAGGTTCCCCGGAAATACGCCACGGCCGAAAAAGATGTCCGCCTGCATGGCGCCCTGGTGGAGGTGGAGGAGGAAACCGGTCGGGCCCGGAGCATTCGCCGGCTCTCGCTGCCCGACTCCTGGCATCCGGAAATGAGCGCCTAATCCGCTGCCGGAAGCGGCCCCCGGACGACGGCGTGCGCTCTGCCGATTTCCTCGCGGAAGCGGGGAGGAATTCTCGCCCAGTCCAGGACATCGACCAGGATCGGAATGCGGCTCTCCGCAATGGCTTCCCGGAGCCCGGCCAGATTTTGCTGCGGGCGGTCGGGATTTTCCGGGCAGCGCAGAACCAGATCCAGATCGCTGCAGTCCAGCTCCTTTCCGCTAACGCGGCTGCCGAAGGCCCAAACCTCGGCATGGGGTGCATACCGGTCCAGCAGGGGAATCAGCCGTTCGAGGTATTCCCCGGGGATATAAATCCGGTCAGGCACGGCTTATTTTGCGGATCAGCCCGCGGGCATCATCGATAAATCGAGGGAGCAGGAGGAGCGTCTCCTCTGCAAAGCCGGCTCCGTAATCGTGGGCCGTGTCGTTTCGGTTGTCCCGGTAGGCCAGCCATCTTTCTGCTTCCTGGACCTCCAGGATTCCATGCCGGGCGCCATATCGAAACAGGTCCTTGAAGTTCAATGCGTGTACCGCTTTGGGCGAAGCGAAATAGGGTTTCAGCGCCTTCCGCAGCAGCTTCCCGGCAATTTCCAGGGAAAGCTCAAAGCCCTTGACCGTAGCGTTTCGGAACACTTCATATTCGATGGTGGACGCGCTGCATTCCTGCAGATGTTCCAGCGACCGCTGCAGGGTCATCAGGCAGCGATCCAGATGTTCCGTGTTCAGGGGGGGGCCCTGGTTGTGTTCTTCCATGCGCTGATTCTAGGCGGGAAGAGGAGGGGTTGTCAAGAAGGGATAACGGATCGAAGACCTCCGTGACGGAGCGAACGCAGTTTCGTCCTTAGCCAGCAATAGAATCGTTCGACGGCCGGAACGGGGGTGCGGTCCAGGGCTCGAAAAGCCTGTTCGGGGATTCGAAGGTCAAGTTCCGAGGAGAGATAGTGCAGGCATTGGACCAGCGGCAAGGTAATGCGCAATCGCTGTGATTGTTCAACCAGAAAGTCCCATTGGATGCTGGCATGTTCCACCAGCAGGGCTGCATCCGCCAGCCGGCGCAGAGCGGTGCCCCGATCGCAGATCGCCGCGGCACAGACCTCCATAAGCTGGGCCGCAGCGGGTATTACCGGCACCGTCCGGTCATTCAAAGCCGCAGGCAACGGATTCGCAAGACATGCGGAGCAAAAACGGACAAGCTGCTCCGGCGGGGCAATTCTCCAGGGCAGGACGCGCCGGTGCAGGTTCAGGATGCGCCCGCCGGGCCGCGCAAACCTCCGGAGCTGCGAACGGCCGCGCCGGTTGGCGGGCTGCCAGCCTGTCTGATCGCAAAGGATTTCTGCGGCACGCGGGAAATCGTCGGCGCGAACCAGCAGGTCGATTTCATGGAGAGGGCGAAGGGCGTGGCTCAGACCGCATCCAAGTACCAGGCCAAGATCCCGGAACAGCGCAAGCTTGATTTCCGCATTTTGCAGGACATGGAGAGCCTGGCGGGCATCCTGGATCCGCAGCAGCCCGGCGGACCAGTAATGCTTATACACGCCCTTGTAATGAGCCAGACAGGGGCTTGGGATTCCCTGCCGGGAGAGGCGGTCATACAACAAAGGCAGCAAACCCCGGGATGCGAAATCCACATCCTCAAATGCCACTCGCGCCGACCACTCTTCCCATGCCCGCTGTCCATCCGAGCCCGGGGCAAAACAGGCCCGCAGCAAGAATCGATGTTCCGGAGAAAGCCAATCGGAGAACCGCATGCTTAACCCCGATGCGCCTCGCGGAGATGGTCGCCGGCGCCGATAAAACATGCGTGGGTGCAGCTGCATCCTTTTACCGTCAGCCGGTTTTGGTCGACGCTCGCAGAGAACCAGGCTTTTGGGAAATCATAGCCAAAATCGCGGACATTGGCGACCACCGGTTTCTGCTCGCAGATGCGGATTCCGCCATCCGGTTCGAGCACGCCGATTTGTGTCCCCGCACTGCATGCCAAGGGCAGTCCGCTCCCATCGAGCACATCGCTCCAAATGGCGTATCGCCGGCTCATCCAGGACAGGTAGGCGCTGGTGCGCTCTGCGCCCCACCGGGCTTTTTTTGCGTAAAACGCAAAGTATGGCTTTGCCTGCCGGTACAGGGCCGTCATTTCCGCCCCGGATGGCGGTTGGCAGGCCGGGTCGTACCCCTGCCCGCGCATGGGAGTAAGGCCGTGAGCATCGATCATAAGGTTTGACCGGGCATAGGCCAGCAGGTCGGGGATCCGGTGAAAATTCTGGCTGTGGACCACGCTGTTGAGCAGGATATCGAAAGAGCGTCTTTTTTTGAAGAGCCTGACTCGCAGAAAATTCACCGCCTTGATGGATTCTTTCACCAGCGCAAACGCCCCGGGGCGGCGATGAATTGCATCGTGGAGTTCCTGCGGGCCCTCCAGCGAGAACATCAGGGTCAGCCGCACATCGGGATTCTGCGCAAGGATTTGCGCGGCGGTTTCGGAAATTCGCCCGGGCAGGGAGCCGTTGGTCGGAATAAAAATATGCTCCACCTGGCTGCCGGCGACAAAAATTCGGCAAATTTCCGCCAGGTCTTTGTGCAGGAATGGCTCCCCGCCCGCGATCCAGAGAATTTTGAGCCTGCCGATGCCGGCCGAGATTTTCTGATACTCCTCCGGGGTCAGTTCCCTGTTCGCCAGGTTGAGATTTTCATGATAATAGCAAAATCCGCAGGCGTGGTTGCAGCTGTTCGTAACAGTCAGAATCAACTGGTTCATTTTCAGCTCTTCTTCGACCACCTCATTAAACAGGCTGAGCTTTTTTATACGGTCAATTTCCGGGTCGGACATGCCTTTGCGGTGCAGGTAGGAGCGGGAGTGGCGGATAAAGACTTTGCCGTTCCACTTTTTCTGGAAGGTTTTGATATCTTTCAGGAGAACCGGGATGTGGTTGCGGATACGGGAATAATCCCCTGCGGAGGGGTTGTGGTGGTGAATGACAACCGATTCCGGAACGTAGAAGATTTTCCCGCCTCCGCGGCGCAGCCGCAGCGACAGGTCCTTATCTTCCTCGCACAGGAAAAAGGCCTCGTCAAAGCCGCCCGCCGCATCCAGCGCCATTCTTTTTACCAGCAGGCAGGTGGCCGGATACCACGGAACTTCGCAAAGCCGGTTCACTTCCGGGTCTTCGGCGCGGTAATCGATCCGAAACTCCACTCCGATCTCCGTTAACCTTTCATCCTCGAACTGCGCTTTCACAAACCCGGCGCAGTTCATCACCTTTCCCGACGGGCTGACCACTTTCGAGCCGCAAGCGGCGATTTCAGGGCAGGATTCCGCCACCGCCAGGAGCGGGGACAGCCAGCCCGCGGTCACTTCGGCATCGTTATCCAGGAAGACGATCCATTCGCCGCCCGCCCGCCGGAGGCCCTGGTTCCGCCCCCGTGTGGTGCCGACATTTTCGAAGTTCCACACCACCTGGACATTTGATTTTTCCGCGGCAAGCCGATTGAGCCATTTGACTATCTCAGCCGACAGTCCCATATCCACGACAACAATCTCAAAAGGATAATCGGTATTGGCAAAAATGCTGTCGATGCAACGCGCGGTTTCCTTCTGGCGCAGGAGGGAGAGCAAAATAATAGAGATCAGAGGCTTGGGGGGAAGTGCACCCATAAGTCCTATTTCCTTCCGCGGAAATAACCCTGCGTGGGCAGGGCGCCGTAAAGGGTCACGCGAAGCAGTAAAGCCCGAGGGGTGATCGGCAATGAGCCCAATACAGAGGTGCCGAGCGCCGGGAATAATTCCCGCCGGGGACCTTGATACAATCCAGGATAGAATCGCCCGTTTTGTTTTTTCATGGGTGACTATGGAGAATTCTCCCGTCGGCGCATGAGCCTGGCCCTGATAATCCGGGTGTAATCGTTCCTGTTCATGCCGGCCAGGCGGGTCATATTCGTTCTGTGAATGCGCCGGTGGGCAAGAACATCGGCAAGCATGAGCGAATGAAGGCCCATATCTTTGGCGCGCGCGTACCACTCGATAAATTCGCCGGTGGTGTATTGGGTTGCAAACCAGCCAACCTGCAAAAAAGTCTCTCGCTTCACCAGCAGGGTGTCCCTCGAATAGCCGGGAACAGGTTCCGGCGGGCATTCCAGCCCTGTGATTTCGTGCTTGTCCAGTTCCGGGCTGATAAATTGCCGTATATGTCCGAAAACCATATCCGTGCCTGAATTTTGCAGGGCTTCCCACTGTACCTGGAGTTTGCCGGGCACCCATAAGTCATCCGCATCGAGAAATGCCAGGTATTCGGCCGTGACTTCGGCAATGCCCCGGTTCAGCGTATCGCCCACGCCCGTATGGGGCTTGGGGATGAGTTTTACCGGCCCGTCTGTTCTTTCCACCACCTGCCGGGTGCCATCCGTCGATCCGTCATCGACCACAATTACTTCATCGGGCGCCCAGGTCTGGCCCAGGACGCTTTCCAGGGCAGAAGGCAGGTAGGTTTCGCCGTTATAAACCGGTATCACAACACTGACTGATCTTTTTCCCATGCCGGTTTCCTTTCCCGCCGTTACCAGTATGCTCCATCATCGGGCAACGGATTGGCACCGGGGCGATATTCGGGCGGAATCCTGGTCCAATACTCATTAAAGTAGCGTGTTTGCCAGTTCTGCCGAACGATCCAGCGTGCGCCATAGACACCAAAAATGATTTGCAGATGCCCCCCCAGGGAGAGCCCCATGCGCCCCAGGCTTTTGACAAATCCGGCCAGCGGTATGCCCAGCCCGCCTGCCGCAATCAGGGCTATGTCAAAGTCCTTGCGGGCGATTTGCCGCTGGATGGAATCCAGCCAATGGAGCGCATTTCCATAGTCTTGCCGGGTTTTCGGGTCATACCCGTACGCGAACTCGACCGAATCGACGCTGGCCGGCCGGAACCAGGGTTTGCCGGTTTTGGCCCAAACGCAGGTGAACATTTCGGCATTGGCTCTCTGGCGCAGAAAGTGCGCATGGGAGGCAACCAGCAGCAGACGTTTGCCCGCAAAAAGCGGCAAATAACAGTTATTTTCATCACCTGGCGAGGATCGGTCCGGCTCCTGGTTTTTGTAATAAATCAAACGGGCGGGGGCGCGATGATACCGGACAATCTCCCGTTCGAGCTCGGGGGTATCCAGGAAAAGTCCCAGGCAATCGAGTTCACGAAGGCGGGCCGAATAGACTTCCAGATACCGCGCGTAAAATTCGGGATTTGCCGGGAAAAGGCCCAATTGCACCTCGAAGTGAAAGGCGAGCGCGGCTTCATAGGCCCGCTGACGTCTGGCATCCACTTTCTGGGAGAGCAGGATCGGGTAATAGAGCCACTGCTTTTCCGAGCACCCCATTTTGGCCGAAGCATATCCGTACCTGCCGGCCAGGGCGGAATGGATCTGCTGAATGTATTCCGCTTTGGGAATCAGCGGGCGTCCAGGTTGTCCGGCAGGAAGCCGGACCGGGTCATCTGTGTCGGAGGTCATACGCGCCCCTTCTGCCTTTGGACGGATGCTTTAATCGTGCGCAACAATTCCTTTGCCCAAACCTGCTGCGAAAGGGTCCCATGCGACAGGTTGTCCGGATGGAGCCGCTTGAAGAAAAGCGTTTCAGGCAAAGTATGGGCCGGGATATTCATATCTTTGACCCGTGCAAACCAGTCTATGTCACTGGCAATTATCAGGCGATCGCTGAATTCGCCAACGAGGTCAAAAAGCCGTTTGCGGATCAGCAGGCTGCCGGGGAAATAGCCGGCATGGTCCATGCCCAGCAATCCGATGCGGCCAAAAGCCGGGGGCAGCGATTCGCCCTCGGACAGGAAATAACGCATCCGGGAGGCCACAAATTCAACTTCGGGATGACTGCCCAGATAAGCAGCCTGCATCTCCAGCTTGTGCGGAGCCCACAGGTCATCGCTGTCTAAAAAGGCGATCCACTCGGCATGGGCGGCGTGGATGCCCTCGTTCCATGCACCGCCCAGCCCGGTCGATCCCTGCTGGCGCAACCGTACTTTTTCATATCTCCCGGCAATCTCGGGCGTTGCGTCACTCGAAGCGGCATCGATGAGGACGATTTCATAGTCCCCGAAGGTCTGAGCGCGGACCGAATCCAATGCCTCGGCCAGGAAGCGGGCGCTGTTGCGCGTGGGAATGATGATACTGATGAGCGGGCGGGTCATTTTTTTTCCAGAAATCCAATTACCTTGAGCGATTTTACGCCATCCAGGCCGGCAAAAGCAGGATCGCGGGCGGTTGAGTAATCCACCGGCGCATCGGTCAGGCGGATGTGCACCGGAATTCCGGGCGGAAACGGCGGCCAGAAAACCACCGTCTGGAGTCGTTCATAGACACACCAGCGATCCCAGAGCTGGATGCGCTGCCCCTCCACGTCCATCACCCCTGAATCCGGACCGACCACGACCAGCATCCCGGCCAGTGGCCCCTGGCATTCTACGGCAAACTCCTGCCCTGCGCCAAAGTACGCAAAATCATAGGACTCACCCAATCGTCCGAGCGGGAACCATCCATTTTCGGCCCGGACAACCTCTGCAACGGGGGTGATTCGGGTTGATTGGTAATGATTGGAGTGGAGTGGCGTCGGGGCGGGGGCCTGCGGTCCCCCGGGGGTGGCCCACATTCCGCGCACTGCCCCGAAAATGACTTCTGCCACCTGTTCTGCTCCCCTCTCGGAAAGGTGGACCACGTCTTTGAGCAGGTCCGCTCTCCGGATGCAGCCTGCAGCAAATTTGCGGGCCAGGTATTGGCCGACATGCAGCGAAGGGACACCATAGTGCGCAGCGACTTCATCGAAGGCCGCTACGATCGGTGGGGTCTGCGAATAATCGATATCATCGCGGTAAAGGTGCAGTATACAGGCCGGACATCCGATGGCGGCCAGCTTTCGCAGTGCGCCCTCCAGCGCCGCGGCGCTTTCGCCGAGGGGCAGCGTGCCGCTGTAATCGGCGCTGCTGAAATCGATGAAGCAGAAATCGGGCCGATGGGCGATCACCATATCATCCATGAGAAAAACACCCCCGACCATGCCAATCCCGCCGATCCCGGCGTTGATGGGGAGGTGCGGTCGGCCGAAATATGGCACCAGTTTCCGGTGCAGGGCCGGGCGGTAGCCCTGCTTCTGGGCGGTAACGCTGGCTCCAAAGTAGGCAATCCGTCCCAGGCCGGTCCGGAGGGCACATGGCAGGCTGGCGCTGCGCGGCTTAATCCACGACATGGGCGCTTCTCGCGGACAGGAACCGGACAACGGGTTCAACCCCCGGGGCGG
Organism: uncultured Acidobacteriota bacterium; assembly: GCA_903847975.1. GTDB lineage: Bacteria > Acidobacteriota > UBA6911 > CAINFC01 > CAINFC01 > CAINFC01. Next base: position 5,953 of record CAINFC010000071.1, on the reverse strand, counting down.
CTTCCATTGCCTGGCGCGCCAGGCTCCGTGCCAATTCCGGGGATCCGGCCTGGGCTGCAGCCTGGGCCTGGTACCAGTCCACACGCCAGTGTGCCAGACCCAGTTTCCTTGTCGAGGCAAATTCCGCAGCGGCCAGGGCCGGGCGGCCCTGCTCCAGCAATACCAGGCCCGCCCACAATCGGAGGTGGGGATCGTAAGGGAAGACCCGCCGGTAGTGCAAAACCCCGCCGCTTCCGGCGCCGGCCAGGGTCGGCGGGGAGCAGCGGATGAGCGCTTCCGCCTGCATCACGGAGTCCAGATCCGGGTCCTGCAGGCTGTTCCGGAATTGGGGCGCCGCGCTGCCGAGGGACTGCACAAAAAGCAAAGCACCGCCTTCCGCACCCCCGCCCCCCGGCCAGGTACGCCGCTGTTTGGGTTTTTCCAGCATCTGACCGTAGACCTCGTTCATGGCGGCGGCCGATTTCTCCAGGCTGAAATTGCGCCAAGCAAAGGAGCGGGCATTCGCTCCCAGCCGCCTGCGCTCTTCGGGGTGATGATACAGGGTTTCGATGGCGGCGGTATATTCCGCTTCCTGGCGCACCACCAGCCCGGTTTCCCCGTGGATAACGGTGCGCTGCGCGCCGCCATGTGCGAAAATCACCGGCGGAACCCCGGCGTACATGGCCTCCTGCAATACCTGCTCGGCCCCGGCGTAGGTTTCAGCGCACAGGGGGTAGCCGAAGACATCCAGCGTCTCAAAAAACGGGCGGATATTTTCCACATAACCGCGCAGATGAAAGCGATCGGACGCCCCGGCCCTGTCCACCTGCCGACGGAGGGCGGGCAGTCCGTTCCCCGAGCCGCAGACGATAAAACGGGCCTCGGGAATACGAACCGCCGCGCTCATATCAATAAAGGCCGGGTGAATTTTGCAAAAATCCACCGTACCCAGGTACCCTACATTAAATCCGGCATGCGGACGAGGCTGAATCCCCGCCAGGCGCTCAAAATCGGCGGATGTCCAGACCATACCCCGGGCTGCAGCGGTTTGAGCAAACAGGGGCACTTCCGCCGTATACGGGCATCCCGCCACTGCATGATCCATCGACCCGAGCAACTCCTCGGTCAGGATTTGGGGGGCGGTATCCCCGGCCACATGCAGCCAGGCCAGCATGCGCGCCGCCGGCTTTTCCATGCGCAAAAAGCGGTACAGTTCCGGCGTATTCCAAAAGTGAACCATGACAATATCGGCATCGGCCACTGCTTCCAGGAGCTGTTTGTCGTCGGGCTGTTCGGCGAGGATGGTCGGACCGTACGCTCGCGCCCATTTGTGATCGGCAGGAGCAATGGGGACCAGGGTGATAACTTCGTGCCAAAAAGGTCCCAGCTGCGCCGAATACCGGGAGATGTTGAGCATGGCCCGGCCCGCTCCACCCCGGCTGAGCTGCTGTATGATGTGCAGAATGCGTGTTGGAGCTGCCATCACCGGCCTTCCCCTGGCTTGTGTGCTCTCTGCAGGCGGCGGATGCGCGCCAGGGTCTGTCGCAGGGAGCCGCTGAACATGGTTTCCTCGGTAAAGTCATCGGCCTCCAGGCAGGCTTCCACCGTTTGTGGGTGGACAAGCGGGAAGGGTATCGACTCGGTGCGCATGGCGGCGAACCTGCTGTTTGCCTGTCTCGTGTGGGTGGCGGAGGCCCCAAACCCGTGATTGGAAACCAGGTTGACATTCGGCAGGATATGCAGCCCGCCGCGCATCCAGCTGGAAAAGTGCCAGGCATAATCCCAGTTGTGCCAGGTTTGGTAGTTTTTCTGGAAAATATACGACCAGTAGCGAATGGAGTGATCGTCCGCACACTGTCTTTCCAGCCAGCCGGAGGCGAGGGCGGCGGGCCAATCCTTCATCCGTGGATCGTAAATGGCCCAGGCGCGACTCCAGGTGGCCCAGCCCCAAATGTAAGGAAAACGCGAAAAATAGTAGCTCGCCGTCCCCCGGCGCCGCCCGAACTGGAAGTTGTTCCCCGAAAGGGAGAGGACGCGCTCGTCATGGCGGTATTTTTCAAGCAATTCGGAGCAGAAGCGGAAAAAAACCGGCTCGGGGATGCAGTCATCTTCGAGGAGGATGGCCTCTTCGACGTCGGAGAACAACCAGTTCAGGCCGGTGTCAAAGCGCTGCTTGATTCCCAGGTTGATTTCGGCAAAATGGGTGCGCAGTTCGCAGGGCCAGTCGACCTGTTCCACAATCGAGCGCGCTTCGGCGCAAAGCACCGTATCCTCCGGGTGATCGGGGCGGGGCCCATCGGCGATAAGCCGCAAGCGTCCCGGGCGGGCCTGGCGAATGGCGGAGAAAACCTTCCGGGTGGTGTCGGGCCGGTTAAACAGGAACAGGGCGACAGGAGCAAGGTTCGGGGTTGGTCCTAAAGCCGCTGCCGTTGCCCGGGGCGATTTATCGTTGTCCATTTGCTTCGTTAAAGCATTCCAGCGCTGAACGAATGGCAGCGGGAACTTTTTGCCTGTCCTTGCCAAGATTCAGGTAATAGCATGGCACATGCTTTACGATCCTGGCAATATTGCGAATGGTGACCGGCAAGGTGGAAGACAGAAGCATATTAATGGTACATCCCATCAAAGCGCGACGTGCTTCATGGATTGGCGCAGGCTGCCAGGTTGTATCGATCCGGTCGCACAGACGCGGCAGGAAAATCACACTCAGGGGCAGGCTGCTCGTCAACTGCCGGCGAAAGTGCGGATGCAGGAGGAGCAAAGTCTTATCCGCCGCGGTTCTGCCCGTCTCGCAGACGGCAGGTTTCAGGAACGGGAGAAGTCGCAGGTCTGGCTCATACAACATGCCCGAGCAAAACAGGCTGTGGGCTTGAAATGTGTTTCCTGTTTCGATCATGCCCAAGTCGTCAGCCAGGTAAAAAAGATCCGCAGCCAGGCAGGATAATGCGGTGGTGGACTTGCCTGCCCCGCCCAAACCTGCCAAAAATGCCGCACCGGATGGCAATCCAATGATTCCCCCGTGCAGGATCTGGCACTGCCGGGCCAGCAGCCACCAATGAAATATGTGCAGGAGCGGTTTGGCCCTGGTTCCCGCATCGAGTTGCTGTATGTCTTTAACCCAGAAAATGGCCCGGCCTCGATCGGCATCCAGCAAATGGACCATTCCGGAAAATACCGGGAAAGAAACTTTGAACCGTGAATGATTTACCCCTTCGATATCCCCGCGTGCCGAAAAGCGGGAGCGATCCCAGGGCAGGGCCGGCATCTCGATTCCGGACGATTTACTGTCCCACAACAGAATGGTAAGGTCTGTTTCCATCGCGCCCTGTTCCATCGCCAGGTGCGCAAAAACCGGAGTAATCGCATCCGTTACCCTCTGCCCCGCCAGCCGAAAACAGATACCCTGGCCGGCAATGCGAAAGTAACGGACACACGTACCCGCTCTCGATGCTGCCTGATCAAAGGCGTGCTCCGCATGCGTAAAAAAATCAGCCAGCCTGTTCTGCTGCGCCGGGCTTTCGGGAGATGAAACATCGTCCTGCATTCCTTAGCCCTGGTTGCTAAAGCGGCTGCTCTTTCACATTCGGCCAGCCCGAATCGTCTACATCGTGAATCGGGTCGAGCAGCAGCAGGTCCTGCATGTCGGTATAGAGCTCCAGAGCAGGGGCGGTAAAGGGGATTTTGGGACTATGTCCGGCAGGCGGAGGGGCATCCGTCGCCTTTAAGGGTGAATCTGCGGGAACGATAATCCCCTCTGTTTTCAATTTGTCGAGAAAGACGTTCAGCGCCTTCCGGATTTCCTCGGCGGTGGTATCGAATTTTGATTTCCCGAACTCGACCATTTCCGCTAAGCTGTATCCGGCCTGAATGGTCTGCCAGGCCCATAAACTGGCGGAATCCAGGCTGTAATAGGTTCCGGAATCAAGATTGACAATAATCACTTCATCGTCCAGTGTTTCATGGACAATATGGGGGCGATTGATCCGAAAATAGGTCATTGAATTCATCAATAAGTTTGGATCCTTTGTGCTTGATAGAGTTATAGATAAGGGATTACGGGCGATCGGTTTCTCGTATTTTTAAACCTGGCAAGTATACGATACGGTCCGGGTGGAATCAAGCAGCCGGGGGAGTGCCGGGTGAGAGCACCCGGCTTTTCGGGGATCGGGAAGACGCCGGGTTGTCAGGAAGGTATAATGGATCGGTATGAATGGCGAAGGAAAAATCAGTATAGAGCCCGACTCTGTTTTGCCCCGTCTTATTTCCTGCCGTCGCCTCTGGGACCGCGCCGGCCACAACGCCCTGACCGACCTGATGCGGTTTCAGGACCGCTTTTTCTGCATATTCCGGGAAGGGGAGCTGCATGTCGGCGGGCAGGATGGCTCCCTGGTCCTTCTGGAAAGCGGAGACGGCGATTCCTGGACGCAGGTAGCCGGTTTTAGGGAGCACGGCGTGGATCTGCGGGATCCCAAGCTCTCCATCACGCCGGACGGCCGGCTCATGATGCTGGCCGGCGGTTCCTGCTTCGACCCGGACGGGCGCTTCCTGTGGCGCCAGACACGGGTGGCTTTTTCCCCTGACGGCAGAGAATGGACCTGCCCTGAGCCGATTCTCACCCGGGGGGAGTGGCTCTGGCGTGTGACCTGGTACGGGGGAAAAGGCTACGGATTGTCCTACAATCCCGACCGGCGCGACCTGCCGGGAGGCGAGTGGAGCCTGAGCCTTTTCGAAACGGAGGACGGACTCCATTACCGCGTTTTGAAAATGCTGGAGGTTCCCGGCCTGCCGAACGAAGCCACGATACGGTTCCTGCCGGATCAAAGCATGCTGGCCCTGATCCGGCGCGAGCAAAAACCGTTTACGGGATGGATCGGCCGGAGCTTTCCGCCCTACCTGGACTGGATATTCCGGGAAATTCCCTGCCGCCTGGGAGGGCCGAATTTCCTGGTCCTGCCCGATGGCACGCTTTGGGCCGCAGGCCGCGGGTTCACCCGGGTGAAGGGGGGGACGGCCGCCCGGACCATGCTGGCCAGGATGACGCCCGCGGACTATGAGCCGGCTCTGGTTCTGCCGAGCGGCGGCGATACCAGCTACCCGGGCATGGTCTACCACCAGGGGGTTCTGTGGATGAGCTACTATTCCTCCCACGAGGAGAAGACCTGCGTCTATCTTGCCCGGATCCGCCTCCCGTAAGGGACGGAAGAACAGGTGTTGGCTCTTGTCGGATGGGTGTTACGAATTTTTTGATGCCTATTTGATGAAAGACGTAATTGTATTCCTTCCTGATTTTGCGCATAATAACCGATTTGAGTTGGTGAGTACGGGTCACCTCCTGTTTTGACCCCGCACCTGGCCATGGACAGACAGATTGTGGAGATATAAGACGAGGCTGTCCTGGTAGTATCTCATTCGTTATTTCTTTCACAGTCGGTCTTTTGCTCGGGCAGTTCACCCAGGTGGACGCCTCGACCACCCGTCAGTACGGGGGCACCGGCCGGGGTGCGCGTGCTGGTTGTGGACGACAATGCCAGCAGCCGGGAAGTCCTCTCGATGCGGCTGCGATCCTGGGGCATGCGCCCGGAAGATGCGCCCGATAGGCCTTCGGGGCTCCAGGCCCTTTACCGGGCACGGAGCGACAAGGACCCCTTTCAGTTCGCCCTGGTGGACCGGAAGATGCCTTGCGAAGCTATCCGCAAAGGCGGCCCGATCAAAAGTCTGGAACCCCGAAAGGGGTTCCGGATCACAGCCCGGGGTTGCGCCTTATAGGCGCAATTCCGGGTGGGCGGTTTTTACCCTGCAGCCCTGTAATGGTTGCGCAAATACCTGGTAGGGCTGGATTTTGCGCAACCCTTTCCGGGTTGTGCCTGCGGGTGTGCGTACCCGCGGTGGGCGCGACGCGCGCCAACCCCGGGCTGTGTTACGAAGCCCTTTAAGGGCTTTCCCCAAAGGAAATCCGAAAATGTGGGACTTTTTT
>CAINFC010000070.1 GCA_903847975.1 uncultured Acidobacteriota bacterium | reverse complement strand
TTCCAGACTTTTTACCGGACCATCAGGGAAGATAATCTCGCCAAAAGTCCGTTTTCCCTCTCCGTCATCCTGAGCGCAGCGAAGGATCTCCTCCTGGGGAAACCTGTATCCTTTTGAAAAGAAACCATTACGAACGAGATCCTTCACTACGCTGCGCTTCGTTCAGGATGACAGTTTAAAGGATTTCTGATTTTTTGCGAGGCCTTCCGAAAAACGGGCGGATCCAAACTCCCGCTAGCGGCCGAACCAGCTGACCGCCAGGAATAGAAGAGACAGGGTGGCCAGCACGCCGACCGCCGTCCAGCCGATGACGTTCTGCCAGCGGTTGTTGGTGTAGGTCCCCATAATGTCCCGCTTGTTGACCAGGATAATCATGCAGAACAGCACCACGGGAAGCAGCAGCCCGTTGATGATCTGCGACCAGAGAGTGATCTTGATCAGCGGCGCGTTGGGCAGCAGGATGATCAGGGCGGCAATGACCAGGATGGAAGTGTACAGGATGTAGAATTCCGGCGCCTCCTCCCATTTCTTGTCGATGCCGGCTTCGAATCCGAACGCCTCGCAGACATAGAACGCGGTGGCCAGCGGCAGGATGGTGGCGGAAAAGATGGAGGCGATGAACAGGCCGAAGGCGAATACGTGGGAAGAGAAAACCCCCGCCAGGGGCTCCAGCGCCAGGGCGGCGTCCTTGGCCTCGTTGATCCGCACTCCGTTGACGTGCAGCGTGGAGGCGCAGGCCACAATGATGAAAAAAGCGACCACCACGGTTGCCGTGCAGCCGATGGCGATATCCCACAGCGTGTACTTGTAGTCCTTGATCTTCAGCCCCTTCTCGATCACCGAGGACTGCATGTAAAACTGCATCCAGGGCGCAATCGTGGTGCCGATAATTCCGAGGACCATCTGGAAGTACTTGCGGGAAAACTCCATTTCCGGATGCACCACGGCCCGGCCGATCTCCTCCCAGTGCGGCTTGCCCAGCAGGGCGGAAATCACGTAGGTCAGCAGGGCAAAGCTGAAAACCAGGAAAATGCGCTCGGCGACCCGGTAGGTGCCCTTGACCACCAGGAACCAGACCGCCATGGCCACCAGGGGCACGGACAGGTACTTGCTGATCCCGAAGACCTCCATGCTGCCGGCCACACCGGCAAATTCCGTGGTGGTATTGCCGATGTCCGCAAACAGCAGGCTGATGAAAATGAAAAAGGTGATGCGGACGCCGGCATTTTCCCGGATCAGATCCGCCAGTCCTTTGCCGGTGACAATCCCCATGCGGGCGTTCATTTCCTGGATGACCATCAGCACGATGAAGGCCGGGATCAGCGTCCAGATCAGGCGGTAGCCGTACTCCGCCCCGGCCACGGAATAGGTGGTGATTCCCCCGGCGTCGTTATCCACGCTGCCGGTGATAATCCCGGGGCCCAGGACCGCCAGGATCAGGACGATTCTTTTCCAAAGAGATTTTTTTCGGAACATACCCGAATCTCTTTCCTATTTCGCCTTTATTTTTTTCTGCAGTTTTTCCACGATATCGTCAATCACCACCACGCCCTGCATCTTCTGCTCCCGATCGAGGACGGGTATCGCCAACAGGTCATATTTTTCGATGATTTCTCCCAGCGAATCCACCTCGTCATCGTCATATACGGTCACCACGCTTTTGGACATGATCTCCGACATCCGGATCTCCGGATCCGCCACCACCAGGTCGCGGAGGGAAACAGTGCCGGTGAGCTCTTCCTTGCTGTTTAAAATAAAAAGCAGGTAGATTTCGTCGGGCTCCGGCTTCAGCCGCCGCAGCAGCCGGAGGATTTCTTCGGCGGTCTGCTCGGCGCTGACGGTGATGAAGTTGGTCGTCATGATGCTGCCCACCGTTTTTTGCGGGTACTCCATCAGCTCGCGCACGTCGTCAGAAGACTCCTTGGCCATCTCGTTCAGCAGCTCTTCCGCCTTTTCCGCGGTGAGCTCATCCAGAATGTCGGCGACCTCGTCGGCCGGCATCTTCTCCAGAACGTCGGCGGCCTTTTCGGTCGGCAGGCTCTCGATGATGTGCACCTGGGCGTGCGGCTCCAGCTCCTCGAGCACGTCGGCGGCCTTCTCCTCGTCCAGGGCGGCAAAGACCGTGGTCCGGGTCGGCTTGTCCAGGTCTTCCATGATGTCGGCCAGATCGGAGGGGTGCAGGGTGTGAAGCTTGGAATAGGGCTGGGAAAGCTTGATGTTCCGGTTGGAGGAATCGATGGCCTCCACGTCGTCCCAGAGAATGAACCTGCCGGGGATATGCAGGTTGAAGCGCTCGAAACTTTTGATAGCTCTGCGGGATAGCCCGATGCGGCGCAGCAGCCCCTCCATGCCGACATCGACGGCCACCGCAAAGGTACCGGAGGGAATGATCGCCAGGCGGACGTCGTTCACCCGAACCAGCTTTCGGCCGTTCATATCCACGATCTGCCGGTCGAGAACGTTCTCCACCAGGCAGAGGTAATTGGGAATGGCAGACAGATCGTAATCCCGGACCTCGCGGCAGCGGATGCCGAACTCGTCCCCCTTGAAGATTTCGACCTCGGTGAAATCGATCAGCCGGAACGTTTTCCCCACCCGCATTTTCGCGGCGACCACCCGGGGGTGCTTTTCGCCGAGATCCAGGACCAGATCCTTCAGCTTCCCGATCGGCTCCCCGTTGAGAGAAAAAATAGTCTTTCCCAGAACCCGGCTCAAGTAAAAGGTCATCAAAGACGTCATGAGTTCCTCCGGGCCCGGGCGGGAAGAGGCTTGCGCCTATTCCCAGGCCTGAGCGGGGATCATCGAGAGAAATCGCAAATCGGTATCATTGTAAATCGAAAATGAAAACAGGGGCTGGCTGGACCGGACGCGGACGTACCCGCCCAGCATTTCGGACAGCTCCGGGAACATATCTCCGAAGTAGATGGTCCGGTTGTTGCGGGACGCCAGGGAGAAGGGCTTCGATCCCTGCAGGACGCCCTTGGGATCGTACACCTCCAGCACCGCATCCGCCGTGCCCGCGCCGGTGTTCAGGAAGGCCCATCCGGTCTCCCACCCGCTTCCGTGGGCCAGCTGGGCAAAAAGGATATCCTTCAGCGGAGCGGTCTGTAGCCGCGCGGCGGCCATAAAGTCCAGGGCTTCGTTGCTGTAAACCAGATTGCCGACGATTCCCGGTTTGGCGGAACTCACCTGAATCCAGCCCTGCTGCACGCCGGAAAAATCCAGATTCGGGAAAATATGGGCCAGGGTATCCTTCCACTGCCCTCCGGAAGAAAGCAGCTTGGTCACACTGGGCGTCATCAGTTTTCCTCCCGGAGAGAAAAGGCTGACGGTCACCTCGTTGTCTTCGGCGATGATGACCTGAAAAATGGCATCCATGGTGTTGTCGGTGGTCCAGGCGTTGTTCGCGTAGGCGGAGATCATGCCGTAGGCATAGGTGGGCGTACTGCTGTCCACACACAGGGAGACGAGGTTGTTGTCGACCTTGTATTCGGATGGATAGGTTCCGGAGGGCTCCAAGACGATCCAGTAGGTGGTCTGGGCCTGGATGGCTGCGGCCTGCGGGAAACGGATATTGACCAGACCCTCGAAGAGCTCGACCGTGCTCAGGTCAATTTCCACCGTGGCGTTCGGCAGCACGGTTCCGGACGGATTGCCGCCGGAATCGGTCTGCAGGCTGGCTTTCATGGTAGCCGTGCTGTTCAGTCCGCCGGTTCTTTTCATCAGCAACCGGATCAGACTGATCGGAGCGGTCTGGTCCAGCTGAAAAGATTGAGCCAGCTTGTTGGTTCCGGTCAAAGCCAGCAGCTTATCCTGCTCCCCGCTGTATCCCTGCTCGCGGCTCAGGTTGATGATATTGAGCCGGGTAAAAATATTGGGACCTTCGATGAAATGGGGGAAAACCAGCTGGTTGTTCTGGTAGGCGGCGGCGTTAATGGGAATAGCAGGCAGAACGGCGGAGCTGTTGCCGGTCCCGAAATCCTCGTACAGCGCAATTTCGCCCTGTCCTTTGACGCGGAGATAGCCGTCGGTCCGATCCGAAATTCCCGGGGAGAGAAACATTTCGAACCCTCCGGCCATGCGGATGATTCCAGGCCAGCTGGTGGAGGCCTCCTGCGAGCTGGTTCCGTCGGGCTCGATGAGATCGATAACTCCGCTGGTGAAGTTGTAGTTCATGTTCACCAGGTTGATCCGGGTATTCAGGCCAACGCGGTCCCCCAGCAGGACTTTGAAGAGCCCGTCCTTGGCGCTGTCCGTGGCCCAGGCGGAATTGGTGTACTCGATGAACTGTCCGAACGAATAGGTCGGAGTTTCGCCGTCCACGCCCCACTGCACATAGCGGGTGCTGCTTGCGTATTCGCTGCTGTAGGTTCCGGTTCCTTCCAGGACCATGGCATAGGTGACTCCGGCCTCCAGCAGAACCGGATTCTCGAACTGGAACTGGTTCATGGCGTAAATGGTAAACAGGCTGTCGGCGTCATAGGCGGCGGTGGCGTTTTCCAGAACGGTTCCGGTCGGCTTTCCGTTGGAGTCGATAGTCTGGATGGTCAGCTGCAGCTTGGCTTCGCTGGAAAACGTGCCGAGCTTATTGGTGTACAGCTGTACCCGCCAGACCTGGATGCTTTTTTCCACCTGAAAACTCTGGGCCAGCTTCCCGGTGGAGGTTAGGATAATATCGGTGTTCTGCTTTTCGGAATAGCCGGTCATCTGGTTTTCCACCTGCAGCACCTCCGGCAGGATGAAATCCGTAGCCGATTCCGAGATCAGGTTGTCGCCGTCCAGCTTGGTCAGATCGCGCCGCCCGGTGGCCCAGTAGCCCTTGATACCCGGCTTTTCCGCGGTAATCAGAATGCGGCCCCGGCGGTCGCTGTCATCCAGGCGGAACAGATCCTGGGTGCCGTTCAGCTGTTCTCCGGGCTGCAGGGTCATTTCCTTGGTGGAGTCCACCTCGCTGAGGATGACGCTGAAGAGCCCGTCCTTCTTGGTATCCGCCGTCCAGCTGGTGGCGTAGGTCGCGAAATTTCCGCTGGAATAGATCGGGTCCGAGCCGTCCACACCCCACTCGATCAGCCGGGTGCTGGCCGTATATTCGGACGTATAGGTCCCTTCGGCCGAGAGGATCAGCCAGTAGGTGGTATTGACCGCCAGGGGAGCCTTCTCGCTGAAACGGAAGTCGACGTAGGAAAGAGTTTCGCTCACATTGTTGGCCGAGATGGTGCCGATGGCGTTTTCCAGCTGCCCGCCGGAGGGAACGCTGGAGCTGTCGGTTTCCATGGTCAGCTTGAGCTTGGCGTCCGCACTAAAGGTCCCGGTGCGCTTCAGGTAGAGCCGCACGTACCTCGTATTGCTGTTGGAGGTCGCCACCTGGAAGGATTGGGCCAGCCGCGTGTTGGAAGAGGTCAGCGCCACCAGCTCATCCTGGTATAGCATGTAGTTCACGTCCAGGTTGACAAAAGGCTGGCTGTTGATGTCGGCGGCCTCCAGGCGCAGGGGAACCGGTTCGGCGGAAGTGTTGATCAGGGAAAAACCGCTGAAGGTGGCACTGTCCACGTCAAAGGAGGCCGAGGTATTGTAGGTATCCACGATGCTGGTCACCGTGTTGGACTTGAAGGACAGCACCAGGGCCAGCTTCCCGTCCGGCGAAAGGGCAATCTGCATGGCCTGATATTTGGTTTCGCCGGTTTTGGTCAGCAGGTAGTTGCGCTCAATGCCTCCGGTTTCCAGGCGCGCTCCCATAAAGGCATCCTGATCGGGAGAGGCCATAAAGGCGAAGTTGTTGTCCCTGCCGAAAACCAGGTTGGTGTTGCCGGAAAATTCGCTATACGAGGAGGTTACATCCTGAATGGAATCGTAGTTGCTGATGTCGATTCTCTTGAAACCGAAATTGTATAACATCAGAAAGTACTTCCCGTCCGGGCTGGTATACGCGCCGAGGGGCGAGCTTCCGGCGTCGATTTTCTTGACGACCGCGCCGTCGCTGAGCTGGAAGATGTAGCCGTAATCCGAGGCCAGAATCTGGGCGGCGGCGGCCCGGTTGGCGATCAGGCCGATGGCGCTGTCGGCGGAGATGGCCACTTTGTTCAAGTGCGTGAAGTCGCTTCCGGTTTCCGGGGTCATGGTGGCCCGGACGGTGAAGGTGGCCAGATCAACGATGCTGACGGTCTCGGAAACCGTATTGACCGCGACCAGCGACTTTTTATCCGGAGAGGTGATCAGCTGCACGGGACCTTTCTGAACCGTCAGCCGCGATCCGGCTTCCTTGCCGTCGACCAGGCTGAAGCGGATGATTTCCCCATTGTCCGGAAGCTGGAACTTGGAATCGAAACGCCAGTTGGTAATATATCCGGTCTTGCCGTCGGCCGAAAATTCGAGATTGTTGCTGAAGCCGAACTGGGCGTCGGTAAAGCTCCATTTGTTGATCTTGCTGAAGGTGGCCACATCGATGGTAATGATCCGGTTGCTGAAGGCATCTACAATGAGCAGCAGGGAGCGGTCCGGGGAAAAGCACATCTGGGAGGGGTAGCCCCCGGTCTTCAGGGCTTCCACGATGATTCCGGTGAAAGGATTGAACGCCACCACCGTCCCCGAACCGGCATAACTGACATACGCCATTTTCCCGTCCGGGTGAAACAGGATTGTCGGAGCGACATTGTCGGTAGTATCGGCGTTGATGTCAAACTTGAGGTCCCTTCCCTGGGCGTAGGGGTCCATAACCGCAATGACCCGCTGCGCCAGTAGCCGGTCCCGGGATCCCACCACAACCCATCCCAGAACAATAAGAAAGACAAGCAACCGGGGACACCGAAGGAACTTCATTGGATTCCAACTCCGTAGATGTAAAATCATAGGGCAGCTCATTCTGCTGATCAATTTATCGTTTCATCCTTACCGCATCCAGCTGGCTTTCCGCTTCTTGAGCCATGCGGGCCAGCTCGGGAGGATCCGGTATGGATGAATTCAGTTCAATATAGCGGTTGCGCAGTCGCTCCACCTGTCCTGCGCCGTTCATGTAAAGGGCGATTTCCCCCAGGAATTTTCCCTGGTCGAAGGATTCGACCAGAGCGGTTTCGCCGATTTTCCGGGGCGGATTCAAGGAGGTACCGTGATTGGCCAGAATAGCCATGTCTACTCCCGGATGATCCTGTACCAGCTTTTCCACTGCGCCGGCATGAAGATTCGTCAGTAGAATCACGTAATCACATTTCTCCCGTATCTTTGCAAGGACTTCCGGCAGCGCCGCGGCCGGATCCCTGAGTTCCACCATCGACCGGTTATAGGCTCCCTGCTCGGCGGCCAGGCCGGTTACTGCAATTTTCCATGTTTTACGAAAGCCTCTCGGCTTCTGTTCCAGAATTAAAAAAGGCTTCCAGGGACATGCCTTGCCGGCTTCTTTCCAAGCCAGGTTGGCCGATACAAAATTTTTGCCGGGAACCTGCTCCGGCCGGGCAATCGCCGATTTTCCGGAAAGTATTTCTTCCATGAACCCCAGGTCACCCAGCGTGAGGTTGATGGCGTCCAGCGGTACTTTGCCCAGAAAGCGCCACATCCACTCATCCATCAGCCCGGCTTCCGCAGGCGAAAGCTGGTCTCTCCGCGAAAAGAGACCGCCGCTGTCCAACTTCAATATCGGCCGGCTCCGGTCCTGGCTTCGAAACGCCTCCAGGTAGGCAGCCTTCCGGGCGAACCCGCCCAGAGGATGGCCCGATCACCCGCACGGCAGAAAATTACCCTGGACATCACCCGAATAAAAAACGGCAACCTGAAAGCCGTCTTCCACCCCCAGAAATGCACCCGGGAATACGGGAGCACCCTGGGCCAGGACCTCCCCCTGACGGGAGCCGGCCAGAATTGCCAGCCACATCCAAACAATTAGAAGCAGAACCGGGCGGAACGGTTTATAATAGCTTTTCTCCATAAATAAAAAAATCGAATGAACGAACCACGATTGATCCTGGCTTCCCAGTCCGAACGCAGAATGAATATTTTGCGCCAACTCGGTTTAAATTTCCACCAGGAATTCAAACCGGTCGACGAACAACTGTGCGTCGGTGAAAAGCCGATGGATTTTACCTTGCGTTTGGCAGAAACGAAAGTAAAAGCTGTTTTGGACGGAAAACCGGGAACCGTTGTCCTGGGTGCGGATACCGTAGTGGCGGTCCGGAAACATATCCTGGGAAAGCCGGCAGACCGGGAGAATGCCCGGCAGATGCTGAGAATCCTGAGCGGAACGCGACACCGGGTGATCACTGGAATCTGCCTTTGGGAGACTTCGGGGCAGCGGCACCTGTGCCGGGCCGCGGTTACGGAAGTTGCCTTCGCTCCCCTTTCGGAAAGGGAGATCGAGAGCTACCTGGACACCGGGGAGCCCATGGACAAGGCAGGGGCTTACGGAATCCAGGAGCGCGGCTCTTTGTTCGTAAGGGAAATCCGGGGCTGCTATTTCAATGTGGTCGGTTTTCCTGTCCGGCTGTTTTATGAGGCCTGGCAGGAACTGCTCCCATCCGTTCCGCTGCCTTTCCGCAGCAATAATGAGGTATGATTTAAGCGAATGAACACAAAATCAAGGAGATCACCATGGCCGAATCCTCCAACAAACGTCATCCCGCTGTATGGTTTCTCGCCGGATCCTTCCTGGGAGCCGCAATCGCCCTCCTGTTCGCCCCTCAGTCGGGAAAGGAAACCCGCCACGAACTGAAACGCCTGGGCCGCCGTGCCATCACGGAAGCCGAACGCTATCAGCAGGACATGCGTAACTCTCTCTGCGATTTTATGGTCGACATGGAAACAGCCGCCCACTCCGCGCTGCAATCCGGCTCCGATCTAACCCGGGAAACCCGCGACGAAATTCTGGCCACCCTGGAAACCGGGAAGCATTTCCTGGAAGAAGAGAAAGAACGCTGGACCAAGGCGTTTTTTAAATAAGCATTTTGCCGTCTATGCCCCATCGTCTCTTTTCGAAAGTCCTGGTATCGCTCTCCCTTCCCCTATTGTTCCTGGGCCCGTCCACCGGGCCTGAGAGGTCCGGCCGGGTTTTTTCGCAGGAGGCTTTCCTTTCCACACCCGGAGATCACCTGGTCGTTCGGGTTCAATTCCCGAACCGCTCCGTGCTGAACGATCTGGCCCGATTTCTGGATATTTTTGAAGTGAATCATGCCGAAGGCTATCTCGTTGCCATGGTCACCCGTGAGGAATACGACGGGCTTCAACGGCGGGGGCTGCCGCTCGAAATCGATGCACCCTACACCGAAAGAGTGAATCGCCCCTATCGGAAGGATTTGCTGCGGACCGAGACGGTGCCCAACTACTCCTGCTACCGCACGGTCGATGAGACCTATGCCGCCATGCAGCAGCTGGCAACCGGTTTTCCAAACCTCGCCTCCTGGGTGGACATCGGCGACAGCTGGGAAAAGGCTTACTACGGAGGCGCCAGTGGGAAGGACCTGAGAGTGCTGGTGCTGACCAATAAATCCAGACCCGCCGCAGGGAAATTCCGGTTTTTCCTGATGGGAGCCATTCATGCCCGGGAGATGGCCGCCGGAGAGCTGGCCAGCCGATTTGCGGAAGTTGTAGCCAACGGCTACGGCAGCAACGCGGATATAACGTGGCTTCTGGATTACAGCGAAATCCACATCCTCCCCCTCGGGAATCCGGACGGCAGAAAATGGGCCGACCAGCTGTACTGGCAGAGGAAAAATACCAACATTAACAACAATGCCTGCACGATGTACAACCCGCCTTTCTGGAACACCCAGATCGGCACCGACCTGAACCGCAACAGTCCCTCCCACTGGGACGGACCCGGGTCAAGCACGCTCCCCTGTGCCGACACGTACCGCGGAAGCAGCCCGGGTTCCGAGCCGGAGACCCAGGCGATCCAGGATTATATTCGCAGCCTTTTTCCGGATCAGCGCGGGCCGGGAGAAGACGATCCGGCTCCTCCCGAGACCACCGGGCTCTTTATCACCCTGCACTGCTATGGCAACCTGGTGATGTATCCGTGGGGCTGGACCGATAAAAAATGTCCCAACCAGCCGGCCCTTCAGACCCTGGCTCGGAAGTTTGCCTTTTCCAACCGATATTATGTCCAGCAGGCCGTAGGACTTTACGCCACCAACGGCGCCACCGACGACTGGTCGTATGAAGAGCTGGGAATCGCTTCCTATACCTTCGAGGTGGGCAGGGATTTCTTTGATTATTGCACGCTGTTTGAGAATACGATCTGGAGAGACAATCTGGGTGCACTGCTCTATGCCGCCAAATCGGCACGCAGGCCCTATCAGAATCCTGCCGGCCCGGAGCTCTTTAATGCCGAAGCCATCAACGGGGCGGTGCTTCCCGGCGGTGCGATTCAAATCGATGCCATCGCCGACGATACCCGCTATTACAGCGGATCCCAGTCCGAGCCTGCCCAGGCTATCCAGGAAGCCCGCTATTCGGTCGATGCCCCTTCCTGGGTTTCCGGTACGACTCTCTACTCCATGACTGCCCGGGACGGCTTTTTCAATTCCTCCCAGGAAACCGTGGAAGCCTGGGTGGATACCACCGGATGGACTCCCGGACGCCACCTCATTTTTATGGAGGCCAAAGATGCTGACGGGAACTGGGGCTCTCCTTCGGCCGTATTTGTGACCATTCTGGGCCCCAACGTGATTTGGCTTCCGATGGTGTTACATTCCTGATGACGCAGCAAAAAGTAGCAGGAGCCCTGTAGGGGCGCCCTAAACCCAATATCCCGCTCGTGTCAGGCCGCCCTTACAGGGCTCGACACCCAATACAACATCGCTTCCAGGGCTTCACCCCGGGCTGGAATCATTTCGCCCCTTCAGGGCTTTTTGCCGAAGCCATCTTTTCTGATGGCCCGGCAAAAAGTCCCAGACCTTTGGATTTCCGTTGGGGAAAGCCTGAAATTGCTTCGTAACACAGCCCGGGGTTGGCGCGCTCCGCGCCTACCCCGGGTAGGAATACCCGCAGGCAACAACCCGGAAAGGGTTGCGCAAAATCCAGCAATACCAGGTGTTTGCGCAGCCCTTACAGGGCTGATTT
>CAINFC010000069.1 GCA_903847975.1 uncultured Acidobacteriota bacterium | reverse complement strand
TTTGTCGGACAACCGTCGGGAGCGAAAATCTCGATTCGGTGGCGTCAGCGCCTTCGTTAGAGTCTTTCGCTAGCCCGGAAGTTCGGAAAAAAAACTCGGATAAGAGAGTGTGTGTCCTCTTGACTCAAAATTTAAGATGTGGGACTTTTTGCGAACGCATAATAAGTGGCCATCCCTGATTTGCCCCTATTTTCTGCCATTTCTCCGCTTCAAGAGAAACCCCGTCAGCAGTGCGAACATCGAGGTCCCGAACAAAATGGAAATCCGATAGGATAACTGCCATGGAGAAAAAGAAATTAGGAGGACCAGGCAGAATCCAAGGCAGGCGCCCCAGAAAAGCGACCTTCTCTCTGCAGTGGTCAAGGAATCTTTGAACTCCTGCCCGGTGAGCGGGATACGGCTCGCGGGAAGCAACCGATCCGTTAAGGCTTTTGCTGAGAAACCGGCGAGAAAGCCCCCGGGGATGGCTCCGAGCAGGAATTTCAGGCTGGTGATCCATGTCCAGGGTGCTTTCCTGTCATTAAAGTAAAGAACTGCAAAAAGTCCCATGAAAAAAACACCCAAACTTAGGGCAGTCATTTGCAGGAGAAACGCGGCAATATGCGCCTTGTGTTTCATGCTTGATCCTCCACAGAGATTGTTTGCGACATCTTTGAGAAAATGAACCGCAACTTTCAGAAAGATCTCGCCGCCTCAAGAGCCCGCTCCCAGGTCCTGCTCTTTAAGGCTTATGATACAACAGGAAGGAGGACCGGGAACAGAGGGCAGGGCCGGACCAACCAGCGGACAGCCACTTTTTTCTTTATTTCGGTCTTCCTCTGGCCGCGATGAACGAGTGGATGTCCCCCAATAATTAGTCAAGGAGACTTTCACCCCCAAGCTGTCGAACATGCTCGGCGGCACACATGAAAAAAGCCCGGGGAGGACGGCGAAACCTCCCCGGGGGGTACGGGTACTGGAAGTCAGCTTGGATTAGAACTCAATCCGCAGCTGCATGTGCAGCGTTCGCGCCAGATTGCCCTGGGTTCGGTTCAATCCCCCCAGGCCGGAAGCGGTCGGCGAGGTGGTGTAATTCCCCATAAACCAGGGATGGTTAAAGGCATTGATCACATCGAGACGGTACTGCAGCCTGAGCTTCTCGGTAATCGGGAAGTTCTTCAGAATGTTGATGCTCACATCGAAGCGGTCCGGGTTGCGCACGTCGGGAAACATGGTAGGATAGTCCCGCAGCGTATATGCGGTTTGAGCCCGGAAGATGCTGCCGTTATACCAGCGCTCCAGAGTACGCTCGTCGGAGGGAAGCTTGGCGCTCTGCTCCACGGTTTTGGGCCCGTCGGGGTGCGTCAGAGGATAGCCGGCGAAGTATTCCACCATGGTGTTCCACTGCCATCCGCCTATGATCTGGTTCATCCAGCCGGGAACATCGGCCCCGAACTTCTGCCCCTTCCCGAAAGGCAGGGTCCATACCGTGGCCATGGTGAACCGCTGCGGGCTGTCCACCTCGTTGGCCAGGCGCCTTTCCAGTCTGGTCAGCAGGGGATTGTCCAGGTTGGCATCCTGGGCATTGAGCAGGTTCACTTCTTCCAGCGTTTTCGAGATCGTATAGGAGGTGATCAGAGTGAACCCCTCGGAAAACCGCTTGACCAGCTTGGTCTGGAATCCGTTGTAGGAGTTTTTGCCGATCGGTACGTTGGACAGCGTCAGCCCGCTGTACTGCGGATACTTGTACATCAGCCGGAAGCGCTCGATCGTCGTCCCGTTCAGGGCAGCGTTGTTGGGAAGTTTGCCGGCCATCGGGTTGGGGATTCTCTCCGTGTAGTAGGTGCTGACCTTGCCCATCTCATTGGAGGGTATGAAGTTCAACCCGATGCCGACCGGCAGGTGCCGCGTGCGGTTGCCGGTATAGCCGATATTGGCCACCATATTCCAGGGGAGCTGACGCTCGATATCCACGGAATAGACATGGGCATAGGGAAGGTCGCGGTCCAGGTAGTTGACGGTCAGCGCCAGCCCCAGGTTGGTGGAAAGCCCCTGCGAATTGCCGGTAGGCAGCAGCAGCTGGGCCGGGAACGGATTGCTGAGGGTAGCAGCAGGAACTCCGGTCTGGGTCCGCTGGATGATGGGCGTGGACTGGGAATAGCCCAGATTGGAGCCCGCACCGTTCTGGCCGAGGAAGTAAAATCCGTACCCGCCGCGGATGGAGGTCTTTTCATTCAGAAGATAAGCGACTCCGACTCGCGGCTGAAAATTATTGCGGTCCGGATTGAAGGACATCCGGGAAACGCCGCTGGTCCCGGCGTAAAGCAGTCCGCCGGTCAGATTAAGCCCGGGAGCGCTGATCGGTGCCGGCTGGCCGAAGGCGAAACCGCGGGTGATGCGGTTGAAGCGCTCGGTCCATGGCGTTTCGTAGTCCCATCGCAGCCCCAGGTTCAGGGTGAGCTTCCGGCTGATCTTCCAGTCGTCCTGCAGATATAAAACGTAATAGAGACCCTGGTAGGAAAAGAAATCGTTCTTGTCGATGGAGCCACTGGAAGGGTAACCCAGGAGGAAGGAAGCAAAGGAATTTCCGGAAACCTTGTCGGCCAGCTGCGGGTTGGCGCCGGTGTCGATGGCGGTGAAGCTGAACGTGCCGCTGGTCCGTCCCGGGTTCACGTTGTTCTCGCGGAAAACGCGAATCTCGGTCCCGGCCTTGATGGTGTGCCTGCCCCAGAGCTTGGTCATGTTGGCCTGCATGCTGTAAGTGTATTCCGGGGTATGGCTCTGCGAGGTGTTGCCCAGGGCTTCATATCCTTCCAGGCTGAAATAGGGGAAATGGTACGGCTGGGTCATCTGGGAAACAAGGCTGGACGCGAAGCCAAGAGAGGCGGGGTTAAATCCGTATCCCAGGGTTCCGTTCCGGGTGAGCCATCGCAGCATTCCGACCCGAAGGTTGAAAATGGTGGTCGGATTGAACGTGGAGGTCCAGTCTACCGCCCCGCTGGTATCCCCGCGGACCAGGGGTGCGTTGCCGGTCGGGTCGGCCACGTTGAAATAGCGGTAGCCGCGTCCTTCGTGCAGCAGGTTGTGGCCGTAGCGCACAAAGAAATTGTTCTTCTGGTTCAGGGCATAATCCAGCCGCCCGATATAGGAATCCCAGTGGATAATCCAGTTGGAGGGAGTGATGTGGTTGTTGAGCGCGGCAGGCCCGCTTCCTGCCGAGAACGGCGTGGGATAGTACTGGCCGGCCTTGGCGGCGATGGGATTGATCCGGCTCGCCGGAATCACGTTATTGGGGAACGGATCGCGAATATAGGATTTTCCGTCGGCGGCCAGGCGGGTGGTCATGGGATCATAGATGATGACCGGCTGGTTGGAGGAATTTCGCAGGGAGCTGAAATCCCCGCCGCGGATGGCGGAGATCGGAAGGGTAAGGGTCTGGGGATCGCCCGTGGCCTGGCGGATGGCTTCGTAGCTCAACATGACAAAGAGCTTGTCCTTGATCACCGGCCCGTCGATTTCCGCGCCGAACATGTGAATCCGTCCCGGCTGCCGCCGGGCTTTTCCGTACTCGTCGATATTGTTGGTGGCCGCATTCAGTTCGGAGGTATTGGCGTTGAATATCTTCTGCTGTTCGTCCCAGAAAAGATTGCCATGGTACTGGTTGGTTCCCGACTTGAGGGAAATGTTGACGACGCCCCCGCCGTTGCGCCCGTACTGGGCATCATAGCTGTTGGTCTGCACCTTGAATTCCTGGGTGGCATCCATGGTCGGAACCAGGGAGACATTCCGGTTGGGCCTTACGGTTGTCATTCCGTCCACCAGAAGTTCGTTCTCCCGGGACCGACCGCCGTTGATCGTCATGCCGGAGCTGCCGGCCACATCCATTGCCCGCAGCATGCGCCAGCTGCCCGATTTTTGCACTCCGGGAGTCAGCCAGGCCAGCTGGTAGGGATTTCGCCCGGAGGTCGGCAGGTTTTCGATCACCTTGCGGTCGATGATCGTACCGCGGCTGGCCGTGTCGGTCTCCACCGTGGCCGTCTGCCCGGAAACGGTCACGGTGTCGCTGATCCCGCCCAGCTCCATGCGCACATCCACGCGGAGCTTGTCGCTGACCGTCAGCTCGATTTCCGAGCGCACAAATTTCTTGAAGCCGGTCAGCTCCACGGAAAGGCTGTATTTCCCGGGGGTTAGAAAAGGAATCACGTAGACGCCTTCGTTGTTGGTGACCGACTTGTAGTCCACATTTCTTTCCACGCTGTTGATGGTCACCTGGGCGCCGGGCAGAACTGCTCCCGACGGGTCGGTCACCACCCCGCTCACCTGGGCTCGATATTCCTGGGCGGGAACGGTCATGTTGTTCACCGTCAGGAACATCGCACCAAGAGCTAAAACAGCAGGAAGCAGAAGAACCTGTCTCTTCCTGTTTTGGAGCTGTTTTTTCATGCAGTTTTACCTTTCAATTACAACATTAAATGAAATAAGGATTCGATTTGTAGGTTCGCCCCTCCCCGGCAAATCCTCCGATACGGTCTGCCCGGCTTTCCCGCAGCCGGGAGCCAGCCAAGGAACTTTACGATGATGTGGCCGGCTTTCCATCTTCTTCCGGTCATTTCAATTTTCCTGCCGGGCACGGGAATTGTCAAGTAAGACCGGAAGTAATTGCCGGAGGCAGCGGGGACTTTAAAACAGAAGGCGGGGTATTACCGTCCACGCCGGGATGAGACGCAGCGGCCGTTCGAGACGAAACCGTTCCCAGGTTAATTACAGGAATGATCTTCGGAGAGAGCGGCAGAAGAAAAAAAGCCCGGGGAGGACTTCAAATCCTCCCCGGGCCGTTCGGGTGCCGGAAGTCAGTGCGGACTAGAACTCAAGCCGCAGCTGCATGTGCAGGGTTCGCGCCAGGTTGGCCTGGGTCTGGTTCAATCCTCCCAACCCCGACGCCGTGGGCGAAGTGGTGTAGTTGTTCATGAACCACGGATGGTTCAGGGCGTTGATGATGTCCAGGCGGTACTGAAGCTTCAGCCTTTCGGTAAGCATGAAGTTCTTCATGATGTTCACGCTGACATCGAACCGGTCCGGGTTACGGACATCGGGGAACATGGTGGGATAATCGCGCAGGGTATAAGGCGCCTGTGCCTTGAACACGCTGCCGTTGTACCACCGCTCCAGCGTCCGTTCGTCGGCCGGCAGCTTGGCGGTTCCATCGATGGTCTTCGGTCCGCCGGGATGATCCAGGGCATAACCGGAGAAATATTCCACCATCAGGTTCCACTGCCAGTCGCCGATGATATGGTTGGCCCAGGTCGGAACGTCGCTGCCTACCATTTTCCCCTTGCCGAAAGGCAGGGACCAGACGGTGGCCAGGGTGTAGCGCTGCGGGCTGTCCAGCTCGCGGGCGATGCGCCTTTCCAGCTTCGTCTTCAGGAAGTCGGTATGGTCCACATCCTGGTCGTTCAGAGTATTCATCTCTTCCAGCGTTTTGGCGATGGTGTAGCTGGCAATCAGGCTGAATCCCTCCGAGAAACGCTTGGCGATCTTGGACTGGAATCCGGCATAATCGTTCTTACCGATCGGGACGTTGGAAAGAGTGAGCCCGGCGTATTGGGGATATTTGTACATCAGCCGGAAGCGCTGAATGGTAGCCCCGTTCAGAGCTGCATTGTTGGGCAGCTTCCCGGCCATCGGGTTGGGCACGCTTTCCGTGTAATAGGTGCTGACCTTGCCCAGTTCCGAGGTCGGAATGGCGTTCAGGTTCAGCGATACCGGCAGGTGACGGGTCCGGTTGCCGATGAAGCCGACGTTGGCCACGACATTCCAGGGGAGCTGTCGCTCGACGTCGACGGAAAACACGTGGGCGTAAGGCAAGTCGCGATCCAGGTAGTTCACCCCCAGGGAGAGTCCGAGGTTGGTGGCGGTTCCCTGGGAATTGCCGATCGGATCCAGCAGCTTGGACGGGAACGGGTTGGTCAGAGTGGCCACGGGTATGCCCACCTGGGTGCGCTGGATAATGGGAGTATCCTGAGAAAAGCCCAGGTTGGACCCGGTGGCACTCTGGCCCAGATAATACAGGCCGTATCCGCCGCGGATCGATGTTTTTTCGTTCATCATGTAGGCCAGCCCGAACCGAGGCTGGAAGTTGTTGCGATCGCGGTTGAAAGCCTCCCGGGAGGCTCCTTCCGTTCCGGCATACAGCAGTCCGCCGGTCAGAGTCAGCCCGGTAGCCGAAATCGGTGCCGGCTGCCCGAAGGCGAATCCGCGGGTGATGCGGTTGAAACGCTCGGTCCAAGGCGTCTCATAGTCCCAGCGCATGCCAAGGTTCAGCGTGAGCCGGCGGCTGACCTTCCAGTCGTCCTGGAAGAAGAGCACGTAGTAAAGCCCCTGGTTGGCGGTGTAGGCGTTCTTCTGAATGACTCCGCCGGAAGGATATCCCAGCAGGAACGAGGCATAGGAACTGCCCGATACCTTATCCGCCAGCTGGGGGTTGGCGCCGGTGTCGATAATGGAGAAAGAGTACTGACCGCTGGTGTATCCGGCCTGAGCCACATTGCTCCGGAAAATGCGGAATTCCGTCCCCATTTTGAATGTGTGACGGCCCCACAGCTTGGTCAGATTTCCCTGGCTGCTGTAGGTGTAGTCGGGTGTCAGGTTCTGGCCGCCGTTGCCCAACGGCTCATAGCCTTCCATCTGAAACAGAGGAAAATGGGACGGACCGACCATCTGGGAGGTCAGGCTGGAGGCAAAACCCAAAGTAGCCGGGTTGAACCCATATCCCAGCGAGCCGTTGCGCACGTGCCACTTCAGCATGCCGACGCGCAGATTGAAAATGGTGGTCGGGTTAATGGTGGAGGTCCAGTCGGCAGCTCCGCTCGTGTCTCCACGGACCAGGGGAGCGTTGCCGGTCGGGTCGGCGACATTGAAGTAACGGTAGCCTCGCCCTTCATGGAGCAGGTTATGTCCGTAGCGGATAAAGAAGTTGTTGTTCTGGTTGAGGGCATAATCCAGCCGGCCGATGTAGGAATCCCAGTGAATGATCCACTGGGAAGGCTGAATCAGGTTGCTGAGCTGGGCCGGCCCGGTGCCCAGGGAGTTGGGCTGAGGCAGATAGGTGGCCGCTTTGGCAGCAATCGGATTGATCCGGTTCGCCGGGACGATGTTGTTGGCGAAGGGATCGCGGATGTAGGACTTGCCGTCCGCCGCCAGCCGGGTGGTCATCGGGTCGTAAATGATGACCGGCTGGTTGGAGGAGTTGCGCAGGCCCTGGAAGTTTCCGCCGCGGATATCCGCCTGCGGAATGGTGTAGGTTGCGGGATCCCCCGTAAACTGCCGGATGGCTTCATAACTCAGCATGACGAAAAGTTTGTCCTTGATCACCGGCCCGTCGATTTCGGCACCGAACATGTGAATCCGGCCCGGCTGACGGCGCGCTTTGCCGTTTTCGTCGATGTTGTTGGTCGCCCGGTTGAGCTCGGCGGTATTGGCGTTGAAAATCTTCTGCTGCTCGTCCCAGAAAAGGTTGCCATGATATTTGTTGGTGCCGGACTTCAAGGAGACATTGACCACGCCGCCGCCGTTGCGTCCGTACTGGGCGTCGTAGCTGTTGGTCTGCACCTTGAACTCCTGGGTGGCATCCATGGTGGGCACCAGGGAGACACCCCGGTTGGGCTTGATGGCGGTCATACCGTCGATCAGGATTTCATTTTCCTGGCTCCGGCCACCGTTAATCGACATGCCGCCGCTGCCGGCCGTGTCCATGGGCCGCAGCATGCGCCAGCTTCCCGACTTCTGCACCCCCGGAGTCAGCCAGGCCAACTGGAAGGGGTTGCGTCCGGAGGTCGGCAAACTGGCGATCTCCTTGCGGTCGATGACCGTACCGCGGCTGGCGGTATCGGTTTCCACCGTGGCGGTCTGCCCGGAAACGGTTACCGTTTCGGAAATTCCGCCGATTTCCAGGGCGGCATCGATACGCAGCTTGTCGTTGACCTTCAGCTCCACTTCGGAGCGCATAAAGCGCTTGAAGCCGGTCAACTCGATCGCCACGCTGTATTTGCCCGGTGTCAGGAAGGGTACCACGTAGGCCCCTTCGTTATTGGTTACCGACTTATAGTCGACATTCTTTTCCAGGCTGGTAATGGTCACCTGGGCGCCCGGCAGCACCGCTCCCGAAGGATCGGTAACTACCCCGCTCACCTGGGCACGATATTCCTGAGCGGGAACCGTTAGGGTGCTTACGATCAGGAGCATTGCCGCGAGAGCCATAAGAGCAGGAAGGGAAAGAAATCTTCCCGCCCTGCTTGGGAACAGCTTGTTCATGCACTTTTCCTTTCAACTCGAAAATTAAACAATTGCTAGGTACCTGGAACCGCTACCCCTCCGCGGGTCGTCAGTAAAAAGCAAACCAATTCATAAAATTGCTCCGCTTTCCCAGAGCTGAGCAAAAGCCAATCGACCCTACATAGTCATGGCGTTATTATGCCTCTTTCTGAGGGAATAGATTCTCCTGCTGCAGGGCAGAATTGTCAAGGGAAAAATTGGATAGAATCCGGTACCGGTTTGGAAAATCTTCGCGGGAACAGCACCCGGCAGGACGGCGCTTCGGCCGGTGGTTGCTGCGGCTCATTTTACTGGCCGTTTGCGGTTTTAGGGAGCGGGAAAAAGGCCTGAAAAAAAGCCCGGGGAGGACTTCGAGTCCCCCCCGGGCAGCACGCGTAGCAGCAGGTTAGGCTTTGCTTTACCAGTTGAGCACTAATCCAAATTTGACGTAGCGCGGCAGGTTGCCCTGTTGCGGGTTCAGCTGACCAAAGGCCGCACTGGTAACGTCGGTGGAACCGGGGGCTATAGAGTTGTAGTACGGATGATTCAGGGCATTGACCATTTCGCATCGGAACTGCAGCTTCAAAGTCTCGTGAATCGGGAAGTATTTATTGATGGAAAGATCGTAGTTTTTATACGGGAGCATCCGCACGTTACTGAAATAGAGGGGAAAATTTCGCAGGGTATAAGGTTCCTGTGCGGACACCCGCTTGCCGCTGGAATCGTTCCAGAGCGAAGTGTTGAACCATTTTTCGATGGTCGGCTTTTCGACCGCCGCGGAACCGCCCTGAACCTGTCTGGCATTCGGGTAGGCCTCCACCGGGCCGCTCTGGTAGAAGATGTTAAAGTTGAATTGCCAGCCACCCAAAATAGCGTCCACCACACCCGGCCAGTTTGCCCCGAATTTCTGACCGATTCCAAAGGGCAGATTCCAGCTTCCGGCAATGACAAACTTCTGGGGCACATCGACTGTATAGGCGGATTCATTGATCAAAGGAGTTGCCGCGGGATCGGTGATATTGAAGTCCTGGGCATTGAGCAATCGAACCTTCTGCAGATTCTTCGAGGCCGTGTAACTGCCGACAAAGGAAAGTCCGTAAGAAAACCGCTTGGTGACTTTGAGCTGAAGACCTTGATACATGCCGCTGCCGATAGGCAAGCCGTTCAGAGTGATATTGGTAAACTGCGGATACCGATACATCAGCTGGGTACGGGTGATGGTCGTGCCGTTCAAAGCGGCGTTATTGGGGATCAACCCGGCCATGGGGTTGGCGATCCTGGCCGTATAATAGGCGGTGTCGATCGCCCCGCTGGAGGTCCTTCGGCCCAATTCGCCGGCCGGGATGTAGTTGGCAGAAGCACCCAGGGTCAGCTTTTTGGAGATGTTGCCCACATAGGCCAATTCCACCAGCAGGTTCCCTGGCAACTCGCGCTCGATGTCAACGGAATATTGATGGGAAAATGCCACCGGCCGAGTCGGATAGAGGAAGCTGACGCCTTCTCCCAGAAAGCTGGAGGCCCCCAGGCTGCTGCCGATTGCTTTTAACAGCTGGCCATTCGGTTGGTTGGCAAAAGCATTAGTGAGGGTTACCGCCGGAGTCAGATTTCCATCGGTGCTGACCGTGGCCACGGTCTGGCGGGTGAAACCGGAAGTAGCACCCCAATCGCCCTGACCAATATAATAAAGACCGTACCCTCCTCGGAGAACCCACTTATCGCAGAGCCGGTAGGCCATCCCTACCCGGGGCTGAAAGTTGTTTTTATCCGGATCGAAAGCGGATCGAGGATTCGAAACGGCGGCAAAGGTCGGCACTCCCTTCAAGGTGAGCCCGGTGACCTGGGAAGCGATCGGACTGGCGGTGTTTATGTCGAATTGCCGCAGCATCCGGTTGTATCGTTCCGTTTTAGGCATCTCCAAATCCCAGCGCAGGCCGAGGTTCAGGGTCAGCTTTTTCGATAATTTATAGTCGTCATTGAAAAACAGGGCGAAGTACTTATGCCCGTAGGCCGGATCGATATTGCGATCCACGTAGGCACTGGTAGGATAGCCGAGCATGAAGGTGGCGATCTCGTTGCCGGATAGAGCATCGGCTGTGGAAGCGTTGGCCTGGGTCCAGTTCTTGCCGAAGCTGTAGGCACCGCTGGCCAGGCCGGCATTGGAGGAATTATCGAAATACTGACGCCCTTCAAACCCGAACTTCATGATGTGCTTGCCGAGAATCAGGTTGAAGTTGGGCTGCAGGGAATAGGAATCGTCGATGGTGAAATTTTTAGGGGAGGTGGAACCGATCGGCTGGTAGTTTCCGAGGCCGAACCAGGGAAATTGCAGTTTGGTAAACTGAGCCACCAGGCTGTCGGCAAAACCCAGCTGGCGCGGATCGTACCCGGCGGCATACGAAGTGCCGGTCTGCTCCCACCAGCGGCTCAAACCGCCGCGCAGATTGAAGGTCATCTTCGGCGAGGTAATCCAGGTCCAGTCGAAAGTGGCATTCTTCCCGTTGCGGATCAGCGGAGCGTTGCCCGTCGGTTCCGCTGCGTTGGAGCCGCCCCACACCAGGGAGCGATATTCGCTCCAGGGATTCTGCCCGTAGCGGAAATAAAAGCTATGATTGGCCGTGGGAGTAAAATCGACGCGTCCGATCCACTGGTTCAAATCGCCGATCCAGCGGGAGGGAATAATATAGTTATTCAGATGGGCGGGCCCGTCTCCCTGACCGGTCGGCGAAGGCATGTAGCTGATGGCCTTCACCGCTACCGGATTGAGGCGGTTGGAGGGAATCCTGTTGCCGGCAAACGCGGTCCGCGATCCGTTGGCCTGCGTCGTGAGCGGGTCATAAATCAGTACCGGCTGCCCCGAGGCATTATAAAGGTTCGAAAAATCGCCGGTCCGCCAGGAATCCAGAGGAAAATTTCTTACCAGAGGATCGGCACCGCGCTGGCGGATTCCTTCATAGGCAATCATCCCGAACAGTTTGTTGCGGCCGTCGAAAATCTTGGGAATATAGATCGGTCCATTGGCCTGAAAGCCGAACTGGTTCAGGTTATAGGCCCCTTTCTTCGTCCCGGCCCGGTTCAGTTCGGACTGGTTGGCGTTAAACACCCGGTTGTTGTTATATTCGTAAACGCTGCCGTGGAACACGTTGGTTCCCTGCTTGCTGACGATGGTCACGATCCCGCCGCCGGTGCGTCCATACTGGGCGTCGTAGGTATTGGTTAAAACCTTGAATTCCTGTACCGAATCCATGGTGGGAACGTGGATAACGGTGTTATTGCTCCCCCTGACATTGCTGATCCCGTCGAGCAGCACCTCGTTGGTGTTATTCCGACCGCCATTGACGGAAAAATTCGTCGTGCCGGCGATGTCAAAGGAGCGTAAATAGCGAAAGGCTCCGGTCTTGGTCACACCGGCCGCCGCCCAGGCGATCTGGAAGGGGTTGCGCCCCTGGGTAGGGATGTTGTCGATCAACTCCTTGGCGAGGATCTGCGACCGCGAAGCCGTCTCGGTCTGCAGCATGGAAACCGACTCGTTGACCGTGATGGTATCCGAAATCGCACCCAGCTCCAGTCGGACATCCAGGCGCGCTTTATCCTGAGCCTGCAGGATGATGTTTTCCCGGATATACTTTTTAAATCCGGTGAGCTCCACAACCAGCTGATAGGTTCCAGGGGCCAGAAACGGGGTAACAAACAGCCCGCTGTCGTTGGTCATGGTGGATACGGAAACATTTTTTGCCGTCTGGGTCACCACCACCGAGGCTCCAGGTATAGCCAAGCCGCTCGGATCCGTTACGATTCCGGTTATGCTGGCACGTACCTCCTGCCCATAGGCTGCCGAAGTTCCCAGGATGCACAGGAACATGAGAGAAAGAAAAAAAAATTTTCGAAACATTCATTAACCTCCCGTTGGAATGGAGAAAAGAGTTACTGTTTTTACCCATTGTCCCGACAAACCACAAGAGACATAAAGAAGCCCCTGTTTTTTCCTCGTTCCGACGGACCGAGCCCGATCGTTTGATTAAATAAGACACATGGCAAGGGCACTACCGCTTGGGGCTACCGCTTTCGCTGAATTGGCAAGAAAAAAAGGGTTTCAGTTCGCTGTAATAAAATGAGAGCGAATCCATTTTCGAAAATGACAATTCAGCTCACCAAATCTTCTTTGTCTCAATTCTTCTTTGCCTTGCAGGAATTGTCAAGTCGAATTCGAAAAAACTGATCTTCGGCCAAGAAAAATTACTATACCAGAAGTCAGGGAATTGTTTGCGGGATATGCGAAACAGAAATACCCACTTGGCTGTCCTTGTTCGCCTAAACCGCAATCGCAAAAGAAATTCGGTTCCCTGCCGACACAAAAATGGCCCGGGGAGGGCTTTCCGTCCTCCCCGGGCCCGTCAAACGATTCTGCTAAACCCTGCCTACCAGTTCAGCACCAGGGCCAGCTTCACATATCGCGGCAGATTGCGCTGGACGGGATCAAGCCGACCAAAGTTGGCGTTGGTTACATCCGTGGCGCCACTGGCCGGATTCGGAAACCAGGGGTGGTTGAAAGCATTGATCATCTCGCACCGGAACTGCAGCTTCAAAGGCTCGCGAATCGCAAAGTACTTATTCACGGAAATATCCCAGTTCTTGTAGCCGGGTGTGCGGACGTTGCTGAAGAGAGTCGAATAATTGCGCAAGGTGTAGGATTCCTGCGCTTTTACCCGTGCCCCGGAAGAGTCCGTCCAAAGGTCCGTATTGAACCACTTTTCCATGGTGATATTGCTGACCTTGGAATCGCCGTCCTTGACCTGTCTGGCATTCGGATAGCTCTGCACCCAGCCGCTCTGGTAGGAGATGTTGAAATTGAACTGCCACCCTCCGGCAATCGCATTCAAAACCGCCGGTGCGCTGGCTCCATACTTCTGACCGTGCCCGTAAGGAAGATTCCACGTTCCGGCAATGACGAATTTCTGGGGAAGATCGATATTGCCGGCGGAACGCTTTTCCAGAGGGGTCGAAAAAGGATCGGAGAGTTTAAAGTCCTGAGCATTGAGGATATTAACCTGTTCGATGTTTTTCATGACCGTGTAGCTGGATACGAAGGAAAGACCCTGGCTGAAGCGCTTGGTTGCCTTGAACTGGAAGCTGTCGTATCGTGCACTGCCGATAGGAACATTTCCTACCGTCAAACCGGAATACTGCGGATAGGCATACATCAGGGTCTGCCGGGTAATGGTTGCGCCGTTCAGGGCAGCGTTGTTGGGAATCAGGCCGACCATAGGATTGGGAACCTGGGCCGTATAGTAGGCGGTGTCGATGACCCCGGCAGAGGTACGGCGCCCCAATTCGGCAGCCGGAATGTAGTTGGTGCCGAAACTGATCGGCAGCTTTTTAGTGATGTTGCCGACGTAAGCCACCTCCACCAGCATATTGCCCGGCAATTCGCGCTCGATATCGATCGAATACTGGTGGGAGTAAGCAAGCGACCGATCCAGGTAAAGGGCAGTAACACCCTCTCCGAGAAAGCTGGAAGCCCCAAGGCTGTTGCCGACCGGGGATAAAAGTTGACCACCCGCCTGGTTGGAAAACGGATTGACCAGGTTGACCGCAGGAGTCAGATTCCCATCCGTACTGACCACGGCACCGGTGGTACGGCTGAATCCCTGCGCTGCTCCCCAATCATTTTGACCCAGGTAGTAGAGGCCGTACCCGCCGCGGATGGCCCACTTTTCGCATAGGCGGTAAGCGACACCGATCCGTGGCTGGAAATTGTTCTTATCCGGATCGAAAGCGGTCCGCGGAGCCCCGCTGACGCCGGCAAACATTACCGCGCCCTTCAGGTTCAAGCCGGTCACCTTGGAGGCGATGGGGCTGGCCACGTTGAAATCGAATCCGCGCAGCATTCGGTCGTGGCGCTCCATAGGAGGCATTTCCAGGTCCCAGCGCAATCCGAGGTTCAGGGTTAGATTCTGGCTGATCTTCCAGTCGTCATTCAGAAAGAGGGCATAGTATCGATGCACATAAGCCGGGTCGATGTTCCGATCCACGGATGCACTGGTCGGATAGCCGAGCAGGAAAGTTGCAATCTCATTGCCGGAAACTGCATCGGCCTGGGAAGCCCGTGCCTGGGTCCAGTTTTTACCGAAGGTATAGACCCCGTCCGCCATGCCGGGATTGGCAATGTTATCCTTGTACTGCCGGCCCTCAAACCCGTATTTCAGAATATGCTTGCCTAAAATCAGATTGAAGTTGGGCTGGAAGGAATAGGTGTCGTTGGCAGTCAAATTCAGAAGCCGGTCCGCACCAATCGCCTGATAAGTCCCCAGGTTGAACCGCGGAAACTGCAGCTGCCGGAACTGGGAAACCAGGCTGTCCGCCATGCCCAGCTGCCTTGGATCGAAGCCGGCACCGTAGGAGCTGCCGGTGGTCTCCTCCCAGCGGCTCAGGCCCCCGCGAAGGTTGAAGGTCATTTTCGGTGAGGTAATCCAGGTCCAATCAAATGTAGCGTTTTTTCCGTTTCGGATTAACGGTGCATTTCCTGTAGGCTCGGCGGGGTTCGATCCCATCCAGACTAATCCGCGGAATTCCGTCCAGGGATTCTGACCGTAGCGGAAAGAAAGGCTGTGATTGGCAGAGGGCGTGAAATCGACCCGTCCGATCCACTGGGCCAAATCGCCGATCCAGCGCGAAGGATAAGGGTAGTTATTAATGTGGGCCGGTCCGTCCCCCGCGCTGACCGGAGGCGGAAGATAGGTGAGCACCTTGGCGGCCACCGGGTTGATCCGGTTGGCTGGAATTCTGTTTCCGGAAAAAGCGGTTCGGGTCCCGTTCGCCTGGGTGGTCAGGGGGTCATAAATCAATACTGGCTGCCCCTGGGCATTCTGCAGGGTGGAGAAATCGCCGGTACGCCAGTCCATGAGAGGAACAGTGGAGGTCCCTGGATCAGCAGAGCGCTGGCGAATCCCCTCGTAGGCAATCATTCCGAACAGTCGATTGCGCCCGTCGAAAACACCCGGAATATAGATCGGTCCGTTGGCCTGAAAACCGAACTGGTTGATGTTATTGGGCGGCTTTTTAGTGCCAGCCCGGTTTAATTCCCACTGGTTGGCATTCAAAACTTTATTTTGAAAGTATTCGTACACGCTTCCGTGAAAAGCATTGGTGCCCTGCTTGGTAACAATGGTCACGATCCCGCCGCCCGTCCTGCCGTACTGGGCATCGTAGGTGTTGGTCAGGACTTTGAACTCCTGGACCGAGTCCATCGTGGGAACATGGATCACCGTCCGATCGCCTTTTACGTTGCTCACCCCGTCCAGCAGAACTTCGTTTTCCCGGTTGCGACCGCCGTTAACGGAAAAGCCGGAGGTGCCGCCGATATCGAAGGAGCGCAGATAGCGGAAGTCGCCCGCCTTGACCACACCGGCCGCGGACCAGGCAATCTGAAACGGATTGCGGCCCTGGGTGGGAACGTTGTCGATCAGCTCCTTGGCAATAACCTGGGAACGGGTGGCCGTTTCGGTCTGGAGCATGGATACCGATTCGTTCACTGTCACTGTTTCGGCTAGAGAACCCAGTTCGAGCTTCACATCCAATCGGGCTTTGTCCTGGGCCTGGAGCACGATGTTTTCCCGCAGATACTTCTTGAATCCGGAAATTTCCACCGTCAGATTGTAGGTCCCCGGAGCCAGAAACGGAGTAACGAAAAGTCCGGCGTCGTTGGTCATGGTGGATACGGAAACATTTTTTGCCGTCTGGGTCACAACCACCGTGGCGCCGGGAATGACCAGGCCGCTCGGATCCGTAACCATCCCCGTGATGCTGGCTCGTACTTCCTGCCCATAGGCTGCCGAAGCACCCATAACACATATAAGTGCAATGGAAAGAAATAACTTAAGCTGAGACATTCAAACCTCCTTCGGTGAATTGGAAAGTGTAAGATGCGCTGAATATTCCGGCCATTGCCGTGTAAATCGGCTTCATGAGGGGGCGTACTTTTTCTGTTTCCATGGTTGCGCTTGACCAGATCGAATTGTCGGCAACAAGGGAATCGTTCGAATTTAATTCAGCTGATCCAATTTTTTATTGAATCGGAGGTATTTGTCAAGGAAAGTGGTTCAGGAAAATGGAATGTCAAAAACAGTGATATAAATATAATTACTATATGGATAGATCGTTCGGTTGCTGGAAGATGGGATGATCCGGGACGGAAGATCCCCGAAGAGAGGGTCCGTCACCAGGACGCTATTTTCCCCTATTCGCAAACCTGGGGTGTGCATGGCAGGAGGAAAGGCCGCCGGCAGGCAGCGGCCGTGGGAAATCGCGCCGGGGCTTAGCCGCCGCCGGCGCTTTCGGACTTTTTGGTGAACATCCCTTTCAAGGACGCCAGGGCGTAATCCCGGTTCAGCCGGGCGATGTTGGCGGCGCTGATTCCCTTGGGGCATACCGCTTCGCATTCGTACTGGTTGGTGCAGTTGCCGAAATGCTCGGCATCCATGGTGGAAACCATGGCCCGCACGCGGCGGTCGCGCTCCGGCTGCCCCTGGGGAAGAAGCCCCAGGTGGGTGACCTTGGCGGAGACGAACAGCATGGCCGAGGCGTTCTTGCAGGCCGCCACGCAGGCCCCGCAGCCGATGCAGTGCGCCACGTCGAAGGCCTGCTCGGCCAGGTCCTTGCCGATCGGCAGGGCGTTGGCGTCCGGCGCCTGGCCGGTATTGACCGAGATGAAGCCGCCGCTCTGGATGATGCGGTCCAGGGCGCTGCGGTCGACGATCAGGTCCTTGAGGATCGGGAAGGCCTTGCTGCGGAACGGCTCGACGGTGATGGTGGCCCCGTCTTTGAAGCTGCGCATGTAGATCTGGCAGCTGGTCACCCGCTCCTCCGGCCCGTGGGCTTCCCCGTCGATCACCAGGGAGCACATGCCACAGATTCCCTCGCGGCAGTCATGGTCGAAAGCGATCGGCTCCCTGTTCTCCAGGGTCAGCTGCTCGTTGACCACATCCAGCATCTCCAGAAAAGACATGTTCGGATCGATATTCCTGGCCGGGTAGGATTCCAGGCGTCCCGGAGTTCGGGAGTTCGGTTGGCGCCATACGCGTAGGGTAAAGTTCATTTGTAGCTCCTTGTGGCCATGGGCAGCTCTTCGTAAATCAACGGCTCCTTGCACAGCACCGGGGCGCTGGTTTCCCCGGCGTACTGCCAGGCGGCGGCATAGGCGTATTCCTCGTCGTTGCGCTTGCACTCCCCTTCGGGGGTCTGGTACTCCTCGCGCAGGTGGCAGCCGCAGGATTCCTCCCGGGCCAGGGCGTCGCGGCAAAGGAGCTCACCCAGCTCCAGGAAATCGGCCACCCGCAGGGCCTTCTCCAGCGACTGATTGAGGTCCTTCCCCTCCCCGGGAACGGTGACGCCGCCCCAGAACTCCTCCCGCAGGGCCGGAATCTTCTGCAGGGCATCCTGCAGGCCCTGGCGGTTGCGGGCCATGCCGCAATTTTCCCAGAGGATCTTCCCAAGCTGCTTGTGAATATCGGACACCGTGCGCTTGCCCCGTATGCCTAGAAGCCGGGCGATCCGCGCCTCCGTTTCGCTTTCCGCCTGCCGGAATTCCGCCGACTCCACCGACGGCTTTACCTTTTTGCTGCCGGCCAGGTAGTGACCGATGGTGTAGGGCAGCACGAAGTAGCCGTCCGCCAGGCCCTGCATCAGCGCGCTGGCCCCCAGGCGGTTGGCTCCGTGATCGGAAAAATTCGCCTCGCCGACCACGAAAAGCCCCGGCACGTTGCTCATCAGGTTGTAGTCCACCCAGAGTCCGCCCATAGTGTAGTGGATGGCCGGGTAAATGCGCATCGGCGCCTGGTAGGCGTTCTCGCCGGTGATTTCGTGGTAAATGTCGAACAGGTTGCCGTAGCGCTCCCGTATGGTGGCCTCCCCCAGCCTCTTCAGGGCGTCGCTGAAATCGAGGTAGACCCCCAGGCCGCTGGGCCCCACGCCGCGCCCCTCATCGCAGACCCGCTTGGCTGCGCGCGAGGAGATGTCCCGCGGGGCCAGGTTTCCGTAGCTTGGGTACAGCCGCTCCAGGTAGTAGTCCCTTTCCTCTTCCGGGATGGCATCGGCCGCCCTTTTGTCGCCGGCCTTTTTGGGAACCCAGCAGCGGCCGTCGTTGCGCAGCGACTCCGACATCAGGGTCAGCTTCGACTGGTAGTCGCCCGACACCGGGATACAGGTCGGGTGGATCTGGGTGAAGCACGGGTTGGCGAAGAGCGCTCCCTTTTTATAGGCCCGCCAGATGGCCGTGGCGTTGGATCCGCGGGCGTAGGTGGAAAGGTTGAACACGTTGCCGTAGCCGCCGGTGGCCAGCACCACGGCGTCCCCGGAATGAGAGGAGATTTTTCCAGTGACCGAATCGCGAACCACGATCCCCTTGGCCTGACCGTCGACCAGCACCAGCTCGAGCATGTCGGCGCGCGGGATCATCTGCACCTGCTTCAGCCCGATCTGGCGGCTGAGGGCCTGGTAGGCGCCGAGCAGCAGCTGCTGCCCGGTAGCCCCGCGGGCGTAGAAAGTGCGCGACACCTGGGCGCCGCCGAAGCTGCGGTTGGCCAGCAGCCCGCCGTATTCCCGGGCGAAGGGCACTCCCTGGGCCACGCAGTGGTCGATAATGTTAACGCTCACCTGGGCCAGCCGGTATACGTTGGCTTCCCGGGAGCGGAAGTCCCCGCCCTTGATGGTGTCGTAAAACAGGCGGTAGATGCTGTCCCCGTCATTCTGATAGTTCTTGGCGGCGTTGATGCCGCCCTGGGCGGCGATGCTGTGGGCCCGCCGCGGGCTGTCCTGGAAGCAGAAGCACTTTACGCTGTAACCCTGCTCGGCCAGGGTGGCCGCCGCAGAGGCGCCGGCCAGCCCGGAGCCGACCACCAGGATCTCGAATTTTCGCTTGTTGGTGGGACTGACCAGCTTGATCGCGGCGCGGTGCCTGTCCCATTTTTGCGCCAGAGGGCCGGAAGGAATTTTGGCATCCAGTTGCGTCATGTCGGTTACCTCAAGTAGATGGCGCCCCGGACAGCGGCAAACAGGGCGGCAGGGATAATGCTCAGGCCAAGGAAAAGAAGGAAGGCCACCGCCCAGCCGAAACGGTCCAGGAACCGGGAAACCGCGTCGTTCCTCAGCCCCAGGGATTGAAAGAGGCTGGGAATCCCGTGGCTCAGGTGCCAGGCCAACAGGGCTACGGCCACGATGTAGGTCAGGGAGACCCCGGCATCGAAAAAGCCCTGGTTCATCATCCGGTAAACGTCGGCCACCGGCTCCTCCACACCGGGGATCCGGCCGGTAAAGCCGGCAAACTCCGGGTTCAGCCAGCGGAGGGTGAAATGTAAAATGTGGTACACAAAAAAAGCGAGAATCAGGGCTCCGCTGTAGATCATGGTCCGGGAAGCCAGGCCGGCCTGCTGGGTCCGTTCCTGCCGGTAATGATCCGGCCGGGCGCGCCGGTTGTCGAGCCAGAGCCAGATGCCCACGGTGATGTGCGTCAGGGCCATCAACCCGAGAAAAAGCCGGAAGGACCAGAGCAGGGGCTTTTTGGATTGAAGCATGTGCGCATAGGTGTTGATCTGCTCCGGGCCGAGAAGCACCTGAAAGTTGCCCAGCATGTGGACCACCATAAAGGAAAAAAGGATGGTCCCGGTGAGAGCCATGAGGTACTTGCGCCCAAGCGAGGAGGCGACAAATTGCTTGAACATATGGTTTCTTATCCGGTGTGAGTTTTAGGACTCCAGAAACAAGCTACAACGGCGTTGCATGCCCTAAATAAAACCCTATTTAAGGGTTGTTTGCAAGATGGTTTGCTTAATTTGTTTGCCACCGATCCGCGTCCGGAGGTAAGATGAGAGAGATATGGATTTGCCGGGCAGGACAGGCGATCGCTGCGCCGCTCGTTCCTTCGGGGCGGGAGGCGGGGAGGAAAGTCCGAACTCCGCAGGGCAGTGTGCCTCCTAACGGGAGGGATCCGCAAGGGTACGGAAAGTGCCACAGAAAAGATACCGCCCGCGGTTTCCGCAAGGAAGCCGGGGTAAGGGTGAAATGGTGCGGCTCCGCAAGGAGCTTAAAGTAAGAGCGCACCGCGGCCCGGGCAACCGCGCCGGCAGGGAAAACCCCACACGGAGCAAGACTAAATAGGGAGGCGGTGCCGCCGGATGACGGCCGGCACGCGAGCGGCCCGCTCGCTGCTTCCGGGTAAGTCGCTTGAGCGGCGGAGCGATCCGCCGCCTAGAGGAATGATCGCCACCCTCCGGCCGACAGGAAATCCCGTCGGCCGGGGAGGAACAAAATTCGGCTTATGGCCTGCCCGGCAATTTCGTTTTCCGCCCCCCCGCCGGAAGATGTTTCTTCCCGGGGGCCGCGGCAGGCAGGATTCCGCTGCCTTTCCTTGAATTTCTGGATGCGAGGGCTTCCGCGATGAACCGTAGAAATTTCTGTCGAAATGTTGCCGCCGCCAACATGGCCGGTGCCGCCGCCGGATCCCCCAAAGCCGGGGAAACGGCTTCTGCCATAACCTGGTCGCGGCGCGTTCCCGTGCGCTATCAGGCCGATGTCGCCGTGATCGGAGGCGGGATCGCCGGGGTAAATACCGCCTGCGCCGCGGCTCGCGCCGGCGCCCGGGTGGTGCTGGTGGAGCGCTTCGGGATCCCCGGCGGAAACCTGACCACCGGAGGGGTGGCCTCTTTTTGCGGGGAAACGCGCGGCCAGGGGGAGATCTTCGACGAAATCGTCGGCGACCTGGAAAAATTCCAGGCTATCATGCCCTATCTTCCTTATGAAAAAAGAGAGGCGCGGGTTTTCGACCATCACATTCTGGCCCTGGTCCTCCAGGAGCTGCTGCTTCGCCACCGGGTCAAGCTCCTGCTGCACACCCGGTTCGTGGACGTGCTTCGGAAAGGAAACCGGCTGACCGAAGCGGTGCTCTGCGGCAAGTCCGGGCCCGAAGCGCTGCGCGCCGGGATTTTCGTAGATTGCAGCGGGGACGCCGATCTCACCCGCCGGGCCGGATTCGCGGTGCGCAAGGGCCGTCCCGAGGACGGCATGCAGCTGCCGATGTCGGTCATGTTTTTTGTACGCCATGTGACCCCCGCCGAATTCCAGGCCCAGCTGCCGCCGGGATGGTTCCATCCGGTGCGCCGGGAAGAGGACCTGCCCATGACCAGCGTCTGGCCCAACGGCCCGGGAGGCAACGCCCTGAAAGTGAAGATCCCCCGGTTCGACTCCACCGACACCGAATCGCTGACCGCCGCGGAAATCCAGGCCCGGCGGCGCATCTGGGAAGTGCTCGACTACTACCAGCGGGAGAAGAAGCAGCCCTGGCGCTACGACGGCTGCTCCCCGCAGATCGGGCTGCGGGAAGGGGCGCGGATTGTGGGGGAATACACCCTCACCGTGGCCGACCTGCGCGCCGGCAGGAAATTCGAGGATGCCGTGGCCCGCGGCGTCTTTTATCTCGACGGCCACAAGCCGGACGACGACAAGCGCACCTACATTCTTCCGAAGGACCAGCTCAAAGTCCCTCCCTACCAGATTCCCCTGGGCTGCCTGATCGCCCGCGGGGCCGACAACCTGTTTATGGCCGGGCGCTGCTTTTCCGCCGAGCAGCTGGCGCTCTCTTCGGCCCGGGTCAGCACTTCCTGCTCCATGATGGGCCAGGCGGTGGGGATCGCCGCGGCGCTGTGCGCGGAGAAGAAGTGCCGGCCGGCCGACCTGGATCCGCGCGAGGTCCGCCGCCGGGTGGAGCAGAAAGGCGGCGTCCTGTAACGGCCTTTCGCAACCCGAACCCGAAGAGGAAGGATTTTTTCGCTATCGCTATCGAAAAGCCCCTTCTGAGCGTGACCCTTTTGCGATACAGGCCATGTTGGACATTCCATCGGATAGTTCTCGATAGCGATAGCGATGGCGAGAAGAAAAGTCCCTTCTTGCGCAGCGGACCGGATTACTTCGCTGGCTTGGCAGGGGGTGCGGGCCAGTCAAGGAACCGGACCAGGCTTTCCACCTGGGCGCCGTCCAGCGGACCCTTGTGCGCCACGGCAAAGCCCGGCATGCTTTTGCTGCCGCTGGCGATCATCCCTTTCCAGGCAGCGGTTTTCTGTCTGTTCAGCCAGCCCTTGTCAAGCACCGGCGCGGAATGTCCCTGCCGGTGGCACACGCGGCATGCCGCCTTGAAAAGGGCCTCTCCGGATTTCCCCCTGGCGCGGTCGGCATGGCAGGAGCGGCATCCTTCCTGAAAGATGTTGGCGGCCAGGAATCGCGCTCCGGCCTCTTTGTGGAAGTCCTTCACCACGGCCCGTATAGTCAGGGTCACCTGAGCCGCCTTGGGATCGTTGGAGACCACGATGACCATTTTCTCCAGGTTGCCCGGGCGCCCCCTGGTGTCCACCCTGGCCCGCACCACGCTCCCCTTCCCGGGAGCGACCGTCATGGCGTCCGCATCGGCGGTCGTGCAGCTGCAGTTCGGAGCCAGGTCGAAGAGCTGCAGAGGGGCGGTCCCCTTGTTCAGGAAGGGAAAATCCACTTCGGCGATCTCGCCCTCCTGCAGTTCCCCGAGAAGCACCAGCTCCTTCGGAAATTCGATTTTGGCAAAGGAAGCACCGGGCGCCTGGCCCAGGGCCGCCCCGCAAAAGAAGCACAACAGAATCAGGGTATTTGACCGCATGGTTCTCCTTAATAAATAGTCCATGTTGCTTGTACGCATGAAGTTTACGGAAAGATCCCGAAACTCGTCAATCCCTTCTCCCGGCGGTTGTGTTATATTTTCCCGTCTTGGATGAAATTTCTTCAAAACTGGCACGAGGAGAATAGAATGAAATTGCTCTGGATCCTTACTTTTTTCGGAGTTCTGGCGGCCGGCGAGCTGTTGGCCCTGGAGAACCCAAACCCCGCCGCACTCAAAAGCGCCGATCCCTATCAGTGGCTCGAGGAGGTTACCGGCGAAAAGGCCCTGGCCTGGGCCCGGGAGCGCAACGCCGAATCGGGCCGCGAGCTGGCCGCAAGCCCCGAATTCCAGAAAATGGAGGCGGATATCC
The DNA here is from genome assembly GCA_903847975.1 of uncultured Acidobacteriota bacterium. Taxonomy (GTDB): domain Bacteria; phylum Acidobacteriota; class UBA6911; order CAINFC01; family CAINFC01; genus CAINFC01. The sequence continues at coordinate 18,295 of CAINFC010000069.1, read as the reverse complement.
TCGAGGTACTGGATTCCCGCGACCGGATCCCGGCCATCTCCAAGCGCGGGTCCTATTTCTATAATTTCTGGAAGGATGCCGAGCATCCCCGCGGCATATGGCGCCGCACCACCCTGGAGGAATACCGCAAGGCGCAGCCGAAATGGGAGCTGATTCTCGACCTGGACGCCCTGGCCAAGGCCGAAAAAGAAAACTGGGTCTGGAGCGGCGTCGAAATCCTCAAAGCCGGCGGCTACCGCCACTGCCTTATCTCGCTTTCCCGCGGCGGGGCGGATGCCACCGTGGTCCGCGAATTCGACCTGCAGACCCGCAGCTTCGTCACCGGGGGGTTCCAGCTGCCGGAAGCCAAAGGGGGCATCAACTGGATCGACAAAGATTCGGTCTACGTTTCCACGGACTTCGGCCCCGGGACGATGACCACCTCGGGATACCCGCGCCTGGTCAAGCTCTGGAAGCGGGGAACTCCTCTTTCCGGAGCGAGCCTGATCTACGAGGCCAAAAACGAGGACATGTCCGTGGCCGGCTACTTCGACGACACCGAAGGCTTTGAGAGGCATTTCATCCGCCGCGAGCTGGCTTTTTACAATAATGAACTTTTCCTGCGCAGGAAAGACGGCTCGCTGCAGAAAGTGGATAAGCCCAACGATGCCGAGGCCTCCGTCTTCCGCGAATGGCTGCTGGTGCAGCCCCGCACGCCGTGGACTGTGGGCGGCGTGACCCATCCGGCCGGAAGCCTGCTGGCCGCCCGCTTCGACGATTTCATGAGCGGCAAAAGGCAGTTTTCGGTGCTGTTCGCCCCGACCGCCAACGCTTCGCTGGCCTCGCACAGCTGGACTCGCGGGCACCTCCTCCTGAATGTGATGGAGGATGTCAAAAACCGCCTGCTGGTGCTGACCCCGGGCGCGGGCGACTGGACCCGGCAGCCGCTGCCCGGATCCCCTGCCTTCGCCACCGCATCGATCCGCGGCGTGGACCCCGACGAGTCGGACGACTACTTCATGACGGTCAGCGGCTACCTGGCGCCGGAAAGCCTGTATTACGGAAAAGTGGGGTCCGCCCCGGAAAAGCTGAAAGAAACCCCTTCTTTTTTTGATGCCGCCCGGCTGGAGGTCAGCCAGCACTTTTCCGCTTCGAAGGACGGCACGCGCATCCCCTATTTTCAGATCTCCCCCAAAGGGATGAAGCTGGACGGCTCCAACCCGACCCTGCTCTACGGATACGGCGGCTTCGAGATTTCCATGACCCCGGCCTATAGCGGGGGAATCGGCCGGGTCTGGCTCAGCCGGGGAGGCGTCTACGTGGTAGCCAACATCCGCGGCGGCGGAGAGTACGGGCCGAAATGGCACCAGGCGGCGCTCAAGCAGAACCGCCTGCGGGCTTACGAGGATTTTGCCGCCGTGGCCGCGGACCTGGTCGCCCGGAAAGTCACTTCCCCGAAGCGCCTCGGCACCCAGGGCGGCAGCAACGGCGGGCTGCTGATGGGCAACATGATCACCCTCTACCCGCAGATGTTCGGCGCCGTGGTCTGCCAGGTGCCCCTGCTCGACATGCAGCGCTACTCGCACCTGCTGGCCGGGGCCTCCTGGATGGCGGAGTACGGCGACCCGGACAAGCCGGAGGAATGGGCTTTCATACGGAACTTCTCCCCTTATCACAACCTGCAAAAAGGGAAGACCTATCCGCCGGTTCTCTTCACCACCTCCACCCGGGATGACCGCGTGCACCCCGGCCACGCGCGCAAGATGATGGCCCGAATGCGCGACATGGGGCTGGATGTCCGCTATTACGAGAACATCGAAGGCGGACACGGAGGCGCCGCTAACAACCGGCAGCGCGCCCACATGTCGGCCCTGGCCTATACGTTCCTCTGGCAGAAGCTGAAGCAGCCGTAAAGATGAGAAATCGGATGGTTCCATGGTTTTGCACCGGAGCACCGGCCGGCGGCCGGGACAGCGCCCCGGTGCGGCTTGCCGGGCGCGCCTCCCCCGGGAGACTCTGCCTCTGGGGCGTGCTGCTGCTGCTTGCCATCCGCCCGCTGGCCGGGTCGGCGAGCGAGGCATCTTTGTCTCTGAGCCCGCAGGCCGCCTCCAACCTGGCCCGGCTGGCCCTGCGCTGCGTCGCCCGCGAATATCCCAACAAGCCGGACCACGTCATGAACGACGCCGGCGAGGTGCAAAGCCCGAAGGCGCTGCACCCGGTGTTCTACGGGTGCTACGACTGGCATTCCTCGGTGCACGGGCACTGGATGCTGGTCCGGCTGCTGCGTCTTTTTCCGGACCTGCCGGAAGAGGGCGAAATCCGGACGGCCCTGCGCGGCAATATCACCGCGGAGCACGTTTCCGCCGAAGTCCGCTACCTCGGCCAGGCCAACCGCAAATCCTTCGAGCGCACCTACGGCTGGGCCTGGCTTCTTAAGCTCGCCGAGGAGCTGCATGCCTGGCCGGATGCCGACGGGCGGGCCTGGTCCGAAGCGCTGCAGCCCCTGACGCAGGCCATGGTTCGGCTGTACATGGACTTTCTGCCGCGGCAGACCTACCCGATCCGCACCGGCGTGCACCCCAACACCGCATTCGGAATTGCTTTTGGGCTCGATTATGCCCGGGCGGTCGGCCACCGGGACCTGGAAAAGCTCCTGGTCGAGCGATCCCGCTTTTATTTCGGGAACGACCGCAGCGCCCCGGTCTCCTGGGAGCCGGGCGGAGAAGACTTCTTCTCTCCCGGCCTGATGGAAGCGGATCTGATGCGCCGGGTCCTCGACCGCCGGGAATTCTCTTCCTGGCTCGCCCGGTTTCTGCCGACCCTGGGGAAAGACCGCTCTCTTTCCCTGCTGCAGCCGGCCCTGGTCAGCGACCGCACCGATCCCAAGATTGTGCATCTCGACGGGCTCAACCTGAGCCGCGCCTGGTGCATGCGGGGTATCGCCAACTCGCTGGCTGCGAGCGATCCGCGCCGGAAGCTCCTGCTCTCGGCCGCGGAGGTGCACGCCCGGAGCACCCTCCCGCACATCGCCGGAGGCCATTACGAAGGAGAGCACTGGCTGGGCTCCTTTGCCGTTTATCTTCTCTCCCAGCCGATTTCCCCCTAGGAGGCGGAAATGAAACAACCCGGTCCCTCCCTCCGGATCCAGGACGTACAGTCGCCGGTGATTCCCCACATGGGATCGCTGATCCGCCAGCACCCGGGCAGCATCGGCCTGGGCCAGGGCATGGTGGGCTATTCCCCGCCGCCGCAAATCCTGGACGCTGCCCGGGAAGCCCTTTCGGGGCAGCCTTGGTTGCATGCCTACCAGCATGCCGCCGGGCTGCCCGCGCTGCGCCAGGCGTTTCGCGAGAAGCTGTCCCGGGAAAACGGGCTCCAGGACCCGGGCGAGGAAACCTCCACCCTGGTGACCGCCGGCTCCAACATGGGCTTCCACCATGTCGTGCAGGCCATCACCGACCCGGGGGACGAGATCATCCTTCTTTCCCCCTTTTACTTCAACCAGGAGATGTCGGTGCGCATCGCCGGCTGCCGGCCGGTTCTGGTGGATACCGATTCTTTTTATCAGCCCGACCCTGACCGAATCCGGAAAAGCATCACCGCCCGCACCCGGGCCGTGGTCACCATTTCCCCGAACAACCCGACCGGCGCAGTTTACAGCGGGGAGATGGTGCGGGCCATCAACGACCTTTGCGGGCAGCGGGGGCTGTATCACATTCATGACGAGGCCTACGAGTACTTCCTCTACGACGGCACGGAGCACGCCTCGCCGCTCTCCTTCGGAGGAAACCGGGCGTTCACTATCGGCCTGCACTCCATGTCCAAGGCCTTCGGCATGGCCGGCTGGCGGATCGGATTCCTGACGGTGCCCCGGGCGCTGGAGGCCTCCATCCTGAAAATTCAGGACACGGTGCTGATCAACCCGACGATTCTTTCCCAGCATCTGGCCCTGGCGGCGCTGCAGGCCGGGGCCGGCTACTGCCGCCAGTTTCTGCCGGAGCTTTCCGCCCTGCGCGCCATCTTCCGGAATGCATTGCAGGGGCAGGGTTTTCTGCCGCAGCTGGTCGTTCCCCAGGGGGCTTTTTACTTTCTGCTGCAGCCGCGCATCCCCCTGGACTCCCTGACCTGCGCCGAGCGCCTGATCCGGGAATTCGGCGTCGGGGTGATCCCCGGACACGCCTTCGGATGTTCCGATTGCGCGTTGCGCATCTCATTCGGTAGTATTGACAGCGTGTCGGCAGAAGAAGGGATGAAGCGCCTGGTCGCAGGACTGGGCTCATTGGCCAGGAGGAACCTATGAACCGAAGACTTTTTTTAACCGCCTCGGCCGGGGCCACCGGCTACTCGCTCCTGGTGCGCGTCGACCGGCTGCAGGCCGACGGCCCGGTGCGCAGTGCGGAGGAAATCCGCAAGGAGACGGACAGGACCAATCCTCCGGGGAGAAAGGCCGCCGCCCCGCGGGAAAAAAACATGGCGCTGGTGGACCTCCGCTGCGACGTCATGGTGGCCGGCGGCGGGCTGGCGGGCGTTCTGGCAGCCCTCAGCGCGGCGCGGCACGGATCCAAAGTCGTCCTGGTCCAGGACCGCTCCCGGCTGGGGGGCAACTCCTCCTCGGAAGTCAAGATGCATGTCGTCGGGGCCAACAACCACAAAGGACGCCCGGGCTGGCGCGAAGGCGGCCTGCTGGAAGAACTGCGGCTGGAGGATGCCGCCCGCAATCCGCAGCGCTGCTGGGAGCTCTGGGATCTGCTGCTTTATGACAAGGTGGTCAGCGAGCCCAACATCACCCTGCTGCTGGAAACCACCCTCTACGCTGCCGAAGTCAAGAAGAGTGCCATCCAGCACGTGCTGGCGCGCTGCGACCGCAGCGAACATATCTACCGCATCGACGCCCCGCTCTTTTGCGACTGCACGGGCGACAGCCGGCTGGGGCTGGAGGCCGGCGCGGAATACCGCGTCGGGCACGAATCCCGCGACCAGCACGGCGAATACCTGGCACCCCTGGCCGCCGATTCGCACACCCAGGGATCGAGCATTCTTTTCACCTCCCGCGACTTCGGCCGCCCGATGCCCTTCACTCCCCCGGCCTGGGCCCGCAAGATTACGGAACAGAACCTGCAGTTTCGCGGCGTCGGCAGCTGGGAGTACGGCTACTGGTGGATCGAGTGGGGCGGGCACATCGACACCGTCCGCGACAACGAGCGCATCCGCTTCGAGCTGCTGAGCATCGTCATGGGAGTGTGGGACTACCTCAAAAACTCGGGCCGGTTCCCGGCCACCGCCAACTGGGCCCTCGACTGGGTGGGCATGTTCCCCGGCCGGCGCGAATCCCGCCGCCTGGTGGGCGACCACCTGCTCACCCAGAAGGATTTGACGGGCCAGAGCGGCGAAATGGAAGATGCCGTCTGCATCGGCGGCTGGAACATGGACGAGCACCCGCCCACCGGGTTTGAGGACCCGGCGCTGCCGCCCTTCGTCAGCACCCGGCTGCCCGGCGTGTACAACATCCCCCTGCGCAGCCTGTACAGCAAAAACGTCCGGAACCTGTTCATGGCCGGGCGAAACATCAGCGCCAGCCATACGGCTTTCAGCTCCACCCGGGTCATGGGCACCTGCGCGGTCGAAGGGCAGGCCATCGGCACCGCCGCGGCGCTGTGCCGCCAGCACCGGCTGCTGCCGCGAGGACTCTTCGAAAACAAAGCCGCCCTGAAGGAGCTGCAGCAGACCCTGCTGCGCGACGATCAGACCATCAAGGGACACCGCAACGAGGATCCCCTCGACCTGGCCCGAAAGGCAACGGCCCGGGCCTCGGCCGAGGAGGGCGGAAGCCGGGCCTCCAGCGTCCTCGACGGGTGGACCCGCTCTCTGCCGGAGGGCACGCATCAGTGGGCTGCGCCTCTGACCGCCGAAGGCGCCTGGCTGGAGCTGGCCTGGGAGTCGCCGCAGACCATCGGGCAAGTCCAGCTCACCTTCGACTCCGGCTTCCAGCGGGAGCTGACCCTGTCCTCTTCGTCCGGCACCAACCAGGGGATGATCCGCGGGCCGCAGCCCGAAACCGCCCGGAAGTACTCGGTCCAATACCAGGATGAGGCCCAGCAGGAGTGGAAAACGCTGGCGGAAATCCGCGACAACCACCAGCGGCTGCGGCGGCACACCTTCCCGCCGGTCCGCGCCCGGCGCATTCGCATCCGGATCCTGGAAACCAACGGGGACCCTCTGGCGCGACTTTTCGAAGTGCGCTGCTACGCCTGACGCCCCACTTCCCGCCGTCCTTCCCGACCTTCCGTCCCTCCTGTGCGCGAGGACCCGCAGGAGGACAGGAAGAACGGGAAGAAAGCTCCGGGAGAATAAAGTAATATATTCTCTGGAGGAATGACCGGTTGGGGTTTTGGGGTCCTAAATTCTTGCTTGCCGCCGGGCTGGCCGCCTGCTGTCCGGCGGTCAGCCCCTGGCTGTCTGCGTCTGCCCAACCCCCCAAGGCCCGCGTCATCGTGCACGTCTCCGACGAAAACGGTCTGGCTGTGGAATCCGCAGCGGTTTCTGCCGAAGCCGCCGACAGCCGGGAAACCCTGCGATGCGAGACCGGATTCCGGGGGCAGTGCGAACTCTACGGCCGTGCCGGAGAGCTCTACCGGTTTCAGGTGCACAAGGAAGGCTTTTACCCGATTGTCGCGCACGAAATCCGGGTCGAGGAATTCGCGGAGCTCCTGTTTGTCCTGAACCACTTCCAGGAATATAACGAAGAAGTGCAGGTAGCGGAATCGGCCCATGATATCGACCTCGCGGAAACCTCCAACCAGCGCAAGCTGCAGCAGCAGGACATGCTCAACCTACCCTACAAGACCGCCCGCGATTTCCGGAATGTCCTGCCGCTCCTGCCGGGGGTGCTCCAGGATGCCGAGGAGAAGATCCACCCCGCCGGCGCCGCCGCTCACCAGGTGGCGAGCCAGATGGACGGATTTTCGGTGAGTCATGCCGCCGGCGGATTCATCGAGCCCCGTCTTTCCATCGGGGCCCTGCGGTCCGTCCAGCTGCAGACCAGCCGCTATTCGGCCGAATACGGCCGCGGGTCGGGCGGCATCCTGGCCCTGGAAACCGGCATGGGGGACGACCGCTACCGGTTTTCCGCCACCAACTTCGTCCCTTCCGTGCAGTATAAAAAAGGCCTTTCCTTCGACAAGTGGACCCCCCGGGCTGTTTTTTCCGGGCCGCTGAAAAAAGGGAAAATATGGTTTTTCCAGTCCGCAGACGCCGATTACAGCCGGGACGATTTCCCCGATCTGCCTGCGGATGCCAACCAGACCACCGCCTGGAGGGCCAACTCCCTGACCAAAGCCCAGGTAAACTGGAACCGCTCCAACATCCTGACGGGCAGCTTCCTTTTCAATCGCCGCCACGTGGACCACCTCGGTCTTTCCGGTCTGCACCCTTTGGAAACAACCATCGATCTGCATGAAAACCTGAAGATGGTCACCCTGAAGAACCAGACCGCCCTTCGCCGGGAGCTGCTGCTGGAGCTGGGCTGGGCAACCGGCCTGTCCGACAACCGGAAGATGCCCCTGGCGAAAGTGCCCTACGCTCTCTTTCCGGGTGGTTCGTCGGGCAGCTATTTCGAAACCGCGGACACCCGCACCCGCCGGAGCCAGGGCCTGGCTCATCTGCATTTGCCGCTGTGGCACTGGAAAGGGAGCCACCAGTGGGAGCTCGGCGGAGATCTGCAGCGCCTGCACTACCGCGGCCGCTTTACCCGGGAGCCGATCCTTTTTCTGCGTACCGATGGCAGCCGGGTTCGTAAAGCCGTTTTTTCGGGAGGGGCTCCCTTCGAAGTGACCAACACCGAGTTTTCCTTTTTCGCCCAGGACCGGTGGACGCTTTCCCGACGCACCATGACGGAGCTTGGGCTTCGGGCAGACCGCGACCGCCTGACAGGGCGCCTGTCCGTCCATCCCCGGTGGGCGCTCACCTTCCTGCTGCACCCGGAAGGCGGCACCAAGATTTCGTTCGGTGCCGGGCTTTACCGGGATGCCACGCGGCTGGATCTGGCCGCCCAGCCATTTTCCGGTAACCGCGTCGACCGCTTTTTCGGAGCCGACGGACAGACGCCTGCCGGCCCGCCGGTGGTATCGGTCTTTCAGGCCGACACCGGCACGCTGGCCACCCCGCGGACCCTGAACTGGAGCCTGGGGCTGGAGCAGAAGCTACCCTCTTCTTTTTTCCTGCGGACGGAATTCATGCAAAAACGCGGGAGGAATGGTCTGACTTACGTCCCCCGGGACGATGCGCCACCGCCCGGCACTTCGGTCCGCTACGACCTTCGCTCGCTGTCGAGTCAAAACTACGATGCCCTGGAAATTTCCGCGCGGCGCACGTTCAAAAGCAATTATCTGCTGATGCTTTCCTACACCCGCTCCGCCGTCCGCTCCAACACTGTCCATGAGTTCTCGCCGGGCAACCCGGTGATCGGAAGGCAGTTCAGCGGTCCGCTGCCCTGGGACGCGCCGAACCGCTTCCTTTCCTGGGGCTGGTTTCCTCTGCCCCGGAAGCTCGACCTGGCTTTCTCCTTCGAATGGAGGGACGGCTTCCCCTATTATTCGGTCAACCAGGCGCAGCAGCTGACGGCCACCCGTTCAACGGAGCGCTACCCCTGGTTCCTGAACCTGAATATCCACGTGGAAAGGCGCTTTCAGTGGCGGAAATTTCAATGGGCCCTGCGGCTTGGCGGCAACGATCTCACCAACCGCAAAAACCCCACGGATATCGACAACAACGTCGACTCCCCGTATTACCGAACCTGCAGCGGGCTGCAGCACCGCACCTTCACCGCCCGGATCCGCCTCCTCGGCCGGAAATAGAAAAGTGGGTGTCCTATTTCTTCTACTTCGCCGTAGCCGAAGTCCTCCCCGCGGATGGAAATCAGCCAACCTTGGGGCGCTGCGCCGCCGGCCAGGCGGGTCAGCGATAAAAGGGGCCCAAGCGAATCAATCAAGGACACCCAAAACAATCAAGGACACCCAAGCGAATCAATAAGAACAATCAAGGACACCCACTTTCCGATGAAAAAATGGGTGTCCTATTTCGTTTTTCTATTTCGTTCGCTATTTCGTTCTCGATGATCTTCGGCCGGAAATAGAAAAGTGGGTGTCCCATTTCTCTACCCTATTTCGTTCGCTATTTCGTTCTCGATGATCTTCGGCCGGAAATAGAAAAGTGGGTGTCCCATTTCTCTACCCTACTTCGCCCGCCCTACTTCGCCCGCCCTTCGCCTACTTCGCCCGCCTCTATTTCGCCCTACTTCGTTCCTATTTCGTTCGCGAGAAGGGCGTGAAGGCGGTGGGCCGCTTCCGCGGCGTTGGCCCGGCAAGTCGGGGAAAGCCCTTCGCCGTAGCCGAAGTCCTCCCCGCGGATGGAAATCAGCCAACCTTGGGGCGCTGCGCCGCCGGCCAGGCGGGTCAGCGATAAAAGCATCCCCGGGCTGAGGTGGTGAGTCATAGCCTGCAAGCTGTATTCCTCATCCACCGGAACCACCCGGACTTCTTCCGGTATGCGCCCCAGGTGAGCGTCGAGGAAAACCACACGCCGGTAGCCGGCCAGGGCCCCGGCCAGCTCGGGCAGCAGCTGGTGCAACATCCAGGTATCTGCGGTTTTTCCCGGCAGGTCCGTCCCATCCTCGTCCAGGCCGAGCGGGGGTAGGCCGTCTTCCCGGCGAAACCGGTTGATTACCTCCAAGGCCACTCCGTCATCCCGGCGAAAGGGATTCCCGAAGCCGATGACAAGGTTATCCGGACGATCCGCAGCCATTGGTTTCCAGGTCCTATCCGGATCCCTATCCGCGCGAAATGGAGTTCAGCAGCTCTCCCTCCGGGGAAATCAGCTCCACAGTCAAGGGCATCCCTCCCATGGCATGCGTGGAGCAGGACAGGCAGGGATCGTAGGCGCGGATGGCCGCTTCCACGCGGTTGAGCATCCCCTCGTGCAGGTTATTGCCGTCGACGAAGGCCTTGGCCACCATTTCCACCGCTTTAGACATGGCGTAATTGTTGTGACCGGTGGCCACAATCAGGTTGACCATGGTAAGCGTGCCGTTTTCATCCGCCCGGAAGTGATGAAACAGCGTGCCCCGCGGGGCTTCCAGGCATCCGACCCCTTCCCCGACATACCCCTTGGCTGTCCCGGTCAGATCGGTCGACAGGATCTCCGGATCATCCAGGATTTCGGCCATCCGCTCCAGGGCATAAAGGGTTTCGATCAGCCGAGCATAGTGGTACCAGAGGGTCCCTTCCACCGGACGCCCGTAGTTCAGGGACTTGAAGTGCCGGAACTCCTGCTGTGCCATGGGGGTGGTAACCCGGGAGGCCACGTTCAGCCGCGCCAGGGGACCGACCCGGTACACTCCGTTGGGCCAGCCCAGCTTGCGGTAGAACGGAAATTTCAGGTAGGACCAGTCCTCGACATGCTCCCCGATATATTCCAGGTAGTCCTGGGGGTCAAACTCTTCCCAGGGACGCCCCTCGCGGTCGATCATCCGAAGCGACCCGTCGTACAGGTTCAAGGCGCCTTCCGCGTCCACCGTTCCCATGTAGCCGGTGGGAAACACCGCAAATTTTTTAACCAGAACCGCGTTGGTCTCGAACCACTGCCGGGCGATCCCCAGGGCGAACTTGACGGTCTTAACGGTTTCCTCCATCTGGGAAAGGATGGCATCCCGCTTTTCGATGGTCAGCGGGTTGTTGACCCCGCCGGGAACCGCAAAGGTGGGATGGATCCGGCGCCCCCCGAGGTGGCGGATCACCTCCTGACCGAAGGCTCGCACCTGCACGGCTTTTTTGACCAGCTCCGGGTTGGCCTGCACCAGGCCGGCTACGTTGCGAATGGCCGGGGCGGCATCGAAGCCCAGCAGCAGGTCCGGCCCGGCCAGTTCGAAAAAGTGCATGCCGTGGGACTGCACGGTCTGCCCCATGTGCATCAGCTCCCGCAGCAGGGCTGCGGTCCGCGTCGGCCGTATTCCCGCCACGATGTCGCATGCCTTGGCAGCCGCCAGGTGGTGGCTCACCGGGCAGATGCCACAGATCCGCGGAAGAATCTGGGGCATTTCGAAAAAGGGCCGCCCTTCCGTAAATTTTTCGAATCCGCGCCATTCGTTGACATGAAAAAAGGCCTTATCCACCCGCCCCTGATCATCCATGTGAATGGTGACTTTGGCATGGCCTTCGATTCGGGTTACCGGTTCAATGGTAATTTTCTGCATCGCCTATTCTCCGTAATCCGTATTGGATGGGAATCAATCGTACTTTAGGGTTTCTCCGGCGACTACCGGGATGCGCCCCTGGGCCAGCTCGGACAGCACATGAAAAATAGCGTCGGCGGAAGGGGGGCAGCCGGGCAGACAGACATCCACCTTGACCACCTGGTCCACTCCGCGGGCCCGCACCGGGCGCCCCAGTTCCTCGGAAGCCGGGACAAAACCGTCCACCGTGCTGGGAGTCTCCACGTAGGCACAGCGCAGCGCCTCCTGCATATCGAAGTAGTTGCGCATGTTGACAATCCCTCCGAAGACCGCGCAGTCGCCCAGGGCCACCAGGATCTTGCAGCGCTTGCGCATCATGCGGGCCACGGCGATATTCGTGGTACTGTTGACCGCCCCGGTCAGCACCCCCACCTCCACCCCTTCGTGGGGAGGGTGCTTGAGATCGGTAATCGGACAGGAGGTCAGCTCCGCGAGGCTCAGGACCTGCAGCAGCCGCTCGTCCATATCCAGCAGGGACATATGGCAGCCGGCGCAGGCCGCCAGCCAGTCGGTAGCAATTTTCGGTTTGCTCATAGAATCATCCGTTCCCTTCGGTTCTCGATTTAGGTCATGCAACCGGACAGGCGGTCGAAAAGCTTCTGCACCGACCAGCCTTCTCCGCCCGGCTCAACAGCCTGGTGGACATCCACATTCCGGCCTTCCATGTTGATAAAAGTTCCCTGTCGCTCGTACCACTGCAGAGCGGGAAGGACCACGTCCGCCTGGTCCGTCAAAGGACTGCGGCAGGAGGCGTAAACCGCCAGGAACTGCGGACGCCGGAACTCCTGCAGCCAGCCTTCCTGGAGCAGAGCGCTTTCCAACAGCACGAAAAGGGCTTTGGCCCCAGCCCACCCCGCCGCCGGCTCCAGCCCCAGGACCTGGGCGCGATGCCCGTTCGGGGAGGGGGCCAAGGGAATAAACCTGGCTTTTCCCCGCAGCCGGGCCAGGCGGCCGGCTTCCCGGGCCGTCAGGTCCGCACCGTACACAACCACCGGCGAACGGCTCTCCATGCAATGGGCCACCGCGGAATCCAGCTCGGCAAGCCCCAGGCAGCGGGCCGCAAAATGAGCCATCTCGGTTTCCTTTCCGCTCACCAGCCAGACCTCCGCCCCTTTGTCGATGGCCCGCTTGATCCGGTACCCCAGCACCCGGTGGGAAGCCAGCGGATCGCCCCCGGCCACCAGAATGAAATCGGCGGCATCCACATCCTTCAGACCGCCGTCGGCCGCCAGCTCCGAACCTGCCAGGGCGGGCTCCAGCAGGTGGACCGGGACACCCATTTTCCCCTTGAAAAAATTCACGAATTCGTTCATCCCTTCGCTCAGCACCGCCCCGGAGGTCACCGCCCGGATTCCGCCGGGAGCCGCCTGCCGCAGCCCGGAAACCAGGGCGTCCAGGGCCTCTACCCAGGTGGCTTCCTGCAGCTGGCCATCGCGCCGGACCAGCGGCCGGGTGATTTTTTCCCGGGTCTGTTCCAGCGGCTCGAAGCGCCCGGCCACGCAGAGCACTCCTTCGTTATGCCGGTCCCAGTCGCTTTCCACGCGCAGCACCTGGCCGCCGCGGACCACCAGTTCCACCCCGCATCCCAGGCTGCAGGCGGCGCAGGAGCTCCGCACCCGCTGCACTTCCGCCGTCCGGCCCATGTAGGCGCTGCGGCGGTCCACCAGGGCCCCGGTGGGACAGACCTCCAGGCAGGTTCCGCAGGAAACGCAGCTCGACTCGCCAAAGGAGAGGTCCATATCGGCGCAGATCATGGTGTCGGCCCCGCGGTTCTTGACCCCCAGGGTGTGATTGGCCGCCAGGTCGGAGCAGGCCCGCAGGCAGCGGCGGCAGAGGATGCACCGGCTGTGGTCCAGCAGGAAATATTTCCGGGTGGCATCCACCGGCATGTGCGGGTGGGGAGAAGGAAAGGACCAGCGGTCCATGCGGTAGCGATACGCCAGGTTCTGCAGCTCGCAGTCCCCGCTCATCTCGCAGTACATGCAGTGGTGGTTGCGCTCGGAAAAAAGCATGTCCAGCACGAACTTGCGCATCTCCACCACCCGCGGCGACTCGGTCTGCACCTCCATTCCTTCGAAGACCGGATAGGTGCAGGCCGGGTGCAAATTGGGCTGCCGGGCGATCTCCACCAGGCAGATGCGGCAGCTTCCCAGATTGGCCAGCTTGGGGTGGTGGCACAGAACGGGAATATCCACTTCGGCCAGCCTGGCGGCTTCCAGAATGGTGCTCCCCGCCGGAGCCTGCACCGTTTTGCCGTTGATTTTCAGATTCACCTTACTCATGAGCCATCTACTCTCTTTCCCAGTTCTAAGGTCATTAAACTATTCGTTCATCGCCAGCCGGTATTCCTCGGGATCCTGCTCAGAGACCAGCTTGGTAGTGCCCAGCCATTCCAGGTCGCACCGCAGGCAGCGCTTGCACTCCTCGCGGGATTCGCCCTCATCCAGCCCCAGCTCCACTTCGGCGACGCTGCGCAGCCGAACCTCTACCGGGAGCTCGGGCATCACCGCGCGCCGGGCCTCGGCGTAATCCTCCAGGTTGAAAATCTGGGGAACGGTCTTGTAGTCGGTAACGAATTTGGGGGTCACTACCGACTTTCCCTTGAGGAAGGCATCCACCGCCACCGCCACCTTGTTCCCCTGGGCGATCGCGGTGACCACCGTAGCCGGCCCGAGAACCACGTCTCCGGCGGCAAAGATTCCCTGGCGGGAAGTGGCCAGGTCGGCGCTTACCGTGACGGTTCCGTCGCGATTCACGCTCACTCCCTGGCTTCCCTGGAAGCTGGTGATGTCGGGCATTTCCCCGATGGAAGTGATGATTACGTCGATGTCCAGGTTAAATTCCGAGCCGGTAATGGGGACCGGCTTGCGCCGGGCGCTCATGTCGAATTCGCCCAGGCTCTGCGACTGGCATTCGATCCCGGTAACCCGCTTCTCCCCGAGAACGCGGGTCGGGTTGGTGAGGAAATGAAACAGGATCCCCTCCTGGGCCGCGGCGTGGATCTCCTCGCCCCAGGCCGGCATGTCCTCCCGCGTCCGCCGGTAGATTACGTGAACCTTGGCGGCGCCGTAGCGCATGGCCATTCGCGCGGCGTCGATGGCTACCGCCCCGCCGCCGATGATGGCCACCCTTTTCCCTTCGAACCGCGGCGGAGTGCCGATGGCCACCTCGCGCAGGAACTCCGTGCCGTTCATCACTCCGGGCAGGTCCTCGCCGGGAACGCCCATTTTGCGGCTCTTGTGCGCCCCGATGGCCACCACCACCGCGCTATAGCCCTGCTTGTCCAGGAGGTCGTCCAGGGTGTAATCCTTCCCCAGCGTCTTGTTATACTGAACCTCCACCCCGGCGCGCAGGATGTTGTCGATCTCCATTTTCAGGACCGCCCGCGGCAGCCGGTATTCCGGGATCCCCACCGCCATCATCCCTCCGGCGATGGTGAGCTTTTCCAGGACGGTGACCGGGTAGCCGCGCTGGGCCAGGCGCAGGGCGGCGGTGAGCCCCGCGGGCCCGGAGCCGACGACTGCCACCTTCTGGCTCTTCAGCGCTTCCGTGCGCCGCGGCGTCCAGGGGTTGTCCTTTTCATGATCGGCCATAAAGCGCTTGACGTGGCGGATGGCGATCGGCTCCCCGATGGCCTCCCGCCGGCATTTCTCCTCGCAGAAGGCGGGGCAGACCCTCCCGCAGATCATGGCAAAAGGGTTCTGCTCGCGGTGGATTTCCAGCGCTTCCGCATACCGCCCCTGGGCGATCAGGGCCACGTAGTCGGGCACGTTGACCCCGGCGGGGCAGGCGTTGGTGCAGCGGGCCCGGGTGAGCATTTTGCAGGCTCCGGGCGGACAGCGCTGCTCGAGAATATGGGTGCGGAACTCGTCTTCAAAGTAGCGCAGCGCCGACATGACCGGGCCGGGGGTTAGCTGCCCCAGGCCGCACAGCGAGCCGGTCTGCATCCCTTTGGCCAGCCGCTTCAGCGTGTCGAGATCCTCGAGCCGGCCGCGGCCGTCGGAAATGCGGGTCAGGACCTCCAGCATGCGCTTGCCGCCCACCCGGCAGGGAACGCACTTGCCGCACGATTCCGCCTGGGCAAAGGTCAGGAAAAACTTGCAGAACTCCACCATGCAGGTGTCCTCGTCGACCACGATCATGCCGCCGGACCCCATGATGGCCCCGGCCTCACGCAGGGAATCGAAGTCCACCTTGACATTCAGGTGCTGAGTGGGCAGGCAGCCCCCCAGGGGCCCCCCGGTCTGCACCGCCTTGAACTTGCGACCCTTGAGGATCCCGCCGCCGATGTCGAAAATCAGCTCTCCGAGGGTGGTGCCCATGGGCATTTCCACCAGCCCGGTATTTTTGACCTTGCCGGTCAGGGCGAAAATGGCTGTCCCGGGGCTGGTCTTGGTTCCGATCTTGCGGAACCACTCCGACCCGTTGACGATGATCTGGGCGATGTTGGCGTATGTCTTGACGTTGTTGTTGTTGGTCGGCTTGCCCCACACGCCGCCCTGCGCCGGGAAAGGGGGCTTGGGGCGTGGCTCGCCGCGCAGTCCTTCGATGGAGGCGAACATGGCCGTCTCCTCGCCGCAGACGAAGGCGCCGGCCCCCTCCTTCAGGTGAACGTGGAAGTTGAAATCCGTGCCCAGGATGTTGTCTCCCAGAATCCCGTATTCATTGGCCTGGGCAATGGCGATTTTCAGCCGCTCGACTGCCTTCGGATACTCGGCCCGGCAGTAGACATATCCTTCCTGGGCGCCAATGGCATAGGCGCAGATGATCATCCCCTCCAGGACGCAGTGCGGGTCCCCTTCCAGCAGGGAGCGATCCATGAAAGCCCCGGGGTCCCCTTCATCCGCGTTGCAGGTCACGTACTTGACCGGCCCCGGAGCCTTGTAGGCAAACTCCCACTTGACTCCCGCCGGGAAGCCGCCCCCGCCGGCGCCGCGCAGTCCGGAGCGCTTGACCTCTTCGATGACCTGCTCGCGGGTCATCTGGGTCAGGGCCTTGGAAAGGGCCTCATACCCTCCGCGGGCGATGTACTCTTCGATCTTTTCGGGGTCGATGATCCCGCAGTTGCGCAGGGTGATGTGCGTCTGGCGGTTATAGAAAGGAATGTCCTTGTAATGGGGTAGGCTGGCGTGGGTGTCCGGCTCTTTGTACGTCAGGCGCTGCACCACCCGGCCCTTGAGCAGGGTTTCCTCGACGATCACCCGGACGTCGTCGACGGAAACCTGGCAGTAAAAAATCCCCTCCGGATAGATGGTCATGATGGGACCCACGGCGCAGAAGCCGCGGCAGCCGCCCTGAATGACCCGAACCTCGTTCTGCAGGCCGTGGCGCTCGATCTCGCGGGTCATGGCGTCGATGATTTTCAGGGAATCCAGTGCGGCGCATCCCGCAACCCCGCAGACTAACACGTTGGCGCGATATTTCGTTTCGCTCATAATGCCGATTGCTCCTTATAGGTAATCAATACGGTCCCTGGGGACCATTTCCTGGCGGATGCCCAGGCGGAAAGGTCTCGGTCGGACGGATGCCTAAATACCGGCGGAACCCATCCGGGCCACCACCCACTCCGGCACCACCTGCCCCTTGACGATATGCTCCTCGATCAGCCGGGGAACGAATTCGGGCTTGATGTTGCCGTAGGTTACGCGGTTCAGGCCGGCCTGCTCGATATCCACCAGGGGCTCCCGGGCGCACATGCCGATGCACGAGGTGGTTTCCACGTTGGCTTCGATTTTCCGCTGGTCCAGTTCCTGCAGAATGGCGGACATGACCTCCCGCGCCCCGGCGGCAATCCCGCAGGTGCCCATGCCGACGATGATCCGGGTCCCGGTCTGGGTGCGAATCTGCATCCCTTTCTGCAGGTTTTCGCGCAGCTTCTTCAACTCTTCAATGCTTTTCAGTTTGCTCATAGCGTTTCCTTAATTGTTATTTCTTGATTTCCGCTTCCCCCTCGCGCAGGGTGGACTCCAGCCAGGCCCTCACTTCCGGCTGGGAAAAGGGCACCTCACCCAGCACTTCGCGGGCTTCGGCGGAATCGAAGGCAAATTCCTGCCGGTCGATGCGATGGACGTATTCGATATCCACGTTCCGGGGAGATAAAAGCGTCATTAATATTACGGAAGGCATATCGCCGAGAGGCATACGGTCGAGGTGGCTGTGCTGAAAACCGGCCGTCAGCCGGGTGCCGACTCCCGGCGTGGATTCTATTTTCAAATCGCCGTTGCAGCCGCGGGCGGCCTCGGCGAAAAGGGGAATCCCCAGGCCGATATGTCGGGTCTTGCGGGTCGTCACGAAAGGGTCAAAGACTCGGGCAGTCATTTCCGGGTCCATCCCCCTGCCGTTGTCTTCGACCGTGATTTCCAGGCGGTCGCCCGCCAGGTCCTCGTTTACCTCAAGCTTTACCCGCGTTGCACCCGCTTCCACCGAGTTCTGGAGAACATCCAGAACGTGTAGCGAGAGTTCCAGCACGCCGGGCCTCCTGTTAAGGCAACTCCTTCAGTACCCGGGGCATTTCATCCACACCGATCCGACCCACGAACCGGTCGTTCACCACGGCTACCGGCGCCAGTCCGCAGGAGCCGAGGCAGTAGACCACCTCGTAAGTGATTTTGTAGTCTGGTGTGGTTTCGCCCACTTTGATCCCCAGCTCGCGCTCCACCGAATCGATAATCTTGCCGGAGCCGCGGATGTGGCAGGCGGTACCGTCGCACTGCCGGACGATGTACTTGCCGCGTCGGTTCAGGTAGAACTGGGAGTAAAAGGTGACCACGCCGAAAACTTTGTTCGGCGGGGTTTTGGTCCGCTTGGCAACGTGTTGGATGACGGCACGGGGCAGATAGCCGTAGTGTTCCTGAGCGCGCTGGAGGATGGGGATCAGGGATCCCTTCTTCCCCCGCCAGTCATCGATGATTGCATCCAGCGGTGCCAGGTCGACTTCTTCAAACTCGCATTGGCACGCCATAATAAAGTCCTGACTATTTGAAAAAAGTATTGGGTTTATAAATCCGAGGGGATTCTACCTCAAAAAGGGGG
>CAINFC010000068.1 GCA_903847975.1 uncultured Acidobacteriota bacterium | reverse complement strand
GCTTTCCCAGAAGGACAGAATCAGGGACACCCGACAGAATCAGGGACACCCGACAGAATCAGGGACACCCAACATCGCAAAATAGGTTCGGCCACTCATGGGTGTCCCCTATCCGGAAACGGGCGATAGAAACCTAAAAAGTGGCTGTCCCTTAATATTCCGTCCCTTAATCTTCCCTTAATATTCCTATTCCTCCAGGGTGGCGAGGTTGCCCGGGTCCTGGCCCAGGGCGCGGGCCTTGAGCACCCGGCGCATGATCTTGCCGCTGCGGGTCTTGGGCAGGGAATCCACGATTTCGATCTTTTCCGGCTTGGCAATGGGGCCGAGCTCGTGAGATACGTGGCTGCGCAGCTCCTCCGTCAGGTGGTCGTGCCTGGCCTGACCGGCCTTGAGAATCACAAAGGCGTGGATGGCGTTGCCCTTGATCTCATGAGGCAGACCGATGGCAGCCGCTTCGGCCACCGCCGGATGGCTTACCAGGGCGCTCTCGATCTCCGCCGTTCCCAGGCGATAGCCGGATACCTTGATCACGTCGTCCACCCGGCCGATAATCCAGTAGTAGCCGTCCTCGTCGCGGCGGGCGGAGTCACCGGTCAGGTACATCCCCGGAAATTTGCTCCAGTACTGGTCGACATAGCGCTGGGGATCGTTGTAGAGGGTGCGCATCATCGCCGGCCAGGGATTCTGGATGACCAGGTACCCCTCCTCGTTGGCGCCCACCGGGACCCCCTCCTCGTTGAGAATGTCCATGTGCAGCCCCGGAAAGGGCCGGGTTCCCGATCCGGGCTTGAGGGGCACGGACGGCATGGGCGTGATCATGAACATGCCGGTTTCGGTCTGCCACCAGGTGTCCATGATCGGGCAGCGGCCCCGGCCGATCACGGTGTGATACCAGCGCCAGGCTTCCGGGTTGATCGGCTCCCCCACCGATCCGAGCAGCCGCAGCGAGGAGAGGTCGTGGCGGTTGGGCCAGGCTTCTCCGAAGCGCATCAGGCCGCGGATAGCTGTCGGCGCGGTATAAAGGATGTTGATCCCGTACTTCTCGATCATCTGCCACCAGCGGTTCGGATAGGGGAACGTCGGCGCCCCCTCGTACAGAAAGGAGGTAGCTCCGTTCAGCAGCGGGCCGTAGACGATGTAGCTGTGCCCGGTGATCCAGCCGGGATCGGCAGCGCACCAGTAGCGGTCCTCCTCCCGGATATCGAACACATATTTCAACGTGGTATAGGTGCCGACCATATACCCGCCGTGGGTGTGCAGGATGGCCTTGGGCTTCCCCGTGGTACCCGAGGTGTACAGCAGAAAGAGGGGCGTTTCAGCGTCCAGCATCTCGATGGGATGATCGACATTGGCGATGGGCAGATTCATCAGCTCGTGGTACCAGAGGTCCCGGCCCTGTTCCATGTTAACCTCCTGGCCGGTGCGCCGTACCACCAGGACGCTTTCGATGGTGCCGGTGCGCTGCAGGGCTTCGTCGGCAATCTGCTTCAGCGGGACGATCTTCCCGCGCTGGTAGGCCCCATCGCAGGTGATCAGCACCTTGGACTTGCTGTCTTCGATCCGCTCGGCCAGGGCCTCCACGGTAAATCCGCCGTAGACCACCGAATGGATGGCTCCGATGCGGGCGCAGGCCAGCATGGCAATGGGAAGCTCCGGAATCCGCCCCATGTAGAGGGTGACCCGGTCGCCCTTCTTGATCCCCAGGCTGCGCAGCAGATTGGCGAAGCGGCACACCTCCCGGCGCAGGGCAAAATAGGAAAAGGATCGGAATTCCCCCTTCTCCCCTTCCCAGAGCAGCGCCAGCTTGTTGCGGTGGGGGGTGCGCACGTGCCGGTCCAGGCAGTTGTAGGCGATATTGGTTTTTCCGCCGATAAACCACTGGTAAAAGGGCTTGCGGGAGTCATCGAGTACCTGCGTCCAGGGTTCGGACCAGTAGAGCTCGGAAGCTTCCCGGGCCCAGAATCCGAGGTAGTCTTTTTCGGCCTCCGCGGCCAGCTCCTCCCACCGCGGAACGCGGGCCTGCTGAACGGTTTCTTCCGAGGGGTAGGTCACATCTCCGGTCAACGTCTTATCGGGCATGCAGGTTTCTCCTTCCTTATCCAGGGTCGCTTGGTGGCCACCCCGGGCTCACGGTTCAAGCTGTTCGCCGCCATCCACCACAATGGCGTATGAGCCGATTGTAAAAAAGCATGGTTCGGCTTGTCAAGAGAAACGCCGGATCGGCCGTCGGAAAATCCGCAAAATCCGGGGAACGGGGGCGCCGGGCCGCTCTTCAGCCCAGGCGGCGGAAGTAGGCGATGGTCTTTTTCAGGCCTTCTTCCAGCGGAACGACGGGCTCCCAGCCGAGCATCTGCCGGGCCAGGGAAATGTCGGGCTGCCGCTGGCGCGGATCGTCCTGCGGCAGAGGCCGGTATACGATCCTGCTTTTGCTCTCGGGGATCAGCTCCAGGACTTTTTCCGCCAGCTGCCGGATGGTGAACTCTCCCGGATTGCCGAGATTGACCGGGCCGGTAAAATCCTTCCCGTTGTTCATCATGCGCACCATCCCCTCGATCAGGTCGTCAACGAACTGGAAGCTGCGGGTCTGGGAGCCGTCTCCGTACAGGGTAAGGTCTTCGTTGCGCATCGCCTGGACGATGAAGTTGGAGACCACCCGGCCGTCCCGCGGGTGCATGTGGGGGCCGTAGGTGTTGAAAATCCGCACCACGCGTATGGCCAGCTGGTGCTGGCGGTAGTAGTCGAAAAACAGGGTTTCCGCGCAGCGCTTTCCTTCATCGTAGCAGGCGCGGATGCCTACCGCGTTCACCCGCCCCCAGTAGCTTTCGGTCTGGGGGTGCACTTCGGGATCGCCGTAGACCTCGGAGGTGGAGGCCTGCAGGATCCGGGCCCGGGTCCGCTTGGCCAGCCCCAGCATGTTGATGGCCCCGTGCACCGAGGTTTTGGTGGTCTGCACCGGGTCGAACTGGTAGTGGATCGGGGAGGCCGGGCAGGCCAGGTTATAGATTTCGTCCACCTCGACATAGAGCGGGAAGGTCACATCATGGCGCATCAGCTCGAAACGCTTGTGGTCCAGCAGCTCCAGGATGTTGTTCTTGTTGCCGGTGAAGAAGTTGTCCACGCAAACCACCTCGTGGTTGTCCTGCAGCAGCCGGCGGCAGAGGTGGGAGCCGATGAAACCGGCGCCGCCGGTGACCAGGATCCGCCGGGTATCCGAATATTGCCTCATGCAGTTCTCCTTTTTCCGATTTGTTTCGTTGGTCTTCCTGCTCCGATCCTGCCGGGGCTACAGCCAGCCCCGGCGGTGGAAAAGAAGGAGCATGACCCCGGCCAGCAGCACGCAGATCCCCCAGAAAGCCGGGTACCCCCAGGCCATTTCCAGCTCGGGAAAATGACGAAAATTCATGCCGTAGACGCCGGCCAGAAACGTCAGGGGGATGAAAATGGTTCCGATGATGGTCAGCACCTTCATGACCTCGTTCATCCGGTTGGAGACCGAGGTCATGTAGGTTTCGGTGAGATCCGAGGCCAGCTCGCGGTAGGTTTCGATCATGTCGATGATCTGCACGGTGTGGTCGTAGAGGTCGCGCAGGTAGAGGCGGGTGGCATCGCTCATGCACTCGTGGGGCTCGCGCTGCAGGATGGCCACCACTTCGCGGGTGGGCCAGGCGGCGCGGCGCAGCTGCAGCAGGTCGCGCTTGACCTGGTGAATGGCATGAATCACCTTCTGCTGCGGATGCTCCAGAACCTCGTCTTCCAGGTCCTCCAGGCGGTCGCCGAAGTTTTCGAGGATCGGGAACCAGTGGTCGATGATGGCGTCCAGCAGGCAGTACATCAGAAAGCTGGCATCGTTGTTGCGCAACCGGGAGCCCTTGGTATGAATGCGCTGCCGGATGGTGTCCCAGACGTCACCTTTTTCCTCCTGAAAGGTCAGGATGGTTTTGTGACCCAGAAACATGGAGATCTGCTCGTTCTGCAGCCGCCCGTCGCGCAGCTGCAGCATGCGGGCGATGATGAACAGCCGGGCCCGCATTTCGCTGTCCTCGCCGCCGTAGGGCTCCACTTTGGGTCGCTGTGGCATCTGCAGCAGGTCTTCGATAGCCAGCGGGTGCAGCTCGTACTTGGTGGCCAGGGCGTGAATGGCGCTCATGTCCGACATGCCGTCGATGTTGATCCAGCGGACGGCCGACCACTCCGGGCGGTGCCGCTTCAGAAAGGGCTCCAGGGCCTCGATTTCCTGGGTCATGGCCTGCTCCGGGTTGTAGTCCACGCAGGTGATGTGAATCGGCTCCGCCCCGCTCTGGATCTGAACGATCTCGTCATGTTCCACTCCGGGGGCTGTCCCGGGAGTGCGCTTTAAAAAATCCAGGTAGTTTTGCATAGTCTATTTTTCTATCGCGCTGATTTGAAAAGCCCACGCCCAGGCGGCGGGCGGATTTGGTCTCATTTCAGGCGGAATGTCGATCCGGGTTTCTTCGCCGGCCCGCTGCCAGGAAAGCGCGGCGGGCCTGCCGAGCAGGGTAATGGCGGCGCCGGGTGCGGGGCGGACGCCGCGAAAGGCGATCTGCGCCGGAAGGGCCGTCTCGCCTTCCGCGGCCAGGTAGATCAGGTTGACCCGGCCGTCCTTGCAGCGGGTATAGCCGAGATTCCCTTCTTTGTAAGGGGCCAGGGGGCGGGTGCTGTAGATGGCCTCGCTGTTGACTTTCAGCCAGGCTCCGATCTCCTGCAGCCGGGTATAGGCCTCGCTGTGATAGTCCCCCCGGGGGCTGGGCCCGACATTCAGAAGATAGTTGCCCCCCTTGACCACGATTTCCACCAGGTTGTGGACCAGGGTGCGCGCCGGCTTGTAAACGTCGTCCGGCACATAGGACCAGGAGCGGGCCATGGTCATGCAGGTTTCCCATGGGTAGTCGAGCGGCTCGGCGGGGATGCGCTGTTCGGGGGTGCGGTAATTTTCGTATTCCGATCCCACGGCGCGGTCGACCACGATCAGGCCTGGCTGGTGGCTCCGGGCCATGGCAGCGATGCGGGGCATGTCGATATCCTGATTGTACGAGGCGCTGCTTTTCGAACGGGCGGAGGCTTCCTTATTATTATTATCCGGATGGGGACGCACCCAGCCGCCGTCCAGCCAAAGGATATCCATTTTCCCATAGCCGGTGGTGATCTCCTCGATCTGGCGGTAGGTAAAATCCTTGAAGTTCTGCCAGCGCTCCGGGTAGCGCGCAGGATCATAGTTGACGTGACGGTCCTTGGGCGGAAAGTAGGGCCACCAGTAGTCGGGACTGTGCCAGTCCGGCTTGCTGAAATAGGCCCCGATCAGGAAGCCCTGAGCCCGGAAAGCGTCGCAGATTTCCCTGGCGATGTTGGCCCGCGGATCACGGTGGAAGGGAGTTTTCGGGGAGGTGATCCGGTAATCGGTCTGACGGGTGTCGAACATGCAGAAACCGTCATGGTGCTTGAAGGTGAAAATCATGTAGCGGAATCCGGCTTCCCTGGCGGCCTTGGCCCAGCGCTCCGGCTGGAAGTCGACCGGCTGAAACGTGGTCTGCAGATTTTCATAGGCCTGCTTGTACTCGAAGTAGTTCGCCGCCGCCGGCCCTTTCCGTCTGGTCCAGCCCTCGTCTTCCGGGCAGAGGCTCCAGGATTCGACAATTCCCCACTGGCTGTAGGTTCCCCAGTGCATGAAAAGGCCGAATTTCAAATCCTGCCACTGGTCCAGGTTCTGGCGAACCAGCGGATCCGCCGGGGGGAGGTAGGGCGCTTTCTCCTCCTGGGCAGGCAGCAGGGAAAGGCTTGCGGCCAGGACCATGGCTCCCAATAAGAGCGGCATCGGTCGGAATATTCGCTCGGCATATTTCATTCGTCATCCCTCCGTGATAGTGCCGCAAAAAGTAGCAGGAACCCCAAAGGGGTTCCGGAACACAGCCCGGGGTTGCGCCGCAGGCGCTACCCCGGGTAGGCGGATTTTATTGAAAATCAGCCCTGAAAGGGCTGCGCAACCACCTGCCATTGCTGGATTTTGCGCAACTATAAAGGGCTTTTCAAGGCTTTTTGCACCTCCATCCCTCCATGACGGCGACCCTGCAATTCTACCCCATCGGAGCGAGGACGGCAGCGTCCTTTGGAATCTTCGGAGAGGCTGCTCCGGGAGGAAGCGCTTTCGGATTTTCGCGTCGGTCCGCCCCGAGGTCAGGGGGCCTGCAGCAGCTCCCGGACCTTGGCCGCCAGAGTCTTCATGGTAAAAGGTTTCTGCAGGAAATTGATTCCCGATTGGACCGCGCTGAGATGCGTGAACTGGTCGTTGGTGTAGCCGCTGATGTAAAGGCTGCGTATGTCCGGTCGAAGGGAGCGGACCCGCCCGGCAAGCTCCTGTCCGTTCATTTCCGGCATGATCACATCAGTGATCAGGAGGTGAATGTCGCCCCGATGATGCCGGGCCAGCGAAAGCGCTTCCGACGGAGATCGGCAGGGAAGAACGTTGTAGCCCTGGTCTTCCAGCATGCTCTGGCAGATGTTGAGGATCGCCTCCTCGTCCTCTACCAGCAGCAGGGTTTCCGTTCCGCCGGAAATGGTCCCCTCTCCTTTTTCCTCCTCCGCCACCTCCACTTCGGCGTGGAATCGCGGCAGATAAATCGAAAATTCGGAGCCCTGGCCGGGCCGGCTCTGCACGCGGATGAAACCGTTGTTCTGGTTGACGATGCCGTACACGGTGGCCAGGCCCAGCCCGGTTCCTTTTCCCACTTCCTTGGTGGTGAAGAAGGGCTCGAAAATGTGATCCAGCAGGGCGTTGTCCATTCCCGCGCCGGTGTCGCTGACCACCAGCAGAACCCAGGAGCCCTCGCCCGGATGGAACCCTTTGCCGCCCTCTCTGGTATCCAGGAAGGCGTTGCGCGTGGAGATTTTGACGCTGCCCACGCCGGAAATCGCGTCGCGGGCGTTGACCGTCAGGTTGGCCAGGATCTGGTCCACCTGGGAGGGGTCCATGAAAACGGGCCACAGGTTCGGTCCCGGCGTCCAGATTAAATCGATGTCTTCCCCGATCAGCCGGCGAAGCATCCGGAGCATGCCGGAAACCTTGTCGTTCAGATCCAGCACCTTGCGCTGCACGGTCTGCTTGCGGGCAAAGGCCAGCAGTTGCTGGGTCAGATCCGCGGAGCGGCTGGCGGCCCGCAGAATTTCCTGCAAATCGGCGTAAAGGGGTTCGGTGGGCCGCAGACGGGTCAGGGCCATTTCAGAGTGGCCGATGATGACCCCCAGCATGTTGTTGAAGTCATGGGCCACTCCGCCCGCCAGGCGGCCCACGGCTTCCATCTTCTGGGAATGCAGCAGCTGTTCCTGCAGGTTTTTCCTTTCCTCCTCCGCCTGGATTCTCTCGGTGACATCGCTCATGAAGTTCAGCGTGGCCGGCTTCCCCTCCCAGTGAATCAGGACTACGTTCAGATCCACCCAGCGAATTTCACGGGCGGAGGTCTGCAGGCGAAAGGAGTAGGAGGAGGGCAGCGATTCGCCCCGAAGCCTTTGCTGGTGCCTCTCCAGGATCATGGCCCGGTCATCCGGGTGGACGAACTCTAAAAAAGACCGAAGGTGCAGGGTTTCTTCCGTCAGATGGGCCATTTCCAGGGCCTTGGGATTGGCGAACTGAATCCTGTCTCCCTGGATGACAAAGATGGCTTCGCCGGCGTTTTCCACCAGCACCCGGTACTTCTCCTCCTTTTCGCGAAGTGCCTCCTCCGCCTCGTTCCGGTCCTGGACCAGTCTCCACTCGCGCATCAACCGGTCCAGCGTGCCCGGCAGGGCGGCAAACGATTCCGGGGACTTGACGATATAGTCCAGGGCTCCGGCCTTCATGGCCTCCACGGCGGACTTTTCATTCCCGTAGCTGGTCATGACCATGATCGGGAAGGGCGGAGGCGTTCGCGGGGATTCCAGGATGACCGTGGCCTGACCGTCCGGCAGGTTCAGGTCTACGATGGCCACGTCGGGGACTTGCCGCTCTACTGCTTCGTGGTATTCAGCCAGGCTCCCCGCCGTGCGCAGCGAGGCCTGCGGCTTTCCTTCCCGCAAACTGCGGCAGATCGCTTCGACATGGGCCGGCTCGTCATCCACAACCAGGATATGCAGTTCCCGCGCCGCTTCGCCGCAGGATGGATCGGTTTTCATGGGATTCGAATGGCTCGCCAAAGGTTTAATCCGGAAACTGGTTCCAGGCCAGCCAGTAATAGCCGAAGCTTTCCAGAAGCCGCGTGAATTTTTCGAAATCAACCGGCTTGACCAGATAGCTGCAGGCCCCGTTGGCATAGGCGCTGACCATGTCCAGTTCCGCCCGGGAGGTGGTCAGCACCACCGTAGGAATGCGCTTCAGGCCGGGGTTTTCCTTGATCCGCCGCAGGACCTCCAGCCCGTCCACCTTGGGAAGGCGCAGATCCAGCAGGATCAGAGCAGGCCGCGGAAATGCCTGGGGGTCTGCGTATTTCCCTTCCTGGTTCAGGTAATCCAGAGCCGCCTGGCCGTCTTCGACATGAAAAATGCGGTTGGCGACCCGGAAGTCGGTCAGGTTGCGAAAAACAATTTCCGCGTGTGCCGGATCGTCTTCGACCAGCAGGATGTGGACCGGGTTCCCATGGAGCATAGACAGGATTCTCCTAAGTGTTTTGTATTCTGGTTTTTTCCAGGGTGAAAAAGAAGGTCGATCCTTTCCCCGCACCTTCCGATTCCACCCAGATTCGTCCGTTGTGCGTTTCGATGATCCGGCGGACCAGGGCCAGTCCGAGGCCGGTGCCCTCGGAAGCGGGCTCCAGCTTTTCGAAAAGCCCGAATATCCTGGACTGATATTGCGGATCGATCCCGAGGCCGTTGTCCCGAACGAAGAGTACAATCTCTTCGCCGCTGGATTCCACGCCGATTTCGATTCGGGGGTGGGGCGGATCGCCCGCGAATTTGACGGCATTATCGACCAGGTTCTGGAAAACAGCCACCAGGCGCGGGCGGTCGCCGGTCAGCAGGACCTTTTCTTCGGTCACCTGCACCGCCGCCCCGCGGGCCGCCAGACGCCCGGCGACCAGCTCCAGCGCCTCCTGCACCACGCTCTGCAGGGTGGTCTCCACTGCCGGATTTCGCTTCCGCCCCACGCGCGAGAGTTCCAGGAGTTCATCCAGCAGCCGGGACATTTTGTCCGCCGCCCCCCGAATGAAATTCATGTCCTTTTGAATGCGCGCCGTGTGGTCGCTTCGAATGTCCTGCTCCAGGTATCCGAGAAACGTCTGAATGGTCACCAGGGGGCTCTTCAGGTCGTGGGATACCGTATAGGTGAAGCGGGCCAGCTCTTCGTTTTTTTCTTTGAGTTCCTTTTCTTTCTGCTTACGTTCGGTGATGTCTTCGAAAACCGTGGCGAAGTGATTTTTCTTGGGAGAGATGACCGATATGAAAAAGTGTTTGTCGAGTGGCGGGAAATAGGTTTCGAAGGTAAAAGGCTTGCCGCTCAGGGCCACCGCGCCAAACTCCTCCAGGTACGGCGGACTTCCGGTGCCGTACAGTTCGCTGCCAAGAATTCCGCATGCCTTTTGCGGATCCAGCCCGGTGTGCCTCCCATAGGCGGGATTGACGGAAAGGAGGCGGTAGTCTCTCTTCTTCCCCTCGGAGTCGAATACCATTTCATGCAGGGCCACGCCTTCCGTCATGCTTTCAAACAGAGTGCGGAATTTCTGCTCGCTCTCCTGCAGCGCTGCCTCGCTCTGCTTGCGCCGGGTAATGTCGCTGAAAACCACCAGGCTGGCCCAGGGCTGGCCTTCCTTGTTGAGCACGGGTGTTCCCTGGATGTCCAGCAGAACGTTGCTGCCGTCCGGGCGGATTACCACCATATCGTCCACGTGGGAACGCTCGCCATGCATGCCACGGGTAATGGGCATCTCTTCCGAAGGGTAGGGGCGGTTGTCGCCGCAGCGGTAGGCGGCGTACACTTCCTGCAGGTTGGAGCGGTCGGTTTCCGGCAGGATCCCCCTGCCGAGCAGTTCCTTGGCGCGGGAGTTGGCTGCCAGGGGCTTGCCGGACGGAACCTCCACCATGAACACCCCTACGGGCAGATTGTCCAGCAGGGTGTCCAGCAGCACGGTTCGCCGTTCCAGGCCCGATTCGGCCAGCTTGCGCTCGGCGATTTCGGTCTGCAGGTTGGATTGAATCTGGCAGAATTCGCGGATCTGCTCCTGGATGGAGCGGCTCAGCTCACGGAGGCTTTCCGCCAGGGTGTCGATTTCTGTAATTCCAGTCCGGGGCACCACGCCGGAATAATTCCCCTGGGTGATCTCCCGGGATTGCGCTGCCAGTTTTTCGAGAGGCCCGGCCAGGGAGCGGGAAAAAAAGAAAGAGAGCAGCATGCCCAGAGTCAGCGTGATCGTGCCGGCCAGCAGGGAGTCCCACAGGATGGTTATAATCCGGGCGTCGACCTCGGTGGTCTTCATGCTGGCGCCAATCAGGCCCGGCCGGCCTTGGCGGTCGGAAAAAGGAAGAAGCAGGGTTCGGATCCGGCCCCACTTGTCGTTATTGATCTGGAACTGAGGCTGCATAGTGGCCAGGGCCGCCTGGTAGAGTTCCGGGTTGGAATGCGGTTCGAAGAAGCCGGCATGGTCCCCCTGGCGCACGTCCTTGCTGGGGCTGGTCGCGGAGGTGAAGACCAGGCGGCCATCGACTTCCATCAGGCTCCAGATGTACTCCAGCTCCAGCGTCCGGCAAAGGCGGTTCCAGCGATCCACAACCTGCGCATATTCCTCCCGGGTCAGCGAGTCCCGGTTCCGGAGCCGGTCGTGGAAGTCCGGGGAGAGAATTTCCTTAGCCATATGCGCAGCGGTCCAAAGCCGGGCATCGATCCCCTGCAGCAGGGCATCCTTCTGCGCCCGGTAAATCAGTTCGCCGAATAGAAGGGCGGCCAGAGCCAGAATCAGCCCCATTCCGAATACAAATCTGGTTCTTAGCTTCATTTGCTTCCGCCCGGGATTTACGGAGGTCGATGGAACGCTTTTCCCTCCGTGATTGTAGGGGTCGGGGCGAAGAATTGTCAAGCGCAAATTTTTCCCGGCGGTCTGTTCCGGGACCGCTGTGTGGCTGGGACATTTTTCTTTTTTGTGGTTTAATATTGCCATCGAGTTTTTGTTTTACCCAATTACGTGTGGGAGGAGTATGCGAAGCCTGACATCCAAAATCCTTTTGTGGATCGTTGCCGTTCTGGTCGTCGTTCTGGGCGGAAATGCCCTGTTTCAATGGAACAAAACCCAAAGCCAGATGCAGGGAAACCTGGTGGAGGAAACCTTTAATATCAATCAGTCGGTGAATGCCGCTTTAAACAATTCCATGCTTCAGAACGACAAGGAAGGGCTGCAGCGCATCCTGACCCGGATCGGCGGTACGGAGATCGTCCGCGAGATCCTGGTTCTGAATGCCGCGGGAAAAATTTACGCTTCCTCGGACAAATCGAGCGAAGGAAAAAGCGAGTTTCTTGAGGAAATCAGCCAGAGCAAAAAAACAGGGAAGGGTGTCTACCCGCTGAAAGACATGGGTACCCAGGATCCCTACGTGCTGGGATTGGAACCGATCCGGGCCGAATCGGCCTGCCTGACATGCCACTCCGATTTCAAGGCCGGTGATACCATAGGCTACATCGCCCTGGAGCACCGGATCGGAGAGGACCTGAAAGAGCTCCGAGAGAGCCAGGTCGACCAGATGTGGGTCAGCCTGGGCATCATTGTGGGCATTGCCGCACTTCTTACGGTTTTGCTTCGCTACCTGGTTTCCCGTCCCCTGAAAAGCATTTCGTCCGCCGCGGAACAGATCGCCCTGGGCGACATTCGCCAGCAGGTTTCCTTTCAGTCCAGCGACGAGCTGGGGGCTCTGGCCGGCTCTTTCCGCTCGCTGATCCAGTATATCCGGGGGGTTGCGTCTGCCGCCGAGGCACTGGGGAAAGGAGACCTCAAGGTCACCCTGCAGCCGAAATCGGAGGCGGATGTTCTATCCAGGACTTTCCAGCAGTCGATCGAATCCATCCGGCGGCTGGTGGAAGAGTCGCAGCGCCTGAACCGGGCCACCCTGGCCGGACAGCTGGACGTCCGCGGCAATACCGCCGGTTTTCAGGGAGCCTTTCACGATATCGTGGAGGGGATGAACCGATCCCTGGATGCGGTCGTCGGGCCGCTGAAGGTGGCCGCGGGGTATGTGGACCGGATCAGCAAGGGGGACATCCCGCCGAAGATCACCGACGCTTATAACGGGGATTTCAATGAGATCAAGAACAACCTGAACGTATGCATCGATGCGGTGGGGGCGCTGGCGGCCGATGCCGGGATGCTCTCCGCGGCGGCGGTGCAGGGCCGGCTGGCTACGCGGGCCGACGCGGCGCGGCACCAGGGGGATTTCCGGAAGATCGTCCAGGGGGTCAACGACACGCTGGATGCGGTAATCGGGCCGCTGAATGTGGCTGCAGGGTATGTAGACCGGATCTCCAAGGGGGATATCCCCCCGAAGATTACCGACACCTACCAAGGCGATTTCAACGAGATCAAGAACAACCTGAACGTCTGTGTGGATGCAGTGAATGCGCTGGTGGCCGATGCCGGCGTGCTGGCCAAGGCGGCGGTGGAAGGGAGGCTCGCCACCCGGGCCGACGCAACACGGCACCAGGGGGATTTCCGGAAGATCGTCCAGGGGGTCAACGACACGCTGGATGCGGTAATCGGGCCGCTGAACGTGGCCGCGGGGTACGTGGACCGGATCAGCAAGGGAGACATCCCGCCGAAGATCACCGACAGCTACAACGGGGATTTCAACGAGATCAAAAACAACCTGAATGTCTGTGTGGATGCAGTGAATGCGCTGGTGGCCGATGCCGGCCTGCTGGCCAAGGCGGCGGTAGAAGGGCGGCTGGCCACCCGGGCCGAAGCGGCGCGGCACCAGGGGGATTTCCGGAAGATCGTCCAGGGGGTCAATGACACGCT
>CAINFC010000067.1 GCA_903847975.1 uncultured Acidobacteriota bacterium | reverse complement strand
GGTACGCATCAACGATACCGTGGAGGCCAATATCACCCTGGAAGTCGGTGCGGTGACCGAAACGGTAACGGTCACGGATACCACTCCGCTGCTCTCCTCCGCGGAAGCCTCCCTGGGCCAGGTGGTCGATGAAAAGCGCGTCATGGAGCTGCCGTTGTTTGCAGGCAACGCCATGGACCTCGTGCATCTGGCCCCCGGAACGACCAACGCCACAGATATGCGATTGCGCAAAGCCGGTTTCAATGCGGCCCCCTCGCAGTTTTCCACGGATGGTGGCGGCTCCAACCAGAATGAATTTTCTATCGACGGCGTGTCCAATACCTATTCGGACGGCACGGCCCCGCGCGTGGCTTTCTCGCCGCCTCAGACCGCCATCAGCGAGTTCAAAATCCAGACTTCGGTGTTCGATGCCTCGCTGGGCCATACCATGGGCAGCACGGTCAACGTCTCCACCAAGGCAGGAACGAATGACATTCATGGGGAATTCCATGAATGGCTGCGACACAGCATGTTCGACTGCCCGACCATTTTCGAAAACCGCTCCGGACAGGGGCTCGCCGTCTACCAAGACAACCG
Organism: uncultured Acidobacteriota bacterium; assembly: GCA_903847975.1. Lineage (GTDB taxonomy): Bacteria > Acidobacteriota > UBA6911 > CAINFC01 > CAINFC01 > CAINFC01. Next base: position 24,049 of record CAINFC010000067.1, on the reverse strand, counting down.
CTACGGTTTATCGGTCGGGGCCCCGGTTGTCATCCCGAAGGTATACAACGGCAAGAACCGCACCTTCTGGTTCTTCTCCTGGGAAGCGAACAAGTTCGGCAGCGCCGCCGGCGGCTCGGCCACCTCGACGGTTCCCACAGCCAAGATGCACAGCGGAGACTTTTCCGAATACCTGGCGCTCGGCTCCACCTACCAGCTTTACGATCCCTACACCACCGTCAAGCAGGGCGACCGCTATATACGCCAACCCATACCGGGGAATGTGATTCCCGCCAACCGGATCGACCCGGTCGGCAAGAAAATTATCGACCTCTATCCGCTCCCTAACCAGGCCGGAACCCGGGATTTCCAAAATAACTTTTTCCGCAATGGCAAAGCCCTGGAGGACTACTGGGTCTGGCTGGCCCGTTTCGACCACGCCTTCAGCGAAAGCCACCGCATCTTCGTCCGCCTGCATCGGGACTTCTGGGAGGAGGACAAAAACCGAGTATTCAATAACGATGTGAACGGGGTGATCCTCAACCGCAACAATAAAGGGATCGCTTTCGACGACGTCTATGTGTTCAATCCTTCCTTCCTGATGAATTTTCGTTACGGACTGACCTTTCAGGACTTTCCCGAGCGGCGCACTTCACGGGGATACGATCTCACCCAGCTGGGCTTTTCCCCGCAGCTTCTGGCCTTGCTGCCCAATAAGGCGCTGGCCACCATTCCCCGGGTGACCACGAACTCCTTTACCACCATCGCGTCATGGGAATCGGGCGACGGCTACACGGCCTCTACGACAAACTCCTTTGTTTTCAATTTCACCAAGCTGCAGGGTAACCACAGCCTGCGCTTCGGCCCCGAATTGCGCGTGTACCGGGAGAGCCGAAACCGGTTCCACGAAGCCGTCAGCCCGGTGTTGAATTACAGCGCCAACTTTACCCGGGCCAACGACACCGCTTCCAACCCGACAAGGGGTGGCGAACCGGCCGCCATGCTGATGGGTATTCCCGGGGGCTACATGAACGCTTCCGACAGCTATGTGGAACAGGACAAGTACCTGGCCTTTTACCTGCAGGACGACTGGAAATTCCGAAAGAACCTGACTCTGAATCTGGGGTTGCGCTGGGAGATGGAAAGCCCGATCACCGAGCGCTTCAACCGCTCCGCCGTCCACTATGCCTTCGGCACCCCCAACCCGCTCAATAGCGCCGCCAAGGCCAATTACGCCAAGAATCCCATACCGGAGCTTCCCGCCGAACAGTTCCAGGCTATGGGGGGACAAACCTTCGCGGATGCAAATAATCGGGATTACTGGAAAGGAGAAAAGAACAACCTGGCCCCGAGGATCGGGCTGGCTTACCAGGTCACCCCGAAAACGGTTATTCGTGCCGGTTACGGCATTTTCTTCGCGTCGATCGGCGTGAACTACACCAACACCAACCTCTCCGGTTTTCAGCAATCCACGCCGATCCAACCCAGCCTGGACAATGGTCTGACCTACATCGCCACCAACGCCAACCCCCTGCCTACCGGTTTGATCAAACCTCCCGGAGCAGCCGGCGGCCTGATGACCAACATCGGTCAGTCCATCACCTTTTTTCCCGACGAGCGCAAACATCCCTACTCGCAGCGCTGGAGCTTCGGCTTTCAGAGAGAGCTACCCCAGAAGCTGATGATCGAAATGAGCTACGTCGGCAACCGCAACACCCGGCTCAACCTCACCCGGGAGCTCAGCTATACTCCGGCGAAATACCTGAGCACCTCGCCGGTTCGGGACCAGGCCACCATCGACTACCTGGGCAAAACCTATCCGAATCCCTATTACGGGCTGAATTCCATTTACGGCACCACCATGACCAGAGGCAGCCTGCTGCGAAACTACAGCCAGTTCAGCAGCGTGCAGATGGTCGGCGATCCGGCGGGGTACTCCTGGTACCATTCCCTGCAGAGCCGCATCGAACGGCGCTTTGCCAACGGCTGGACCTCGCAGCTATCCTACACCTGGTCCAAGGCCATGGAGGCCGCCCAGTTTCTGAACGCCTCCGATCCCATGCCGTATGAAGTCATCGCCGACATCGATCGACCCCATCGGATCAGCGGTTCGGGTATCTGGGAAATTCCTTTCGGCCACAAGCGCAAGTGGGGTGCCGACAGCCCGTCCGCGGTTAATTTCATTCTTGGCGGCTGGCAGTTCAACGTGCTTTATCAGCACCAGTCCGGTCAGCCTCTGGGGTTCGGCAACCGGATATTCAACGGAAATCTGGATGACATCGTTCTTCCGGACGGTCAGCGCGGAGTGGATGGATGGTTTAACCTGAACGCCGGCTGGGAACGTAACAGCGCCCGGCAACTCGGTTCCAACATCATTACCTTCCCGTTGCGGTTCAGCGGAGTTCGCGGCCCCAATCAGGACCGCTGGGACTTTTCGTTGATCAAGAACTTCCGCATCAATGAGCGTTGGAATACCCAGTTCCGCGCGGAGACCTTCAACGCCTGGAACCACCCGAACCTGTCGAATCCCAATACCGACCCGACCAACGCCGCCTTTGGAGTTATTACCGGCCAGAACCCGCCCCGATCCTGGCAGTTCTCCCTGAAGCTCACCTACTAGGTCACACGGTCGCTTCACGAAAAAGCCGGCCCGGTGTTGCAAACCGGGACCGGCTTTTTTTATGGATGAAGCGGCAGGAAGCCTACCTCTTGGTGGAAAGGTTCCAACTGCTTCGTTCTTCCTTCCTGATCTTCCCGTCTTCCTGTGAAATGATTGGACTCACAGGAAGAGAGGAAGAACGGGAAGAAAAGCGAAAGGGCCTATCGCACAGGATCGGCTGACTTCGCCCCGGCGGTCTGGCACCGTGTTCAGGACAGCTTCCAGGGCTTGCGGTAGCGCCGGGTCACCATGCGGTCGGCAGCCGAGTCGCCGATGACTTTTTCCCGGGCGTCATCCCACCGGACATGCCGGCCGGTGCGGAAAGCGATGTTGCCGAGCAGGCCGCCTTTGGTCAGACGGTGGGCGTATTCCACGCTGCAGGTGGTCGGCTTTCTGCTCCGGACGGAATTCAGAAATTCGCGGATGTGCCCCGGCGAATCTTCGAAAAGCTGCGCCGGCCGCTTGAAATCCTCCACCCGTTTTCCCTTCACAAACAGCTCGTGCTTGAAATAATTGACCGCCAGAGTAGCTTCCGTTCCCTGAAACACGCAGCCGATACTCCCCAGGTGCTCCCATCCCGGGAGAGGCGTCCTGTTGAGCATCCAGGTCATGTTCAAACCCGGGTAGGCATAGGCCAGGTCCAGGGTATCCGGAGTTTCCGTGTTGTCGTCCATGAAGAAGCGGCCTCCCACGGCTGCCACGCTGACCGGGGCTTTCAGCTCCAGCGCCCAATAGACTACATCCGTGATATGGCACCAGAAATCGACAAAAACGCCTCCGGAATAGTCCCAGAAATAGCGAAAGGTGTGATGGGAGCGGTTGGGATTGTACGCCCTTTTAGGGGCCGGGCCCAGCCAGAAGTCGTAGTCCAGCTCCGCGGGCGGAGCGCCATCGGGCGGGATTCCCAGGCTTTTCAGGTCGAATGTTTTCCAGCAGGTGACCCGGCTGATCTTGCCCAGCATGCCGGAGCGCACGATCTCCACTGCCCGGCGGTAATTGGGAGTGTGGTTATGGATATGGATGCCGACCTGGGAAACCCGCTGGTGAGCCGCCGCAGCCTTCACCATGGCCCGGCCCTCCCCGATGGAATAGCTGAGCGGTTTTTCGACGAAAACATCCTTCCCGGCCCGGAAAGCAGCCACGGCCGGCAAGGCGTGCCAGTGGTCCGGCGTGGCGATCATGACCGCATCCAGCTCCTTCATCTCCAGAACCTTGCGAAAGTCGCCGAATCCTGCGGGCTTGCGGTTCCGCTTTTTCTCCACTTCCGCAGTGGCCGCCGCCAGGTGATTGCGATCCACATCGCAGAGCGCGGTCACCTCCACGTCCTCGTGTTCCATAAACTCCCGCAGCCTTCCGGTACCCATGCCTCCCAGGCCGATAAAGCCCATCCGGATCCGGTCGCCGGCAGAGCGGCCGGCAAATACCTTGCGGGATGCCGCCGCGCCCGCGGCAGCCAGGCCGGCCCCGGAGTGCATCAGAAATCTTCTTCGATCCAGCGAATGAGAAAGGCTTTGCGGTAAGGTCATGACGATTGCTCCCTGTCGTTTCCGTTGATAGAATTGATTATCATTACAATTCGCCTTGCAGGCTTATCGCTGCAGGCGTAATATTCACACCGGAAAATTTTTCAATGGACGACGGAGAATGTCAATAAAACGATTTCTGTGCCCCGCGATCTTATTCGCAACCCTCTGCCATCCGGCTGCCCGGGCGGCCTCGCCGCAGCCGGCCCCCGGCTCCTGCCTGGAGGAACTCCGCCGGCTGGCCGGCCGGGGTGAGCGGCAGCAGGCCGCACAGCACCTGAAATCCTGCCTGGCCGCAGACCCGCAGGCAACGGAGACCGGCCTCTCGTTGGCCCGCTATTGCCTGGAGCAGAATCTTTCGGAGCTGGCCCTGACGGCCGCGGACGAGGTTTTGCGCCGCGATCTGGAGAACCGGGAAGCTTTTTCGCTGGCTATCCGCGCCTGCCTGCAGCTCGGACGGGAAAAGAGAGCCCTGGCTTACTGGCAGTCGCTGGGCTGGCCGAAGATGTCCCGCATGGAAGTTACCAGCCGGGCCCGCACCGACCGGAACCGCATCGCCGAAGAAGTCGGGCTGCTGCAGGACGATCCCGTTTCCCTGCCCGCCCTGCAGGCCGGTGAATGGAACCTGCTGCAGCACAAAAATATCCGCGGAGTGCGCTTCGTGCCCCGGCCGGATGCCGACATGACCCGCGCGGTGCTGGATGTGCAGGTAGACTCCCAGAACGGCTTCGGGGACCCCTTCACTTTCCTGACCAACACCTTTTCCGGCATCTTCGATAACTCCCTGCGGCTTACCTATTGGAACTGGGGGCAGAGCGGGATCAGCGTCGAGGGTCTTTTCCGGCGGCACGAGGTTTCCCGGCTGGGGCAGTTCGAACTCTCCTCGCCACGCCTCTTTCGCCGAATCCTCTATTCCAGGATAACCTATTCCTGGCGGGATGAAGACTGGCGGCTCTGGGCATCGCCCGATACCCTTCCCAACCGGTTCCGCCTCCGCCGCCACGACCTGACTCCCTCGATCCTGATCCCCATACGGTCCCCTTACCTGGCCGTGCGGCTGGAGGGAAACTACCGGTGGCGGGCGTTCCAGGCGGAAAAGAACTCCGCATCAGGGGGGACTACCTGGCAGACCGAGGGGTTTCGAAATCAGTCCGCGGCGGAAATTCCCCACCGCGTCTTCTGGCTGCGGGTCTCCCCTTCGAGCCAGTGGATGCGTCGCGAATTCCAGTCCGGGGCCGCCTTTACCTCGACCCTGCAGCTTTCCCTGGAAAAAGGGTGGATGTTCCAGCCCGGCCGGGACACGGCCAGCCGCGCCTCCTTTTCCACCCGAAACCTCTGGATTTTTCCGACCTGGAAAGGGCGGAGCACCTCGCTGCAGGTGGACGGGCATGCCGGCGCTCTTTCGAATCCGGGTCCGGTGGAAGACCACTTCCTGCTGGGCACGGGGATCTACGCCGATTACCTGCTGCGGGCCCACCCGCTGTTCAGCCACTACCAGTACGGGCGCTCCCCGGCGCTGCGGAAATTCCTGCTCGGCAACCTGACCGCCTCCCGGGACCTGTTTTCCTGGCACGGGGTGGTGGCCGATGCTTCCGGCTTCCTGGATGCCGCCCGGAACCGCAGCTCCTACCCAGGTCAGTACGTGCCCCGAACCCTGCTGGATACCGGATTCGGCCTGGGATTCCGCCTCGGCGAGCACTCTCCCCTGCGGGTCACGGTGGCCTACGGCCACGACTGGCGCGAAAACAAAAACGTATTTTACTTCACCACCCGCTTCCGCTAGCGGCCCCCGCCGTCCAGGCCGAGCCGGCTCCAGAGGGAATCCACCCGGCGGACCACCTCCGCGGTCATATGGATTTCTTCCGGCCAGGCCCGGGAGAAGCCTTCGCCCGGCCACTTGCGGGTGGCATCGATCCCCATCTTGGAGCCGAAGTGCGGCAACCGCGAGGCATGGTCCAGATCGTCCACGGGCCCCAGGGTGAATAAAATGTCCCGCTGGGGATCGATGTGGTTCAGCACCTTCCAGACCACTTCCCGCGGACTCTGCACATCCACATCCTCGTCGACCACGACAATGCACTTGGAAAACATGGCCTGGCCCATGCCCCAGATGGCGTTCATGATTTTCTGGGCCTGCCCGGGATAGGACTTCCGTATGGAAACGAGGAGCAGGTTGTGAAAAACGCCTTCGAAGGGCATGCACATGTCGGCCACTTCCGGGAGCTGCTTTTTCATTATCGGCAGGAAAATGCGCTCGATGGCCTTGCCCATGTGGCAGTCCTCCATGGGGGGACGGCCCACCACGGTTGCCAGATAGAGGGGATCGCGGCGGTGGGTGATGCACTGCACATGGAATACGGGGTAGTCGTCCTCCAGGGAATAGAAGCCGGTATGGTCGCCGAAAGGCCCCTCCCGCCGGAGCTCCTGCGGGTCCACATACCCTTCCAGCACGAATTCGGAGGCCGCCGGCACCTCCAGGTTCACCGTTTTGCATTTCACCATTTCCACCGGCTCCTGCCGCAGCAGTCCGGCGAGCAGCATTTCATCCATATCGGCCGGCGCAGGAAGGGCCCCGGCAAAACATACCACCGGGTCGGCCCCGATGGCTACAGCCACATCCATGCGCCTGCCCAGCCGCCGGTTGTCGCGGCAGTGATCGGCACCGTGCTTGTGGGTCTGCCAGTGCATGCCGGTGGTACGGTCATCGTAAACCTGCATGCGGTAGATTCCGCAGTTGCGCTTCTGCGACTGCGGATTTTTGGTAAAGACCAGCGGAAAGGTAATGAAGCGCCCGCCGTCACCCGGCCAGCACTGCAGGACGGGCAGCTCGGAGAGCCTGGCATCCTTCCCTTCCAGGCATATTTCCTGACAGCTGCCGCGGGAGACCAGCTGCGGGAAAAAGCGGCCGATATCCATCAGCATGGGAAGCATCTTCAGCTTGGCCATCAGCCCCTCGGGCGACTTGAAATCGAGCAGCTCGCTGATCCGGTCCGCCACCTGATCCAGGGAATCCACCCCTAAAGCCATGTTCATTCGACCGGGAGAGCCGAGCATGTTGGTTACCACCGGGAACCGGCTTCCCCTGGCCTTTTCGAAAAGAAGAGCCGGCCCCGTGCTCTTGGAAACCCGGTCGGTGATCTCGGTTATCTCCAGCACCGGATCGACTTCTTCCCGAATTCGGACCAGCTGGCGGCTTTTTTCCAGGAACTGCAGAAACTCTCTTAAATCGCGGTATGCCATAGTGCTCACTTCCTGCTCCGGGCCTGGATCCGGCGCTGGGCCTTCACGGCTGCCGCCAGAACCTGGACGTCCCGATCTTTGGTTAACGGTTCCAGCTGAGGCAATGCGGAAGCGTCGCCGGTCAGCCCGATCACTTCCGCCGCCACGGCTCTGGTTTTCGCATTTTCGCTGCCCAGAAAAGGATAAAGCATCGGCACCTCCGGCCCCTGAAATTCAGCCAGATAACCGGCCGAGTCTTCCTGTCCGCCTGCCGCGGCGGCTACCAGCTCCTCCAGGTTCTCCTTCTGCCCGGCACGGAACAGGGCAAAAGACATCGCCATCTTCGCGTCGTTGCTCTGCTCCCTGGCTTTCAGAGTGACCAGGGTGGGGGCCAGGTCCGGAGTCCGGATCCGCGCCAGCCCTTCCGCCCCGGCCTGCCGGTAGCGGGAGTCCACGTGGGTCAGCGCTTCCGAAAAAAGGTTCCTGCTTTCCGCAGCGCCGATCATCGCCATCGCCTGCAGGGAGCGTATGACGAGCAGATCGGAGCGGCTGGCAGGAATGACCCGGAGGATTCTTCTCCTCTCCCCGGTTCCGCTCTGGTAAATCTGGGTCAGCTCAGCCACCGCGCTCTTGTCGCGCAAGGCACCCAGAGTGAAAATGGCCTCTTCCTGGATGGAGGGATCCTCATGGCGAAGAAGAGCCATTGCCTGCGGCGCGGGAGCGGGGTCCCCCAGCTTGGCAAAGGATCGAAGCTGCTCCTTGAGGACTGCCTTGTCGGTCTCCTCCCGGGATGCCCTGGCCATTTCCTCCACCGCCGCTTTTCCCCGCAGAATTCCCAGGGCCTGGGCAGCATCCTTGCGTATCGGGGGATAGGGGTCCCGCAGGCAGCGGGCCAATCCGGGTATTACGCCGGGGGCCACCTCCACATCCGGCTCGATCACGCTGTTGTTGGCGTCCACCCTGGGATTGAAGACCGCTCCCACATGGCGCATCGCCGAACCCAGGGAGGAGCTGTCCTGTCCCAGGTAAACGTTGACCAGGGCACGAATGGCCTTCTGGCGGATATCCCGGTCGCCGTCCTCGAGCATCACCGCCAGGGTCGCGCCGGCCCGGGCGTCCAGAAGGCTGTCCAGGCTGCTGACCATGGCCCGGCGGACTTCGGCCTCCGGATCCTTCTGGAGCTCCGTCAGCTGGGGAAGTACTTCCCTCAACCGGTTCCTGCCGGCCAGTTCCGCCGCCTGTCTGCGGCGAAAGGAATCCGGATGCTTCAGATCATATATCAGCCCCTCCCGCGACCCGGAGTAGGAAGAGGCGGGGTATTCGATTCTCTGCTGGGCCCAGACAGCACTCGAAAAAATCGGCAAACAGAAAACAAGCCAGACTATCCGGACCCGTCTCATAAAAGGCTCTCCTTTGCGAAAATCCATGTTCGGGGATATCCTTAATTTGTAAAAGAAAAATATATCATGCTTAAACACCGATTGCGCAAGCCTTCCCACTTCCTGTGGATCTTTGTCCCCGCGATTCTGCTCGCCCCGCTTTCGGGACCGGACAGGCTGCCGGCCGTTTCTCCCACTTTCGCCGTAAGAAACCTGGCCAAGACAGCTCTCTCTTCCTCGGAGAGGTACCGGATTCTCTCCGCGGAACATCCTCGTTTTCTCCTTCTGCTGCGGGAGCAGGCGGACCTGGGGGATGCCCGATCGCTTACCGGCAAGGAGGAAAAAACCGCTTTCGTTTACCGCCGGCTTTCCGCCATCGCCGCCAGAAGCCAGCCTGCTCTTCTTGCGCAGCTCAAAGCCAGGGGCTGCTCAGTCACTTCGCTTACGATCGTCAACGGCCTGGCCGTGGAATGCCCGGACAGAGCATCGCTGGCCCCGGAAATGGACCGCTGGCAATCCGACGAATCCATCGCCCGGGTGGAGCCCGATCCGGCGGTGGCATTAACCGTGCCTCTGCCATCCCGGCCAACAACCGAAAGCATCCAGGCTCCGGCCGCGGTGGAGTGGAACATCCAGAAAATCGGCGCCCCGCAAGCCTGGGCAGCCGGCTTCCGAGGAGAATCGGTGGTCATCGGCAACCAGGACACCGGCTTCCAGTGGAACCACCCGGCCCTGATCCGGCAATATCGCGGATGGAACGGCACGACCGCGGACCACAACTACAACTGGTGGGATGCCATCCGGGACAACAAGATCGTGCCTCAGTCCGTCAATCCCTGCGGCTACCAGAGCTCCTTCCCCTGCGACGACCACGGCCATGGAACCCACACCATGGGCATTGCCGTGGGAGATGACGGCCAGGGCAACCAGGTCGGGGTGGCTCCCGGAGCACGGTGGATCGGCTGCCGGAACATGGATGCCGGGGTAGGCCGACCCTCCACCTACCTGGAATGCTTCGATTTTTTCCTGGCCCCCTGGGATCTGCAAAAAAACAACCGCGACACGGCGCTCGCACCGGATATCATCAACAACTCCTGGAGCTGCCCGGGATCGGAGCTCTGCACCGGACAGAGCCTGCTGCTGGCAGTCGAAAACGTACGCGCCGCCGGAATCATGGTGGTGGTTGCGGCAGGCAATTCCGGCCCGGGCTGCGGTACGATTTCGGAAGAGCCGGGTTCCTTCGATTCCTCGACAACGGTCGGCTCCACCGACTCCACGGATAAAATCGCCTCCTCCAGCTCCCGGGGCCTGGTGGTATTGCCGGACGGAGGCTACCGGATGAAGCCGGACCTCACCGCCCCGGGAGTCGGCATCCGCTCCTCGATCCGCAATTCCGGATATGGCACCATGAGCGGCACCTCCATGGCGACTCCGCACGTAGCTGGGGCCGCGGCGGTACTCTTTTCCGCCTATCCGATCCTGAAAGGGAATGTGGACCGCACCGAAACGCTGCTTCTGCAGACCGCCGTCCGCCTGACCAGCACGCTGGATTGCCATACTTCCCGGGGCAGCCAGTTCCCCAATGCCGTTTTCGGCTGGGGAAGGCTGGATCTCTGGACTGCCCTGCAGCAGGGGCCTATGGAATGGAAAATGTACTTTCCCCTGTTCGTCCTACCTCCGGAGTCGGGAACGGCCTTCGCGCCCCGGTCTAGGCGGCTCCTTGGTACGCCCTGAACAGTGCCCGCGCGTAGCTTAGAACGCGCTGCGGATCGGCTGATTCCGGAACCTCCAGGAGGCAGAAGCCCGGAAACCTAATTTCCTGCAGCAGCTGGACCAGCCTCTTCCAGGGGTATTCCTCCAGAAACAGATCGCGCATGTGAACCTGCCCGATGCGGCCTTTCAGCAGCTGGAAATTGGACTCCAGTCCGCCGTCCAGGAGATCGTTCTGGTTGGAGTTCCAGCAGAGCCAGACCGCCGGGTGCATCTCCGCGTAATCCAGGATCTTCTTAATGCGGGGAATGCGGCTGGTCTCCGAACCGTGTATCTCCAGCTGCAGACGTATGCCATGGCCGGCAGCAAAGGCCCCGCATTCTTTCAGCGATTTGCCGATCTGCTCCAGGCTTTTTTCCTCGGGAACATTCCTGGCCAGCCCGTTGGGCCGAACCTTGACGCTGCCCGTGCCGATATCCTTGGCAAGCAGGATCCATTCCTTGGTCAGCTCGATCTGCTTTTTCAGTGCTTCCGGATCCGAAGAGTGATATTCGCAGGTGGTACCCAGCCCGGCGATACGCACCGGGGAGTCCGCAAATTTCCTGCGAACCTCGGCTCTCTTCTCCGCGGAAAGAGACGGCTCCACTCCATGGGCATGGGTGGTGCGCAATTCCACACCATCCATTTTCACGGCCGTCAGGTTTTTAATGATGGTATCCAGGTCCCAGTCCTTGGCGATGTTGTAGGTAACGATTCCCAGCCGCAGGGAACCGCCGGCAGCCGGCGCCGCAGCCGGCTGCGCAGCGGCCTCCGCCGCCAGGCCGGCCGCAGGCCAGAGAGCGGCACTATGGGTTAAAAAGGAACGACGATTTTGGGTCATAGCAAGATTCTCCATTATAATAATGACTCCTAAGTTTTGCATCTCATGTTAGCATATAATTCCGGAATGCCATATTGCGGTCTGGATTTCCGCCTTTGAAATCCTGACCGCCATCCGGAATCTCTTATGGACGTAGGAAGGTCGTCAAAAGCAAGTATGATTATCAAGGAAAGAAAAGTCGGCACGTACATCGTTCTGGATCTGACCGGACGTCTGACGATCAATGAGGATATCGAACAGATCCCCGCCGCGCTGGTCAGGCTGCTGGAAAGCGGGGTCCGTCAAATCGCTCTCGATCTGAAGCAGGCCACCTACATGGACAGCACCGGATCCGCCTCCCTGATTCAGTGCTATCAGAAAGCCCGGCAGGCCGGAGTCAAAATCAAATTTCTGGATCCGTCCCCGCGGATTAAAAAGCTGTTTGAAATTTCCAAGCTGGATACCATTCTGGACATCGATCATGAATCCAATCTGCAAACCGAAATCCGTTAGACGGGTCTGCCACCGGCGGCTCCTGCTTTCCCTGCTGCTGCCCTGCCTCCTGGGGATGCCATCCAACCTCCATGGACAGCCACAGGCTTCCGGCCGCGAAAAGCTGGCCCGCTTCGAGGAGCAGTTCAAATCGCGCCTGGCGGCCATCCTGCCCAAAAAAATCAAGCTGCGCGACAAGCCGCCGGTAGCCCGCTGGGAGGACGTGGATACCGCGCTCCTGGCGGCCTGGCAGCAGCTGGACGTGGCGAACCTGCTGCGCGAAACCCTGCAAAGCGATCCCGGACGGACCGAACTGACGCTGACGGACGAACAGTGGAACCAGGTGGACCGCATCTTCAGCGAGAATGCGCTGCCCTACAACCGGCTGTTCCTGATCGATAAAAAGGAAAAAACGGAGATCTACTTTCCTTTAACCAATAATGTTCTACGGTTTGCCGATGACCGCTCCCTCGACCAGCTGTCGGTATTCGACCGTACGGCGTTCTCCCTGGGGCAGTACCTGGGCAAGTTTTTTTATGAGAGGGCCGGGGGCCTGACCGCCCGTCAGGGCACGTATCGGCTTACGTTTTTCCAGTACCGCGACAATGCCGATAATGTCCGGTCCTGCGGGAACATCAACCTTCTGGATACTTTTTCCGTTCTGTGGTCCGCCATACGGGAGAAAAGCGGGTTCCTGCTCCATTCTTCCCTGTTCGATCCCAACCGTTAAGAGGCCGGGGCGAACCATCCGGAAATCCTTTCATTTGCGGGTTTCCACCTGGATCTCCACGATTTTTCCGTCGAGATCGATGCCATGCATCTGGGAAACACCGCGCTGGATACGGAAGACCGCCAGGGTGTAGCGCTGCAGCTCCTTCAGATCGGATGCTTTTCCATCAATGGTTACCTTTGCCTGTGCGGCATCCAGCATCAGGCGCGTCTTGGTTTCCAGGTCGGAAATCAGGACCAGGTTGGTGCTGGTGGAAACAGACAGAATCCGGTACTTTTTATCCCCCGGCTCGGGCTTTTTGCTCTTTCCCGACTGGGCCAGGGCAGCCCCGAGGGAAACCCCGATCAGCAGCAGGAGGATAAGAATGTTTGTTTTCTTTTTCATAAGAGCATCTCCGCAATACACCTTTCCATGTCACGCATAGTTATGTTAGCTTGTTTACCTTATGGCTGCAAATGCTGACACCGAATCCGGCGAACCAGGCGCCGGCAGGCAGAATGAACCGGATCCCCGGAAAGCGGTCCTGATCGGCATGTCCGCAAAGGGCGCCCGACCCGCGGAAACGGCAGAAAGCCTGCAGGAGCTGGCCCTGCTGGCCAAAGCCGCCGGCCTGGAGCCGGCCGCCTCCTTCTTCCAGGAACGGGACACTCCGGAGCCGGCTTTCCGCATCGGCCGGGGAAAGGCGGAGGAAATCGGCGGATTAATGAAACAGCAGGGCATCTCCCTTGCCGTTTTCGACGATGACCTGGCACCCAATCAGCAGCGCAACCTGGAGAACCTTTGGGGTTGCCGGGTCATCGACCGCACCATTCTGGTATTGGAAATTTTTGCCCGGAGAGCCCGCACCCGGGAGGGGAAGCTCCAGGTGGAACTGGCCCAGCTCTCCTATCTTCTTCCGCGCCTGGCCGGAAAAGGAACTCTCCTTTCCCGCCTGGGGGGAGGAATCGGGACGCGCGGTCCGGGAGAAACCAAGCTGGAAATGGACCGGCGGAGAATACGGCGCCGAATCTCGCTCCTCCGCCAGGACCTGGAGAAGGTGAGGCAGAGGCGGTCCCTCCAGAGAGGACCCCGAAAGAAAATCCCGGCGGCCACGGTCGCTCTGGTCGGCTATACCAACGCGGGAAAATCCACACTGTTCAACTCCTTGTGCAGCGCCGGGGTCCTGGTTTCCGCCGGTGTGTTCTCGACCCTGGACCCCACGGTGCGCGGAATCACCTTGCCGGACGGGCGGAGGGTTCTCCTGGCCGATACCGTGGGATTCCTGCGCAAGCTCCCCCACCACCTGGTAGCCGCCTTCCAGGCCACACTGGAAGAAGTGGTCCAGGCAGACCTGCTGCTGCACGTCATCGATTCCACCGCCGACAATATGCCGGAGCAGATTCGGGCGGTCGAGCAGGTACTCCACGAGCTGGGGTGTGCCGGAAAGAGGACGGTTTATGTTTTCAATAAGAGCGACCTCCTGGATCCCGGCCGGCAGGAAACCCGTCGAGCTTTTTTTCGTACCTTTTCCTGCTTCGAGGAGACGTCCGCGCTGTGTCAGACAGGACTGGTGGAACTTCTGCAGAAAATCAAGGAACAGCTTGGAGACCTCCGCAGCAGGATCCGCGTCCTGCTCCCGTTCTCCGAAGCTTCGCTTCGTGCAGCGGTTCATGAACACGGCATGGTATTGAAGGAGCTCTTCCTGGAAACTGGAAGCGAAATCGAAGCAATGGTAGACTCTAAGCTAAGGTCCCGTTTGAATCCGTTTCAGATTCGGGACGATCGTAACGATCCGAAGTCAGGATAAGAAAAATTTTTCGCCATGCGATTTCCGTGGCCGGGCTGCCTGAATTCCAGAAAGACGCTGCTGCTGCTGGCTTTATCTCTGGCCGTTGTCCTGACGGCTATCGGCTCAGGGTATGTCTACTGGAGAGTGACCCGATTTGACTCCCTGATCCTCCTGACGGCCCGGCAGTATCGTGTGGATGCCTCCCTGGTAAAAGCGATCGTTCATGAAGAAAGCTGGTTTGATCCGAACAGCCGCGGAGAGAACGGAGAAATAGGGCTGATGCAGATATCGCCCGGTGCCGCAAGGGAATATGTCAATTACCGGAGAGATAAAACAGGTTTCCCGCCGGATTTGTTCAACCCGCGCATGAACCTCCAGGTCGGCTGCTGGTATCTTCGCCAGTCCATAGACCTGTTCAAGGAATTTCCCGATCCTATTCCCCTGGCAATCGCCCGTTACAATGCCGGGGAATCGCGGGTCCGCCAATGGGTCCGCACCATGGAAAACAGGGTTTCCGGACTCTCCTCCTCCGCGACCAGGGAATCCGCTTTTCTTCAATGCATCCAGATTCCGTCCACCAGGGACTATGTCCGCCGGGTGCTCCGGCGATATCGGAATCAAACGCTGTCCCCCTTTTAGCCGGGAATCGCCGGAACGCCTTCCAGAAAGAGGTGAAAAAGAGAAAAAAGCTCTTTTTTACATATTCATCTTGCCCATTGCCGGCTGGCAGAATACAATAGTCTCACAAGTTCCTGACAATAAAAAAATGGTAGACATTTCTGATTCCGGCAATTCAGAGGAAAGCAGCATGACGGTTCGATCAGGAGATGAGCTCAGCTATCTCGCGTATCACGATTCTCTTACGGGGCTCTTGAATCGCAAATCGTTTGAAGACCGCTTCCGGGAAAACCTGCAACTGGCCAAGCGCTCACGCGTGGAAAAAAACAGGGCTCTACTGCTGATGGATCTGGACCATTTCAAGGAGGTCAACGACACCCTCGGCCACGATGCAGGGGACCACGTCCTGAAAAAAGTCGCCCAGAACTTCCTGCATCACACCCGCAACACCGATATGGTTTTCCGCCTGGGAGGCGACGAGTTTGCCGTAGTGCTTACCGCACTCACCGAGGAAACGGATGCTGCGGTGGTGGCCGAAAAGCTGGTAGCGGAGATAAGAAAGCCCCTTTCGATCGACAACCGGATTGTGCAGCTCGGATTAAGCGTGGGCATCGTGATGTTTCCTCAGGACGGGGAAAATCCCGAGGACCTGATAAAAAAGGCGGATATCGCCCTTTTCGAGGCCAAAAAGCGCAAGAATGCCTATTGCTTTTTTAACCTGAGGCTGCTGGAAAAGGCCCAGGAGAAAATTGCCATGACGGCGCACCTTCTCCGGGGGATCGAAAAAAACGAATTTGAGCTCTTTTACCAGCCGCAATTCGACAAGCTGGGGCATCTGGCCGGCTGCGAAGCCCTGATACGCTGGAATCATCCCGAATGGGGAAGCCTGTCACCGCTCTCCTTCCTGCCGATTGCCGAGGAAACCGGGCTAATGGTCAAAATCGGCTACTGGACCATCCGGGAGGCCTGCCGATCCATCGCCGAACTGAACCAGAACCTGAACCCGAGGATTTTCATATCCGTCAATCTGTCGCACAAACAGATACAGGACCCCAATCTGATCGCCGTCATTCAGGATGCGGTGGAGGAGTTTCAGCTGCCTTCCGAATCCTTCAAGCTGGAGATCACCGACGCGGTCATCATGGAAGAGATTCTGATCCGGGAAAAAATCGACACGCTGCGCAAGCAGGGCATCGCCTTGAGTATCGACGATTTCGGGATCGGGTATGCTTCTTTGGCCAGGCTGAGAACCCTGCCGATCGAATCGCTCAAAATCGACCGCTCCTTCGTGAGAGGATTACCGAAAGACAAAATCGACGCCAGCATCGTGAAAGCCATTATCACCCTGGGACATGAATTTGACCTGCAGGTGGTGGCCGAAGGAATCGAGACAGAGGAACAGCGCCACTGCCTGCTCTCTCTGGGCTGCGACCTGTTCCAGGGCTATCTGTACAGCCCTCCCGTTCCCCTGAGCCTGTTCCGGAATTATGTCGTGCAGGCCCGGGAGGAGAATCTGGCCCTGGAGGGAATCCGATAGGCGGGGTCCGTTCCTTCGCTGCGCGAACGGAGTGTCCCTCCCGCCTTTCCCTAGGAATTCAGAATGCGGTTGTCCCCGGATCTTCGGGTAATCCTCTGACGGTCCAGATACTCGAGAAGAGGAATGGCGATTTTTCGGGTCAGGCCAAGGAGATCCTTGAATTCGGGAACGCCGAAGGGGACACCCGGTTTCACACCGGACCGTAGGATTTCCAAAGCCTGCTGCAGCACCTCGGCATGCAGGGTGTATTCTTCCGTCAGGCGGATCAGCCGCCCCTCCTTCAGAAGCTGACGGTAAAGAAGCTTCATCCGCTCTTCCTCGCCTTTCACTTCCGTACGGGCCTCCTCCCAGCGGGGCAAATGGAGACCGCGTGCCCGGTAGAATGAATCCAGGGCGCCGCGGATACGGATTTCCTCCTCGGTGTACGTCACGCGGACGCCGGAGAGTCCGACCAGGTTGTCTCTGGCAGTCACTTTGCCGTTCTCCTGGAGCTCCCGGAGAGCCACTCCGGAAGTCTCCGGGGGCCAGGCAGGCGGCATCTGGCGGAACAGCTCCTCCCGGGGAATTCCCGCCAGCATTGGATTCCGCCGGTGAAAAGCGGTCAGCACAGCCAGCAGCTTTTCCTTGGCTTCATCCAGAAACCGGCGCACCACCGCCCTGCCGTCCGAACCAATGGGCCAGAGGATCTTCCGGGCATTCGAGAGGGACTGCAGGCAATCAGTCAGAAAGGCCGGTGCATAGCCAAAGACCTGCCCCAGCTCCATCTGCGTTTTGCCGCAGGGCCCGGCCCAGTCCAGGTCCAGGAGGATTTTTTCTGCCGGCTCTCCTTCCAGGAAGCGGATGTCCGCGGTGAGGGGCTGTTTCTGCCCCCTGGGCATTTTGGGAGGGAAAGGATGCAGGACCACTCCCCCGCCCAGGGTTTCCAGTGGGGAGAAGCGGCGCACGATGAACCGGTCGCCCCAGACGGCAACCGACGGGCGTTCCAGCTGCAGCCGCGCCAGGGCGGTGCAGCCCGGCTCAAGCTGCTTCAGTGAGAAAAGCGATAATCGGGCAAGGACCTCATCCGACCCGAGATAAAGATGCAGGCGGCTGTGATCCCTGAGCGGAGCAGACAGATTCGGCAACAGGGTGAGATGCACATCCATCCGGCCGGTTTCCCTAAAAATTCCCTTTTCCGCCAGAACCAGGCCGCGGCGCAGATCGGCAACTTCCAGCCGGGAGACATTCACCGCCACGCGCCGGCCGGCTTCCGCTTCCTCCAGAAATTGCCCGTAGCTCTGCAGATTGCGAATCCGGGCGGTCCGGCAGCCCGGCAGAAGGTCGACCTCCTGGTCTCTGGCCAGCGAACCGGATAGCAGCGTTCCGGTAATGACCGTCCCGAACCCTTTCATGCTGAAAACCCGGTCCACATTCACGCGGGCTGCCTGCGGCCCTTTCCAAGGCGGAAACTCCCTGGAAACGATCCATAAGTGCTCCCGGAGTTCCGCCACGCCCTCGCCGGTTTTTACGCTGGTGGTGAAAACAGGAGCCCTCTCCAGAAAGGAACCGGCCACCAGCTCCTTCACTTCCTCCCGGGCCAGAGAGAGGGTTTCCGAATCCACCATGTCGGCCTTAGTCAGAACGATGCCGCCCCGCAGAATGCCCAGGAGACGGCATATATCCAGATGTTCTCTGGTCTGAGCCATGACCGATTCGTCGGCGGCCACCACCAGAAGAAGATAGTGAACCCCTCCGATTCCGGAAAGCATATTGTGGATGAAACGCTCATGGCCCGGCACATCGATGAATCCGATGTGGGTTTCCGGACTAAGCAGGGAAGCAAAGCCGAGGTCGATGGTGATGCCCCGTTCCTTTTCCTCCTTGAGCCGGTCGGGATCCATGCCCGTAAGCGCTTTGATCAGTGCCGTTTTGCCGTGGTCGACATGACCGGCGGTTCCCACAATGAATTGCTTCATGCATCCTCTCTTGACCCGGAGCCCGGTCTATAATAAAGTCTGCGTTACCTTTTTCGGGCGCAGCGCTCATAGTAGCATTTTTTTAAGGAAAACGAGGAGCGGAAAACGCAGAATCGTCCGACAATACTTTTGAACGGGAAAATGAAAAATTATGTTTGAAAACCTTTCCAAACGTTTTCAAAAAGTCCTCAAGGACTTAAAGGGGGAAGGTCACCTCACCCCCAGGCATATCGAAGCGGCGATGAAGGAAGTCCGCCTGGCGCTGCTGGAAGCGGACGTCCATTTCAAGGTCGTCAAGGATTTTGTAGCGCGAGTCCAGGAAAAAGCCCTGGGGCAGGACGTCATGCTAAGCCTTTCTCCCGGGCAGCAGGTCGTTCGGATTGTCCACCAGGAACTCATCGAAGTCCTGGGTGGAGGTCAGGCATCGGTCACCTTCTCCAAGCAGCCCCCGTCCGTATTCCTGATGGTCGGATTGCAGGGCTCCGGCAAAACGACCACTTCGGGCAAGCTGGCCCGCTTCCTTTCCCAGGAAGGGCACCATCCCTTGCTTGTTTCCCTGGACGTCTACCGCCCCGCGGCGAGGCAGCAGTTGAGCATTATTGCCGAAAGCCTCGGGCTGCCGATCTATGAGGCCCCCCAGGAAATGAATCCGCTGGTACTGGCCCGGGAGGCACTGGAGCTGGCCAGGAACAAGGGCTATGATGTTCTGATTCTGGACACCGCCGGACGGCTGCACATCAACGACGAGCTGATGAATGAGCTGGAGCAGATCAAGGGCCTGACCCATCCGGTCGAAACCCTCCTGGTCGCCGACTCGATGACCGGGCAGGATGCGGTTAAAAGCGCCTCGGAATTCCATGAAAAGGTCGGGCTGACAGGCGTAATTCTGACCAAGCTGGACGGCGACGCCCGGGGGGGCGCGGCCCTCTCCCTGCGCCACGTGGTCGGGCAGCCGATCAAGTTCGCCGGTATCGGAGAGAAACTGGATGCCCTGGAACCCTTTTATCCGGACCGCCTGGCCGGCCGGATCCTGGGCATGGGCGATGTGCTTTCCCTGATTGAGAAAGCCGAACAGACCATCGAGGAGGAAAAGGCCCTGGAAATGGCGGAAAAGATCCGCCGCAACGAATTCGATCTGGAGGATTTCCGCGACCAGCTGCGCCAGATCCGCAAAATGGGTCCGCTGGATCAGATCCTGGGCATGCTGCCGGGCATCGGCCCGCTGAAAGGATTGAACAAGCTGCAGATCGACGAAAAGGAGCTGCTGCATGTCGAAGCCATTATCAACTCCATGACCCCTTACGAGCGCTGCAACCATCACGTTATCAACGGACACCGCCGGAAGAGGATTGCCATGGGCTCCGGCCGTCCGGTGCAGGAAGTCAACCGGCTCCTTAAGCAGTATGTCGATATGAAAAAGATGCTGAAAACCATGAGCGGCAGCTTCATGGGGAAGGCTCTCATGAAAAAAATGAAAGGCCGTTCCTTCCCGGGAATGGGAGGGGGCTTTTTCGGTTAAGTGTTGTCATTTATTCCCTTTTATGTCATAATTACGTTTTGCGCCCTGGAAAAAAATCATAGAGAATGAAGGAGAAGGATGCTTAAAATCAGATTGACCCGACTGGGTTCGAAGAAGAAACCCTTTTACCGAATGGTCGTCGCCGAGGAACGCTCCCGGCGCAACAGCAGTTTTGTGGAAATTGTAGGTCACTACGATCCCCGGGAAGAAGGGGAAAAATATATGTCCGTGGACATGGAGCGCTTCCAGTATTGGATTTCCAAGGGAGCAAAGCCCACCGAAACGGTCCGCAGCCTGGTTCGTAAGTCCGCTCAAAAGTCTTCTGCAACGTTATAAAAGATGTAGATTTAACTCTTCCAGTATTTCTAACACCCGGGATTCTTAATCAGTAATTCGATTTCACTAGCAGAGGAGAAACCTAATTATGAAAGAGCTGATCGAGATGATTGCGAAGGCCCTGGTTGACAACCCAGAGCAGGTCAATGTGCGGGAAGTTGTTGGCGAGCAAACCACGGTTTTAGAGCTGAGAGTTGCCCAGTCGGATTTGGGCAAAATCATAGGGAAGCAGGGACGTACCGCCCGAGCCATCCGTACTTTGCTTGGGGCGGCGGGGATGAAGCTGCGCAAGCGTTTTGTTCTGGAAATTTTGGAATAATGCCTGCATCCGGGCAAGGTGCTGAAGACTGGATAGTCATCAGCAGGCTTCAACATACACAGGGAAATCGCGGAGAACTTTTTGGAGAAATCCTCACTGATTTTCCAGAAAGATTCGATTCCCTGGAAGAGGTGACACTAGGCAATCTGGCGGGTCATTACCTGGATTACCGGGTTGAATATACCCGCTGGCATAAAAAGGGTATCGTCTTCAAATTCGCCGGCATCGACTCCATTTCGGAGGCGGAAGCGCTGGTTGGAAACCAGGTGCTTCTGGACCCGACCGGCCTGCCACCACTGGAAGAAGGAACCTATTATCAATTTGATTTGATAGGTTGCCGGGCAGTGGACGAATCCGGCGCTTTTCTGGGAAGGGTGGTCCGGGTAGACGATTTCGGCGGGAATCAGCTGCTGGCAATTCAACCGGAAAGCAAGCCGGAAGAAGAGTTTTGGGTGCCTTTCTCGAAAGAGCATGTCTGCAAGGTCGAATGCACGCGGAAAGAAGTTACCCTGAGGATTTCGCAAGAGCTGATTGGACTGAACCGCAAGGGATAGGGCATTGTGGTGAAATTTCATGTCCTCACCATTCTGCCGGAATTTTTTGAGGGGCCGTTCCGCAGCGGAGTAACAGGGCGAGCGCTGCAGAGCGGCAAGGCGGACCTGGAGCTTGTCAACCTTCGGGATTTTACCGAGGACATCCACCGGACGGTCGATGACAGGCCGTACGGAGGCGGGCCCGGCATGGTCCTCAAGGCAGAGCCCATCGCCCGGGCACTGGACCGAATCCGGGAAGAGGCCAAAGGAGCGAGCGCCAGGGTGGTGTTGCTATCGGCGCAGGGCAGGGTCTTCCGACAGAAAGATGCGGAAAGCTGGGCGGAACTTGACCACCTCATTCTGATCTGCGGACGGTATGAAGGCGTGGATGAGCGGGTTGCCCTGCACCTGGCGGACGAAGAGATTTCCATTGGAGATTTCGTTATCAGCGGCGGTGAGGCCGCCGCAGCAGTTATCGTGGATGCCGTTTTGAGGCGCATCCCGGGAGTCGTCGGCAAGTGGGAATCCATTGTCACCGATTCGTTTATGGCGGGGATTCTTGGATATCCCCAATATACCCGGCCTGCTGAATTCCGAGGCTGGGCTGTTCCCGAGGTTCTTGCCGGCGGGGACCACAAAAAGATTCAGCGCTGGCGGGAAGAAGCCGCGCTGAGCAAGACAGAAAGGAATCGGCCCGACCTGCTGCCCGACAGGCACCAGGAACCAGCCGACGAGCCTTTGGGATAAACCTGGAGACGGTGCCCGAACAATGCGCGGGCCAGGCTCTTTTTGAGGAAAATGCTATGGATGCCATGAATTACCTGGAACAGAAGTTTACCAAGACAACCCTTCCTGATTTTCGTAGCGGGGACACGGTCAAAGTTCACGTGAAGATCAAGGAAGGGGAGAAATATCGGATTCAGATTTTCGAAGGGGTAGTTATCGCCCTGCGCCGCAACGGATCCCATTCCACGTTCACCGTGCGGAAAGTTTCCTTCGGCTATGGCGTGGAAAGGATTTTCCCGGTACACTCGAATATCATCGACAAGATTGAAGTGCTGAAGAGAGGCAAAGTCCGCCGTGCCAAGCTGTACTTTCTGCGGCAGCGGCGCGGCAAGGCGGCGCGTTTGAAGGAGATCCGGCGCACCGATTCGGCTTCCGCTGCTGCGGCGGTATAGCCGTTTCTCTGCCGCGACCGGACAACAGGAACAAAGGCCCGGGGGGTGCGGGGAGGAGGCCGCAAGCGCTGCTCCTCCCCACAGCTCCTCGGGTTGCAAATTGCAGTTTCTCTGATTCAAGTTATGGATGGGCAAGCGAAGGAAGGGCCCCAGGGTTAGCGCGGCATGATATTTGACAGCAAGAAAAGACTGCTTCGTGCTGCCGAAAAGTTTGCCCTTCAGGGCCGCTTCGAACAAGCCATTGCCCAATACCTGAAAGTTCTCGAGTCCGCTCCGGACGATCCCTCCGTTTTAAGCATCGTCGGCGACCTCTACACCCGCCTCGGAAAAAACAAGCAGGCGGTCCACTACTACACGCAGGTTGCGGAACACTACCGCAGCTTCAACTACCTCCCCAAGGCGATCGCCGTCTACCGGAAGGTCGTCCAGCTGGAACCCAATAATTTTGACCTGGCCCTGATGCTGGCCAATCTTTGCGACGAGGAAGGGCAAAAATCGGACGCTCTCCGGCAATACCAGGATCTGGCGCAAAAATACAGCGCGGCAGGAAATACCGAGCTGGCCGTCAACATGCTGCAGCGCTGCATTCGCCTCGATCCGCTGAATCCCCACAGCCTGGCGCAGATGGGAAAGATCCTTTCGGAGAGCGGTTCGCATTCCCAGGCGGAAACATACCTGCTCGATGCCGCGGAGGCATTCCTCCAGCGAGGATATAAACGGCAGGCCCATCCGCTGTTTCTGAAAGTACTGGGCACACGGCGAGACCAGGGGAACGCCCTGATGGGCCTGCTGCGCTCCAGCACCAGCTTGCAGGAATTCAGCGAGGTGAAAGTCTTCATCGGAGAGGCGCTGAAAAACGACCGGCTCGATCCTTCTCTCCGGGACGCTCTGTCGGAAGAGATGGGAACCATTGCTCTGAGCTGGGAGCAATACGAGGAAGCCTACAATGCTTTCCGGTATACCGGCAGGAGGAATGAAGGCTCCGCGGCCAAACAGTTCCTGCTTCTGCTGGAAAAACTCCTGGAAACCAGCCAGGCGGACCTGGCCCTTCAGATTCTGGAAAATGAGCAGGCACTGCTGATCCGGCAGGAGGCTTGCTCCTCCTGCCTGCCCATCCTGAAGAAACTGAATCTGCTGATTCCCGAGCAGCCGGGCCTTCTGAAGATCACGGCCGAAATGCATCATGCCCAAGGTCATGTCGAGGAGGCGCTGGATTCCTTCAATCAGGCGGCCAACCAGTTCATGGCCTGCGGCATGACCGAAGAAGCGATCGCCGCTGTGGAGAAGATGATCACCATTGACCCGGTTCACCCCGAGTATTGGAGTCTTCACGAAGAATTTTTCCGGAAAGCCCATCCGGACAGGACCTACACGGCACCTCAGCCGGAAACGCTCCCGCCCGTCCCTGAAGAGCCGGTTGAGGAACCTCCCTTTCCCGAGCCGGTGTCTATGTCGCTTCCGGAGGAAGGAATGCCGGCCGGCCCCGGTCCGGCCGCAGACAGCCTGTCGTTCCAACAGGCCGAAACGGAAAAAATGGAAGTGCCGGCGGACATCGACTCCTTTTTCCAGAATCTTTTTGATCTTTCGGCAGCCCCGGAGCCGGATACCACCGCGGCTCCGGCGGTTATCGAACCGCCGGTACCGGCTGAGTCTCCTGAATTCGTGCTCCCGGACTCTTCGGCAGAAGAACCCCTCCTTTCTCCGGACCTTCCTGTCGCTCCAATGCCGCCCGAGCC
>CAINFC010000066.1 GCA_903847975.1 uncultured Acidobacteriota bacterium | reverse complement strand
GGTACGCATCAACGATACCGTGGAGGCCAATATCACCCTGGAAGTCGGTGCGGTGACCGAAACGGTAACGGTCACGGATACCACTCCGCTGCTCTCCTCCGCGGAAGCCTCCCTGGGCCAGGTGGTCGATGAAAAGCGCGTTATGGAGCTGCCGTTGTTTGCAGGCAACGCCATGGACCTCGTGCATCTTGCCCCGGGAACGGTCAACGGAACCGATATGCGGCTGCGGAAGGCGGGATTCAATAACGCACCCTCGCAGTTTACTACCGACGGCGGGGGCAACTACCAGAACGAGTTCTCCATCGACGGCGTATCCAACACCTATTCCGACGGGACCTCCCCGCGCGTGGCTTTTTCGCCGCCGCAGACCGCCATCAGCGAATTCAAGATTCAGACTTCGGTGTTCGATGCCTCCCTGGGACACACCATGGGCAGCACCGTAAACGTTTCCACCAAGGCCGGCACCAACGACATCCACGGAGAAATGCACGAGTGGCTTCGCCACAGCATGTTCGACACGCCGGATATATTTCAGAACCGCTCGGGACAAGGCCTGGCGGTCTACCAGGACAACCGCTACGGCTTTTCCGTCGGTGCCCCTTTGACCATTCCCAAAGTCTATAACGGCAAGAACCGGACTTTCTGGTTCTTCTCCTGGGAAGCGAACAAGTTCGGCAGCGCCGCCGGCGGCTCGGCCACCTCGACGGTTCCCACAGCCAAGATGCACAGCGGAGACTTTTCCGAATACCTGGCCCTCGGCTCCACATACCAGCTTTACGATCCGCTGACCACAGTCAAGCAGGGCGACCGCTATGTGCGCCAGCCGATTGCCGGAAATATCATCCCGACCAACCGCCTCGACCCTGTCGGCAAGAAGATGATCGACCTGTTCCCGCTGCCCAACCAGGCGGGAACCAGGGATTTCCTGAACAACTACTTCCGCACCGGCAAAGCGCTGGAGGATTACTGGGTCTGGCTGGCCCGTTTCGACCACGCTTTCAGCGACCGGCACCGCATCTTTGTCCGCCTGCACCGGGACTTCTGGGAGGAGGACAAGAACCGCTGGTTCAACAATGATGTCAGCGGAATCGTCCTGAACCGCAACAACAAGGGAATCGCTTTCGATGACGTCTATGTCTTCAATCCCACTTTCCTGATGAATTTCCGCTACGGGATCACCTTTCAGGATTTTCCGGAGCGCCGCGTTTCCCAGGGCTTCGACCTGTCC
The DNA here is from genome assembly GCA_903847975.1 of uncultured Acidobacteriota bacterium. Classification (GTDB taxonomy): domain Bacteria; phylum Acidobacteriota; class UBA6911; order CAINFC01; family CAINFC01; genus CAINFC01. Next base: position 2,162 of record CAINFC010000066.1, on the reverse strand, counting down.
ACGCTGGGCTTTTCCCAGCAGCTGATCTCCCTGATTCCGGACAAGAAACTGGCCACCATCCCCTACATCAACGTTTCTCCCTACACGGTCATTTCCAACTGGGAGTCGGGGGACGGTTACACCGCCTCGACCACCAACTCCTTCGTTTTCAACTTCACCAAGCTGCAGGGCAACCACAGCCTGCGGTTCGGGCCGGAGCTGCGCATATACCGGGAAAGCCGTAACCGGTACAATACCGCCATCAGCCCGCAGTTCACCTACAGCGCGGCCTACACCAAGGCCAACGACACCGCTTCCGATCCGACCCGCGGCGGCCAGGCGGCGGCGATGCTGCTGGGAATTCCTGCTGGAAGCATGAGCATCACGGACAGCTACGTGGAACAGGACAAATACCTGGCCTTTTACCTGCAGGATGACTGGAAAGTCCGGAAGAACCTGACCCTGAACCTCGGGCTGCGTTACGAGATTGAAAGCCCGATGACCGAACGGTTCAACCGCTCGGCGATTCACTACGACTTCAACACCGCCAATCCGCTGAACACCGCCGCCAAAGCCAACTATGCCAAGAACCCCATTCCGGAACTTCCCGCCGAACAGTTCCAGGCGATGGGGGGGCTCACTTTTGCAGGGCCTAACAACCGCAATTACTGGAACGGCGAGAAGAACAACCTGGCCCCGCGAATCGGCCTGGCCTACCAGGTAACTCCGAAAACCGTGATCCGCGCCGGGTACGGAATCTTTTTCGCGTCCATCGGCGTGAACTATACCAACACCAACCTCACCGGGTTCTCCCAGGCCACTCCCATCCAGGCCAGCATGGACAACGGGCTTACCTACGTCGCCAACAACGCCAATCCCTTTCCTTCCGGGCTGATCAAGCCCCCGGGTTCCACCGGCGGGCTGCTGACCAATATCGGCCAGGCGGTCACCTTCTATCCCAACGACCGCAAACACCCCTACTCCCAGCGCTGGAGCCTCGGCTTCCAGAGAGAGCTGCCCAAAAAGGTCATGATCGAAATGAGCTACGTGGGCAACCGCAACACCCGGTTGAATATCAGCCGTGAGTTGAGCTACACCCCGGCCAAGTACCTGAGCACTTCGCCCGTACGGGACCAGACCACCATCGACTACCTGGGCAAAACCTACCCGAATCCCTATTACGGCCTGAACTCCATTTTTGGTACCACCATGACCCGGGCCAACCTGCTGCGCCCCTACAACCAGTTCAGCAGCGTGGTCCTGGCCAACGATCCGGCCGGGTACTCCTGGTACCATTCCATGCAGAGCCGCATCGAGCGGCGCTTCGCCAACGGCTGGACGGCACAGGTTTCCTACACCTGGTCGCGGGCCATGGACGCCTCCGAGTTCATGAACTCCCAGGACGCCATGCCGTATGAGGTGGTAGCCGCCCTGGATCGCCCCCACCGCATCAGCGGCTCGGGCATCTGGGAGATCCCTTTCGGCCGCGGCCGCAAGTGGGGCTCCGACGCTCACCCGGTGGTCAATTTTATTCTGGGAGGCTGGCAGTTCAATGCCCTCTACCAGCATCAGTCCGGAGCTCCGCTGGGGTTCGGCAACCGCATCTTCACCGGCAGCCTGAAGGACATCGTACTGCCCGAGGGGCAGCGCGGCGTGGACGGCTGGTTCAACCTCAATGCCGGCTGGGAGCGCAACAGCAGCAAGCAGCTGGCCTCCAACATCCGGACCTTCCCGCTGCGCTTCACCGGCGTGCGCGGCCCCACCCAGGACCGCTGGGACTTCTCGCTGATCAAGAATTTCAAGATCAATGAGCGCTGGAACACCCAGTTCCGGGCGGAGACCTTCAACGCCCTGAATCATCCCAACCTGGCGGATCCGAATACCGATCCGACCAGCTCGGCCTTCGGGACCATCACCACCCAGAACCCGCCCCGATCCTGGCAGTTCTCCCTGAAGCTCACCTTCTAGGTATCACGGTCGCTTCACGAAAAAGCCGGCCCGGTGTAGAAGACCGGTGCCGGCTTTTTTTATGGATGAAGCAGGAGAAAGGCCCTGACTGCTTCGTTCTTCCTTCCTGATCTTCCCGTCTTCCTGTGAAATGATTGGACTCACAGGAAGAGAGGAAGAACGGGAAGAAAAGCGAAAGGGCCTATCGCACAGGATCGGCTGACTTCGCCCCGGCG
>CAINFC010000065.1 GCA_903847975.1 uncultured Acidobacteriota bacterium | reverse complement strand
GTGGGGTATATTGCATTAATACACCCTAATATAGAAGGATGCCCAGCAAAAAGAGGGCAGTAAAATGCCCGAAAAGAGGCGCAAGGCGAGACGACAGCGGGGAAAGACGGATGATCTGACGCGGAACTTTTAGGGGTATTTATTTCCTATGAAAATCGGTGTGGATTCAATTGGCGTACCCGAGGTAGGATAAACCTGGTTTCGAGGATCATACCGGTCCAGGAGGAGTAGTCCTTATCGGGAAAGTACCGATTATTCTTCCCTGTAGGTCGTACAGCTGCCACAGCTTCCCCACCAGTTTAATACCGGGAATATGGGGCATCCTCTTCATTCTAAATACCTCTCCGTCAATTCTTTCCTCCACATATAAGGGCTTCCCACAGAGAGGGACAGTACGCATTCGACAGAGTTTCTGGAGAAATGGCACATACCGTCTTTTCCCTTTACTGCCTGGGGCCGGCGGTCGGGAGCTTCATGACCCATAGATCGGTCGGCCCCGATTGCCGCCCCCAAAACAATAATCGACGGTCATCGTGATCGTTCGATACTCCCCTGATCATAGGCAAAGTAAGTCCGATGGGGAGGCGTTCGCCGCTTTGGACGGAAACAGACCAGACCTGATCCATTCCTGAATCAGGATCCTTTTGAACCATAAGAATATGGCGCCCGTCCTTGGACCATGCAGCATTGGGGATCGGCAGATTGGACCGATACAGTTCGCGGGCATCTCCTCCGCCGGCGGGAATGACGAATAACGAAACCGTGTTGTCGAGGTTCGCCCTGAATAATGCCAGTTGCCGGCCGTCTGTCGAGAGGATCAGGCCTATTAGGCCTGTCGTTGGGGAACTTGCCCGGCACAATTCCTTTTCCTCCCCGCTTTCCAAATTGCGACGCATGAGACGCACGGTGTTCAAGGTTGCGGTCTTCCGGTCGGCGGGCTGCTTGGCGTCGGGTTTGCTGAGAACGAAATAGATCTCCTGGCCGTCCGGCGATAAGGCTGCCCAGCCCCAAAGGTTTTCATCCTCCGGCGGCTTAAAAAGCACCTGATGTTTCCCATTCCTGATGTCGACCTTCCGGAAGATTTTACGGCGGTTCTTCTGAACGACTACCAGGACGGATCGGTTGTCGGCGAACCCCTGAATGGGCGACCAACCTCCCACGGGTGCATCGAATGGCGGAGAGACGATTACCTCCCGTTCCTCTCCTGTTCCGGCCGATACGATCGTCAACGTGTCGGTGCCGCCGTAATTTCTTTTCTTAAATCCGCACCACTGCCCGTCGGGCGACAACCTTGGCGGAGATCCATTGGAAAAGTCGATCCTCGGAAATAACGGAGAAGGTTTCGAAACTACTTTTTTCGTTTTCGGATCGAGGTTGACTGCATAATAATTCGGCGATCTATCCGTTGAGTCGGCGTAATAAAAACTGCCGTCCTGGCCGGCGCCAAGCAACCGGCCGTACATGACCATGTCGTTCTTCAAGAGCATGGGCTTTCCCGCGGGCCGGCCGTTCTTTACCCGAATCGCATAGAGGTCATAGGGCTCTTGTCCGACAAAAGCATTGGGGTTTCGGGGATCCGTTTGCTCCGGGCGTTGATTGCGAAACAAGACCTTCGTACCATCCGGAGTCCATCTCGGATCAGAGGCAGGACCTCTGACCAGAAGGACCTTCTCGCCGAGGCTCCCAGGGGTTAGGTAGAGCCCTTCCTCGATTTTCGAGTTGAGACCAGGGAACGGGTATTGATAGAAAGCGATATAACTCCCATCCGGTGAAAAATGACCGGAATAGGCCGGTGCACCGACAAGTCTGGAGGAGCCGTCGGAAAGGGAAATCAATTGCAACCGACTGTTTCCGGGTGAGGAATCGTTCAAGAATCCCCCAAGAAGATACTTCCCGTCGGGAGCCCATTCGGCATAGGCCAGGTATTCTTTGCTTTCTCCGTTGAACAGCAGGCGAGGCTTGAAACCGCCGGTGTCCAGAATATAAACCTCAGACCGAGAGGACTCACCCCCTGTTTTTAGGTGACAGGCGACTTGTTTGCCGTCGGGTGAGATGTAATAACTATACCATTCTTCTTCGTTCCCGCCGGCATTCCAGCTGAAAAGCAGAACATCATTGGCGCCGTCGGTACCGATGACATAGAATTCATAGCGGAGGGAAGGAAGATCTTTCCGGATTTGCTTCACATAAGCCACATGCCTGCCGTCGGGAAAGATGCCCGGCGTCAAGATACGACCATTCCCAGGATCCTTGGTTACAATCCGGTGATCTTCCTTCTTCAAACAATCATACACATAGATGCCGTTGCCCTTGGTAAAGGCAAGATATCGGCCGTCCCTTGAGATCGACGTGTAACGTCGATTGTCGGTGAAGGTCGCAATCCGTTGAATGGTTATGTCGGACTCCGTCGGATTGGTCCTGTCGGCCAAGTGTTTTTGGGCTGCGGCCAGAGCCTCTTTCTGGTCGGCATAGTCGCGCACAACGCGCTCGTAGGCCTTGTGGGCTTCCGCATCCCCTAGTTTTTCACAGCACTCGCCCATGCGGACCAGCGCTTGGGCAGCCACGGCGCGGTCCCCGCAGTCGGCGAGCTTCTTATACTGCTCGATGGCTGCGGACAGGTCGCCGTCTACCATCTCCTTTTTCATGGCGGCCTGCAGCGCCACCGCGTTTCGATTTTCTTTGGACGGCTGAGCCGCAAGGTTGCAGGATATCGCCGATACCAAAAACCATCCGATCACCCATCTTGTCGTACTTTGTTTCATGGAATTTCCTCCTTGCACAACATTCTAGGTTTTCCATGTCAGGTTTCGATCGGAGCGGATGTCCGGATTCGGTTTGAATCAGGCATCGAATCGGTAGCCCAGCCCGCGCATGCTTAGAAGATAACGTGGAACGGAGGGTTCCGGCTCGATTTTGCGACGCAGGGTAACCACATGGTTATCCACCACCCGGTCGGTGACGAATACACCGCTTCCCCAGACTTGGTCCAGCAGCTGAGGCCGGCTCAGTACGCGCCCTCGCTGCCGGATCAGTGTTGCCAGCATCTTATATTCAAGTGCAGTCAGGTCTATCGGCTTACCGGCCCGACGCAGCTCGCAGCGGGAGAAATCGATCTCCATATCCCCAAAGGAGAAGGTCTGCGGTTCTGCCTCCACCGTTCCGCGCAGCCTGGCCTTGATACGGGCCCTCAGCTCACGCGGGCTGAAGGGCTTGGTCACGTAATCGTCGGCCCCCAATTCCAAGCCCAGAACCTTTTCCGCCTCTTGGGCCTTAGCAGTCAGGAGAATGATGGGTGTCCTTACACCGGCACGACGCAATTCCCGACAGACCTCGAAGCCATCCTTTCCCGGCAGCATGACATCGAGCAAAATCAGGTCGAAAGCCTCCTGTCGAGCCCTCCTGGCAGCCTCCAAGCCGTCGGTTTCGATCGCTGCCTCATACCCTTCCGTTTGCAGGTCCAGCTGCAATCCGAAGGCGATGGAGTCGTCATCTTCAACAATCAGTATTCTTTTCATGGCGTTTTCTCCAAGGGCAGGTCAATGGTGAAGGTGCTGCCGCATCCGGGCCGGCTCTCCACACGAATCTTTCCTCCATGAGCCAGCACAGTGTGGCGCACGATGGCCAATCCGATGCCGGTTCCTTTGATATTGCCGGCATTGGCGGCACTTCCTCTAAAGAATTTATGGAAGATCCTCTTCTGCTCCGGAATCGGAATACCCATGCCCCGATCGCGTAATGAAATCTCCAGGCGATCACGACGGCAGACGACATCCACCCACACCGTTTTGCATTCGGGTGAGTATTTCACGGCATTATCTAGCAGGTTCCAAAGGGCCAGTCCGAGGGCCGACCGGTCGGCCCGAATCTTGGGCAAGGATCCGTTTGGCGACCATTCGACATGGTACTCCCGACCTGGGGCATCCCCTTGGAATTCGGCAACCACCTCGCTGAGGAAGGCTGAGGGATCCAACGATTCGAACCGGTAGCGGAAGGCCCGCGCTTCCATGCGTCCGAAATTCAGCAGCGATTCGACCAATCGGTGCAGTCTCTCGCTCTCTCGCAGCAGAATATCATAGGACTGCTGCCGCTGCTCAGCTCGTTCAATTCTACCCAGGGAGAGCATTTCCGAGAGCTGGCGGAGAGAGGTCAGCGGAGTGCGAAATTCATGGGATACGGCCGACACGAAATCGGATTGCAAGCGGGAGACGGCCAATTCATGACTGATCGATCGGTGGATGAAGAAGGAGCCGGCCAGCAACACCAGCAGAAGAATGCCAAACCCGGACAACAGTAGCCTTTGCCGCTGGAGCCGGACGTTGCGGTCTGCTTCCGGATCGGCACTGGAAAGCGACAAGGTGACCGGAAATCCGGCCAACACCAAGGACCGGACCGCTTGCTGCTCCTCTCCGACTGGACGGCCGATCAGCGCCCGGCCATCCGAATCCAGAAGCACCCCCTGGACATGCTGCTCCCGTAGAATCCGGTCCCACGCTCCAGCCAGGTATCCTGACCCCGCCATGACCGCATCGAGCTGTTGCAGGGTGGCCGTCCAGGAGACCACCACCGGTTGACCGTCGAAAACCATCATTCTGCGCGCAGGAGATTCCCGTCCTGCTCCCCATTCCTTATGGATCCATTCCGCGGCCTTGGAGAAGAGGAGCGCCTGTTGCTGGTTTTCTGTTAAGTCCCGGCGGCTTCCCCAGCGGACCGATTCTTCATAGTAATATTCCCAGGCGGAGCGAAGCAGCATCCAATCGCCGTCAACCAGGGAAGAATGCAACAGAGCGGCCTCCTGTTCGAGGGCCTCCTTTCCGTGCAGCGACTCCAGCACGCTGCAACGGGCGTCCAGAGCAACCAAGGCGGCAGGCAGCCCCATCAACCATGCCGACGACAATTTTCCGAGATCCGTATAGATGTCAAGAGCCTCCTGGTTTCGACCGGTTTTGCGCAAAGCTCTGCCGAGGCGGAGTAATGCGCCAGCCCGTACTCCCGGCAAGGAAGATTGGGTCAACGCCCGGTATGCCTCCGCTGCTTTGTCCGGTTGGTTTCGCAAGTGTTCCAGAGTTTCCCCGGCCGCAAAGAGAGCCGGCGATGCTTCTTCCTCTGTCGGAACTTCTGGGTGGAACAATAAACTTTTCGATGGAAAGACCTTGACCCGACCGCCATGGATCCGCATGACGACCAGTCCTTCGGGCGGGCTGATTGTCGCGGTATCGGCAGTGAAATGCTGAAATCCGTCGATGTTCGCCGGCCATCGCTGCAGAGCGGCGGATATATTTTCGGAGGCCTGATCGAGGCGTTCCTGTCCGCGTTGCTTATCAAGGGAGCGATCCTGCTCAAAAACACGCCAGGCGAGCCAAGCCAAGGCTAATCCTAGAACGGCCATGATTCCCAGAAATAAAATCAGGATCCGCTGAGGATGCAGGGATAGGCGGGAATTCCAATGAGCATACATACAAGTCGGTCGATATTACTGTCCGGTTCCTTTGAAAACAAGGATGTTGTCCGGCCTAGTCATAATATTACTCCTGGTTTCGGTCGGCAGGATCCTCGTGACAGGATTAAAACAAAGATATCACATGATCCTGACCGTTCGGCGACAGGTAGTCGCATTTCCACATTTTCTTACCGCTTCGCAAGTATGCGACTAAATTACAGCGAAATCAGCCACAAAGGGGGTGTCAGGGGAGAACTGGCAGCCTGTCGAGGGGCAAGAAATGGAAAAAGAGCAGCGAAGGCCATGTTACTGACTTTCCACAAATGAGGAGGGTGGCCAACCGGTGTCAGGAAGGATCCGTGAAAGTGTGACGGGACAGACCTCCCTCCATGGTCGCCCCGGGGCGACCACGAAAATACCGCATGCCTGGAGGGATTCCCGGCAGCCTAATCCGAAGAAGGCGGGAGGAAAGAACTCAATCCAGATATACCCGATCCGGGTCGTTGTAGGAAAATACCGGAGCCGCGGTCCTGAACACTCCAGGTTTTCACAGCGGATGCGGGCGAATCCGTGGCGTAAATCACCACAATCCAAGAACCGGTCGGCTACATTGCGAATGACCGGCCGCCAGAAGCCGTGCTTTGGGGCAAAGCGATCATCGTAAACTCGCTCGAACTGAAGGATCGTTGTTCTGGCCCAGGAACCCTTCATTCTCCTTTTTGAAGCAACGGTAGAAAACTCTTTTTTTTATTTAAGGGAATATAACTTGTGATCTTCAGGTTCTTCAAGTCTACAAAGTCATTTCCCGTGCCGACCCAGTCCGTGCCGACAAACATGATCTTCACCACTCTCGTCAGGTCGAATCCTGGACTATTCGGCCATGTCGGGTCACTGGACATATCGTCCGTGCATGTGACCCATGAGGGGTAGGTGGGATTTGGTTTTGCTCCGTAAGAAATTCCAAGCCCGGCTCTCCGGCCCTCAGAGTCGAGGAGTTGCAGGATGATCGGTGCATCGGCATAAGGATTCGTGTTTCCGTTCCCCTGGAAATATCGTGCTGTATACTCGATCACTGTCTTATTACCGGACAAGTCTATAGTCGGTCCATAGCCGGCCTTAACAAAATCGATCGTAGGACCATAGAACCACGTACCCGCGCCATTCCCTTCCGTGAGGTTTTTCCTAACACAGCTTTCGCTTTGTATAAAGGAAGAGTAGCCGCTAATGGCATCTCCCAGTCCTATGTTTACCTGCTGACTCAGAGAGAGCGATATGGTAAAACTAGGCAATTGAAGTATCCAGGTATCCCCAACGCTTGACTGCCACCCGCCAAACATGACAATTTGTCCTCGGGCTATATCGTACGCCATCGCTTTGCTATGACTTGCATATGAATTTGGTGCCGGGATCTTTTCTGCCCAGTTCATTCCATCCCAAAACCATGTATCCGCAATGTCAACGCCAGGCATGTAACCGCTAAACAGAACCACTTGTCCTTGTCCCGCCGGGTCAAATGCCATGGAATGATAGTCCCGTTTGGAAGGGCTGATTGCCGGGGTTTTCTGCATCCAGTTCGTTCCATCCCAGACCCACGTATCGGCAAGCCAGTCGTTATGAGCACCTCCGAACAATACCGTTTGGCTCCGCGTAGCATCAAAAGCCAAGGCATGACAGCACCGTTTGGGGGGGCTAATTGCGGGGCTCTTCTGTGTCCAGTTTGTTCCATCCCAAACCCAGGTATCGTTACAATCGAAGTCTGGGCCATAAAATTCCCTGCCGCCGTAAAGGACGGTTTGGTTTCGGGCCGTATCGTAAACCATGGCATGATCGCTACGTTCAGAAGGGCTTTTAGCTGGACTGTGCAGGGTCCAATCCGTTCCATTCCAAGTCCATGTCTCGCTGTTGGTGCCATCTTGGGTCGAACCTCCAAAGAGCACAACCTGGCCATGTGCGGCATCGTAAGCCATGGCGGTATAATCTCGCGCGGATGGGCTGTTCTTCGGATTCTTTTGCGTCCAATTCGTACCATCCCAAACCCACGTATCGCCAAGCCTACCGGTTTCATTATAACCGCCGAAAAGGACCATTTGGTTTCGGGCTGCGTCGTAGGCCATAGCATGACCGGACCGTACGGGTGGGGTGTCGGCCGGGGTCTTCTCAACCCAGGCTAATCCTTGCGCCGCCCAGAGATTCTTTCCCAAAGCCAAGAAAATCAAAAGACTACAGATCAAGCAACGCATAGAATCCCTCAACTTCGCTTTTATGGCAGATACTTTTCCGTTTTTTCTTACCACTTCGCAAGTATACGATGCAGTCATAGCGAAATCAAAGATAAAAGGAAGAAAAGGTGGCGTCAGCGAGGAATTGGAGGTCTGTCTAGGGGCAGGCGAGTACCAAGGAGCCCCGGAAGCCTCGTTTCAATCGTTATTAAGATTTTTTTGGAAATAATTTTCATGAGGTCGATCCGCAAGACGCACCGCCAGAAAAGCACCCCCACCCCCTGGGACAACTCGGAGGTGGGAGCAACAGGACGACATAAGACAACCAAAATTGGATTCACGTGGGCACCTGGTTTGGATAAACTTAATTCTCCGATATTAAGTCTGGCCTGGGAGTGTCCACGTAAGCGGTAGGGTGTCGATTAAAACTCCCTTTGAGTCGTATAACTTTAATTGGTTCTTCTCCCTTTCCATACGGGGAATCGGTGGCATCTTTTGCATTCGCCAAGCCTTGCCATCGATTCGTTTCTCCAAGTAAAATAGCTCCTCCTTTCGGTGCAAATGAGGAATCCAGTCATCGTTCGACTCCTCGCAGCCAATTTCCCAGGAAAGAGTGGTCTGTAAATGATTTTTGTGGGTAACCACAAGCCAGTCCGGGTTTTTAGCAACGGTGCTTATTGAAAATCCCGGACCCGACAGGATTTCAACAAGGGCTGCCTGGTTCTCGACGATTTGTTGCTGGAGGATTTCACTGTGATTCCCGGAAATCGTTATGCGGAGGCCCCCGGGTTCTTTGGTGATGTCCAGGTTGTAGCCATCTGCCCTGAGCTGAAAGCAAAGCTCATACGCCCGAAACCTTGAGGCTATTCGAACTGGCCCCAAAGAGAGGGCAGATCCATCATCGGGGTTTTGATTGACTGAATTATGGCTATCCTGGGCCCCGGCATCGGTAACCTCGGTAACTATCCTTTGTTCATGCATAGTTACGGTGCTTTTGGTATCGGTAACCGCCCCGTTCGGGTTACCGAATGAAAATGACGTAACCCCCGATGAACACTCATTAGTTACCGGGTTACCGCTTTCAGGTGGGTGTGATAGCCCATTTCCCATTCCTGCGGAATCTGCCAGCTCCGATTCATTGTTTTCCAATGGGAAATACCTTCCAAATGCATCCTGAAAATCGGCCAAAAGGTATCCTTTATGGCTTTTCCCGCCCTCTTTGAAGGTTGTCCGCTTGATTCCAAAATTAGAAAATATCTTGGAAAGGTCAAGAGGGCTGATCGGCCTCCCGTGGTGGTAATCGGACCAGGGGCGATCCTCCAGATTTTTCAACAGTCCGCAGATTTCTTTGGAAGCAAGCCGATCCATCTTTTGCGATTGGAACATGGCCTTCATATCCCCCAAGAGAAGAACGTCATTCCCTTCTTTTTCCGCCGGATCTTCATTGGATAGCGCCAAGGAAGCTTCAATAGTTTTTTGCGGCCATGGTTCTCCGAGTTCCATGGCAATTGCGAACAGGGGGCTCCAGTTGTCTGCCTGACGGTCGTTTAATTGCTCCGGTGGATCTAGGTAATGGTTTTCCAGGTGCTGTATGTGGTCGGTGGACCAACGCTTCATCTGGCGGTGTAACATCTCCAGCTCGGGTGCCACTTTTTTGTGAAGAAATCGGTCTACTATCTCGGAGCGCATTTTCCTTTTCATTTTTATAATGATGGAGCGGTCCTCGATGGTTCCGGGCAGTTTCCCTATACCAGCAATTGCTTTCGCACCAAAACAGTTGAATTGCCTGGGTTCGCGATCATCTCCCCCGCAGCGCAATACCTGGGCATTTTTCCTTCGATGGCCGGCATTCAAAATACAACGTAAATCCTCATTAGCATTTTGGCCAGCATCAAATTCATCGATCAAGAGGGTCGGTTGATACATGTCGATGGTTCGGAACAGGGCGGCTGAGCTTATGCTAGAAGCGATAATCGGCCTGTCGACCAGCCCATAAATTATCTCTTCCATTCTGCTCTTACCACAGCGCTTGGTTGCAGAGAGGATGGCCAAAATGGGGGCCATTTCCTGGTTCGCAATGGTAAAAGTGAAAATACACCAAAGTGCTATTGTCAAATCGGCATAGGGAGGCAAGACCAGGAACCGATTTAGAAACGATATAAGCGCGGCAATCAGTTTGTGCCCTTCTACGGAATCTTCCCACGGTTCTGATTCCGGGCAAACCAGGGAGCTGCCCTCTTCTTTTGATTCTTCTGCGGCTTTATTAAAACCCAGTGCGGCATCCACCATTCTGGCGGGTGATGGTATTTTGGCGTTAGTAAGCATTCGCACCGCTGCCGTTCGTATGGATGCCTTACGAATTTTGTCGCTGTCTTTGGCCTTCTCAGAGAATTCCCGTAGAACCGTTTCCATTTCTGCAGCGGAAGTTTCGGTGGTTAAAACGGATAAAACTCCCACTACTTCCTCAATAGGAGGCAGTAAACCACCGGCAGAATTGGTTTCTGACGTGGTACCATTTTTTACTTTTTCTATGTCGCTCATATCGTTCTCCTATTTCTTTCATTTTTTCCATGACTCAATAAACAGATCTTCTTGTCCGAACCCATTACCTTTGAGCTCCCGAGCCGCCGCCTGGAAGTCGCCGCCATGGTTGAGAAATGCATAGGCTGCAAACTTGGAATAAGCGGTCTCGGGTTCAAATGGGTCGGCGTTACTCGAAAATATGTAAAGGAGGTCGGATTCTTTGTAGTTTGTCGTAGCGGAAACACCAAGGAGTTTACCGGGCCGGCACCAGTAAGATTGGGTATCCCTTTCAAATTGGAACTTCCACCCATGAGGTCCCAGAATATCTGACCAATTCGCACGCAGGTTAAAATCATCGCCGGGGCGCAATCCTGTGCTGAAATGGGTATTTACAACCGCGGCAACTGTCTTTTTCGGCTCTACCTGATCAAAACTCCTGGCTACTGTCAACAACAAATCGCGTTCTGCGGGTGAAATGTTTGGGATGGCGCATAAGTCACCAGATATGAGCTGGTAGGGCCTATTCGTCCGGTGACAAGCTGCCGGGGAACCAACCGCCACAACATACCCCCCTTCGCCGCGGGTCTCGATCAGCGTTTTTCTTTTGCCGTGGTCATCTAGTACCTGAGCAAGTTTTTGATTACCCATTACTATGGAACAGCGGTAAAAAAAATGGATTCCACCAGAAGGAGTAGCAACACGAACCAGCTTTCGCAGCAAGTCTCCCACCCCAAGAGCTTCCATAGTTATTTCGAAGAAGCGGATGGGAGCGTCTGCCTCAAAGTCCAAAATTTCCAGACCGCAGGAAACCAATCCACCGATTATTGCTATTCCGTAGTTCGTCTCACCTGAAAACCAGGAATGGAGTTCCTGCTGGGTTGGTCTCCTGCTTTGATATTCCTTCCATGAGGAGATGGCTGGCGCTTTCGATCCGTCCGCACGGATGGGGATTATGGATAGGCAGGCCAAAACATACAGCAAGGCGAAATCAAGAATGGTATTTGTCATAATTTTTATCCTGTAATCCGCCAAGGGGGCGCGATAAGGAATTTCAGGGTTACAGGGCACACGTATACCGTTTGGTATTGCTTGCTTGGACCAGAAATCACCCGAGCACCATTCTGTGGTTTTCTCAGGTATCCTTGATCAGCAATCCCTGTGGCGGTTAGAATTAATAAGTTAAGTGTATTTATCCTCAGCTCCTCTCGACAGTGAGATGCCAAGAGGAGCCTGCCAAGGTAAGTGTTATCCTTCCAGGGATTTCACTTCTTCAGGAACAGGAGCAGGACTCGAATCACCATTCGAGACCTGCCCCGCCAACGTCATCATAACCAGGGAATAACTGCCAAATTGCCCTGATTTGGTCTCGGTCCCGAATTGAGTAATCACATCCCCTGGGTTCAATCCTTGTTCCGATAGTTGCCGGAAATAGTTTTTCAGGTAGCGGATACTGCCCTTCGACAACCGTATTCTCCAGTGTTGGTTGTCGCATAAAAAAATCAAATCAACGCGTCGTTCGTAACCCGTAGGAATATCTTTGTCATCGCGAACATTGGGCTGTCTGTCAACAAGCTTCCCGTCGACAAATCTAGTTAAGTAGGGATCTACGGATACCAATTGCCCATTGAAATTATCAACGGTGCGGCCAGAAGGAGTGCGGAATCCGCCATCGGGTAGAACCTTGATGTCATTAATTTCACTATCTCTACCCCATTCAAGAATTTCCGCTGTATTAATTGAATTGCTATTAATCATTTTGTTCTCCCTTCAAATTGCTGAAATGACTGATTCTTTGGTGATTAGCATTTGAAAACCCGGCCGAAATGATTTTCTCGGCCACCTCGATTGGAATTCGGACAGACCGGCCCATTCGGATGACCGGTATCATTCCACGGAAGATCCAACTCCGAACTGTGTTCTCCTTGGAATCCGTGGCTTGGGCAAATCTCCGGATGGACATGTGCCTCCTCTGAAAGTCCGGCGGTGCGTCAAAAACCGTTTTTTTCTTCTTCATTTTTCTGTCTCCTTGGTTCAGATAAAAAATATTGTTTTCCTGGTTTCCAGTTTAGATGGTTTGTGCTACGCTTTATATACCAATAAAACGTAGGCATTTTTAGGAGACAAAAAATGCAGCTGAATTCGCATGCAAGTGACCAGAATTTGAAGACCTACCTGCTCCAGCCGGATAAGTTGGAAGTAAAGGATGGCTTTATTGTGGCTTCCTTCTCTAGGAGGCAGAGATATGAGGTCAGAAAGGCACTTGTCGTCAACAACCTTCTCTCGGACTTCACGAATCCTTACCCTGAGAAAGGAGAAGAAGATTTCATTCGGGAGTTTTCTAAGCGGTGGGGACTGCTATGGGCATCAGGCTCGGATCAATTGGTAAAGCACTTTCCGATGGAATGGTTTCAGAAATGGCGTAGTTTCTTTATTTTGCTGTGTCGATTGACCAATGTGTTTCAAAAGCAAGACAAACAAAGGACGCAAGAAGTCCTGGAGGAATTTCTCAAAGCGAAAGCAGAAGTTGATCTGTTTTTTTATCCGAATTTGGATGTCAAAACCGATGACTTCTTTGAGGGATTCTCTAAAGAAGATCAGGGAAGAGCCCTAAATAAGCAGATTCCTATCAGTTATTTCCTACTATGGAAGGATTGGCCGAAGGAGCCTTTAGCGTTGGTAGCCTGTGTGATTGCCAATGAATTTGGCCATGTAACCCACACCTTTCAACCGTTAAAAACAGATCATGGTTGGCAAATTTGTAAGTGCCCTTTGGTTTTTGACCTAAGACATTTGCTCCTTTGGCAACTATCGGAACAGCATACCAAGCTTGAATTTCGAATTTGCAGGTATTGCGGTAAAGATTTCCTGGTGAACAGGAAAGACAAACTCTATTGCCGTGGATCCTGCCGTGCGAGTGAAGGTAAAAGGCAGGACCGATTACGGGGAAAAAAGAATAAAGCTTCCATGTCAAAAAAGTTGAGATAAAAAGATGAGTATTTTCCGGCGGGGCAAAATCTGGCACTATGACTTCCTGATCACCGGGAACCGCTATCGCGGCAGCACGGGTCTGACCCAAAAGACCCTGGCAAAAGAGTCGGTGGCCCGGATGAAGCAGAAGATCCTGGAGCAGGGGGCCGGGATTCTGCGTCGAAAGCCTGTCCCTCTATTGAAAGATTTTATTCCCGATTTCCTGCAGGAGATCGCGAATCTTCATGGCGGAAACGAGAGGCATAAAACTGTCGTTTACCACCGGACCAACTTTCGCAGGTTGAGCGAGTTTGCCGATCTGGCCAACACAACGCTGGATCAGATCGACGAGCGGTTGATCGCAGAATACACGCAGTGGCGGCTGAAAGATGGCCGGGTCGATCAGACGCTGTGTAAAGCTGACATAAAAGACGATATCCGGCCCAGGGGTAAGGATCCGAAGCCAATCAGTCCTTCCACGGTCAACCGGGAGCTGCAATCGCTGAGGCGGGCTTTGCGCCTGGCCCTCCGATGGAAAATCTTAAGTGCGGTTCCCCAGTTCGAATTGCTGAAGGAAGAGACCGGGCGGGAGAGGGTCATAACTCATGAAGAGGAACAGCAATACCTTCAAGCAGCGGAGCAGCCCCTTCGTGACATTGCGACTTTGATTGTGGATTGCGGGCTGCGGCCCGGGGAGTGCTTCGGGCTTCGTGTTGAAGATGTCCGGTTTGCTACCGGAACGGTTCACATCCAAAAGGGGAAGACAAAATATGCACGGCGGGCTCTCCCGATGACAGCCAGGGTCAGAGAGGTTCTCCAGGTTCGAGTGGGGCTAAAGAAAGGCACCGACTGGCTGTTTCCGGCAGAAACGGCGAGCGGCCATCTGGAGACGGTGAAGAAACAGCACGAGAAGGCTATCGTCCGGGCCAAAATAGAAGAGCCCTTTGTTCCTTATTGTTTCCGCCACACCTACGGAACCCGTCTCGGAGAGTGCGGGGCAGACGCCTTTACGATTCAGAAACTGATGGGGCACAGCTCGGTTCTCATCAGCCAGAGATATGTGCATCCCTCCCCCGAACAGGCGACGAATGCGGTGAAAAGACTGGAACGGTTTAACCTGGAAAAAATGGGAAATTTGCGGGATTTTGAAATGAAGTCCCTGCAAAATCCCCCACACAGGACCAAAAAAAACCTGATTCCCTGTAACTTACTGAAAATAAAGAATGAGCCGTGTAGGACTCGAACCTACGACCCTCTGCTTAAAAGGCAGATGCTCTACCTCCTGAGCTAACGGCCCGTGGGGGGAGAGGATAACCCGTATGCCGCCCGGAAATCAAGACCCGGACGAAAACGGGCGGCCGGACGGGGGTCCGGGCCCTGCCCCGGTGCACGGGAACAGGGCCGCAGACCCAATCGCCCGGGCGGGCGCCGGTCAGGCGCCGATCTTCAGGATGGTCTGCAGGTCCTGCTCGGGAGTACCGATCGGAGTCAGCTCGAAATTGTCGACCAGCGCCTGGAGGACGTTGGGGCCCACGAATGCCGGCAGGGTCGGTCCGAGGCGGATCTTGCGCACGCCCAGGTGCAGCAGGGCCAGCAGCACGCATACCGCCTTCTGCTCGTACCAGCTCACGATCAGCGAGAGGGGCAGGTCGTTGACGCCGCAGTCGAAGGCCTTGGCCAGCGCCAGGGCGATCTGGATGGCGGAGAAGGAGTCGTTGCACTGCCCGCAGTCGAGCAGCCGGGGAATGCCGTCGATATGGCCGAATTCCAGGTCGTTGAAGCGGAACTTGCCGCAGCCCGCGGTCAGAATGACGCAGTCCTGGGGCACCTGGCGGGCCACCTCGGTGAAATAGTTGCGGCCCGGCTTGGCCCCGTCGCAGCCGCCGATGACGAAGAAGTGCCGGATGGCGCCGGACTTCACCGCCCCGACCACCTGGTCGGCGACGCTGACCACGGTGTTATGGGCAAAGCCGATGGTCACAAACCTGGCGGGCTCGTCGGCGGCAAATCCGGGAGCATCGAGGGCGGCCTGGATCACCGGGGAAAAATCCTTGTCGGCGATATGCACCATGCCGGGCCAGCCCACCAGGCCGGTGGAAAAAATCCGCGCCTTGTATTTTTCCCGGGGCTTCTGCAGACAGTTGGTGGTCATCAGGATGGCTCCCGGGAACTGCTCGAATTCCTTTTGCTGGTTCTGCCAGGCTCCGCCGTAATTGCCCACCAGGTGCTTGTACTTTTTCAGCCCCGGATAGGCGTTGCAAGGCAGCATCTCTCCGTGGGTGTAGATGCTGATTTCTTTCCCCTCGGTCTGCTGCAGCAGGAGGTCCAGGTCCTTCAGGTCGTGCCCGGACACCAGGATGCATTTGCCGGCCACCGGCGTGGTGCGCACCTGGGTGGGCTCCGGGTGGCCGTAAACACCGGTGTTGGCGGCATCCAGAAGTGCCATCACCTTCAGGCTGCACTCCCCGACTTTCAGTGCCATGGCCACCAGCGAATCCACCTCGGCGGGCTCCCCGGCCAGGTAGGCCAGGGCCTCGTGGAAAAAGGCGTAAACGGCGTCGTCTTCCCGGCCAAGCACCAGGGCGTGGTCGGCATAGGCGGCCATCCCTTTCAGGCCGTACAAAATGAGGTCCTGCAGTCCGGCGACATCCGCTCCGAACGTCTTGAGGTTTCGATCCACGCCGACGGCCGCGGCCTGCTCCAGCAGCTCCTTCCAGCCCGAGGCCGGCTCGAAAGCCGCCGGGCCGGCCGGCAGATCTCCGCCTACGGCTGAGGCGTAAGCCTGCTGCAGACGCTGCTTGATGGCCGCGCCTTCGACGATCGTCCGGTGGATGGCCTGGGTATCAAAATTGACGTTGGTCACCGTGGTAAAAAGGCCTTTCAGGATATACACATCCGCATCCCGGTCGGGCTGCCCCTTGCCCCTCAATGGGTGGGCAACCTGGCTGATCCCCTTGCAGAGATGAACGACAACATCCTGCAGGGCCGCCACTTCCGGATCTTTGCCGCAGACTCCGATCACCTGGCAACCGGTGCCGCGGGCTGTTTGCTCACATTGATAACAAAACATGATTCATTCCTTTCCAAAAAAATAATTAAGTGAATATTATAAAAAAAACAGCGGGAGAACCGTGTCCAAATCTCATTTTTCCGATTCCCCATACAGGGGAACCGGCCAAGTGGCGGGAGGCGGGCCGGAGAAAATAGGGATCAGGCGTTTTTGCGGGAAGGAACCGTCTTTCTTCGATCGGGCAGAGACCTGCTTTTTGCGGCTATGGCAGACAGGGTCGTGCCCTGCAGGTAATCGGCAAACTTTTGATCCAGGGTGGGTATCATGCCGCGAAACAGGCAGTGCCCCCAGGCACATACCGGCTCGTCAAATACGCAATCAACCGGGGCGATGGTCCCTTCGATGGCCTGGAAAATCTCCAGCAGGGTAATTTCGGACGCCGGCCGGGCCAGATAAAAGCCCCCTTTGGGCCCGCGCAATCCGGTAACCAGGCCGGTTTTGGCCAGTCGCTGCATGACTTTGGAAAGGTGGGCGCTGGAACCCTGCAACCGCTCCGCCAGGATTTTGACGGGAAAATAGTCATCGGGATGCTGCGCCAGCAGGGCACAGGCGTGAAGCGCCAGGGCTGCCCCTTCCGAAATTTTCACAAAGGAACTCATCTCGTCCGCCTTTCCAAGTATATTCCGGTACTATTATACCTATTATCGGCCTTCGCTGTCAAGAAATTCCCGCTGTCCCGTTTTCCGGCCGCATTGGCTATAATGCATTCGCTATAATGAATGAAGGTTGCCGGAAAAAGGCGGCCGCCCCATGCCCAAGGCGGGAAGGGGAATGCCGCGAACCACAATCAGAAAGCCGAACCGAGGGGCAGGACCAATGAAAAATCAGATCGCCGATCCGGAAATTTCCATGCGATTCGCCAATTTATGGCGGCTGGTGGGCAATTCGCCGCTGCTGGTGATTCGCTTTCGCTACCGGGGGGAAAAGCGCACGCTCTACGCCAAGGCGGAACATTACAACATCACCGGCAGCATCAAGGACCGCATGGCTTTGTACATTCTGCAGAAAGCCTATGAGCAGGGCGGCATCCGGCCGGGAGACACCCTGGTGGAGGCCACCAGCGGCAATACCGGGATCTCTTTTTCCGCCATCGGACGAGCCCTCGGCCACCGGGTGCAGATCCTGATGCCGGACTGGATGAGCCGGGAGCGCATGGAAATCATCCGCAGCCTGGGGGCCGAAATCATTCCGGTGAGCCGCGAACAGGGCGGCTTCCTGGGCTGCATCCGGCGCTCCGAGGAGATGAGCCGCGAGCGGGAGCATGTTTTCCTGCCGCGGCAGTTTGCCAATCCGGCCAACGCCGAAGCCCACCAGAAGACCACCGGACCGGAGCTCTGGTGGCAGATGCTCCGGCACCAGGTTCTGCCCCAGGCCTTTGTCGCCGGAGTGGGCACGGGCGGAACGGTGATGGGCGTGGGGCGCTTTCTGCGCTCCGTCAATTCCGAGGTCAAGGTTTACCCGCTGGAGCCTCAGGAATCGCCCACGCTGTCTACCGGCTACAAGGTCGGACAGCACCGGATCCAGGGCATTTCCGACGATTTCATTCCGGAAATCGTCCGGCTGGACGAGCTGGAGCCGGCGGTATGCGTCTCCGACGGCGACGCCATCCTGATGGCCCAGAAGCTGGCTTCGCAGCTGGGTCTGGCGGTGGGAATATCCTCAGGGGCCAACTTCCTGGGCTCCCTGAAAATCCAGAACCAGCTTGGCTCCACGACGGCCGTGGCTACCGTTTTTGCCGACAGCAACAAGAAGTACCTGAGCACGGATCTTCTGCGGCCGGAGCCGGTCAGGGAAGGATACCTCTCTCCGGATGTGGAGCTGATATCCTATGACGCCTTCAAGCGCTCCTGCAAAGTCTGCTGCGAAGAGGAGGCCTGCGACGAGATTTTTACAGCGGGCTGCCGTTTGCGGCCGGAACCGACCGGATTCCGGGTTTCCATGCCGGAGCGCCGCCGCCTGCGATGGTAGGCGCGCGGGTTCAGGTCCGTGCGGAAACGGCGGGCTCCGACGACGTGAAGCCAGCCTTTTCGGGGCTTCCACCGGAACGCCGGACCTCTGGCGATTCTGTCCCTGGTGATTCGTCGCAAAAAGTCCCTCTTCCCTGCCGAAATACACGGACGGCTTCTTTTTTACTTCCTGATCTTCCCGTCTTCCTGTGAAAAGATAAGGCTTACAGGAAGAAAGGAAGAGCGGGAAGAAAAGCGGAAGGGTCTGTTGCCGGGCGCTCAGACGACCAGGTCGGCCAGGAATCCTTCGGGGCGAAGGATCGTATCGTTGCGGTCCGGGCCGGTGGAAACAATGGCTACCCCGGCTCCCACAGCGTCCTCCAGGTAGCGGATGTAGTCCTGCGCCCTGCCGGGCAGATCCGCAAAATCCCGAATTCCCTGCGTT
>CAINFC010000064.1 GCA_903847975.1 uncultured Acidobacteriota bacterium | reverse complement strand
GGGACGCGAAAGGCTGTTCCGCTTTATCGAGAAGAATCGGATCCCCGGAATACTGCTGGTCTCCGGGGACCGGCATGGCGCTCGCGGATTCCGTATCCCCCGGCCCTCCGGCTTCAGCTTCTACGAATTCGAGCCGGCCAGCCTGGGCGGGCGATCCGGTCCGAAGGTGACCGATTCCGGCTGGAAGGATGTGCAGCTATTCGGCTACAGCCGCATCTACGCCTTTGGCGAGTTCACCATCGACGCCACGGTCCAGGATCCGGAGGCAACCTTCCGCCTGATTCGGGAGGACGGAAAAATACTCGAACAGGTTGTCCTGAAGCGGAGCCAGCTTACGCCTCCTGCGGTCGGGAAATGATCTTGGGTGGGCGAATTCGTCACGCCGTAACAATACATACCTGTTGACGCTTCATCCCCAAAGATGGCCTCGCCCAAAGGCCCACATCTTATTTCCGGAAAAAGCCAGCGGGCCTTCCGCCCGCCTTGCTGAATACAAATCCTTAACGGCCCACACGTCCTCCTCCGGAGACGGAAAGGCCTCTTCCGGAAGGCACCGGTTTGATTTTTTGCGAGATTACACAAAAGAGGAAGACGCAAAAAGCAGCCACCCGAAAACAGACTTACAAACGAAAGCCGTTTTGAGTACAGCCTTCAGGCTGCGCGCTGCGAGGCCGATCCTCCCATCTCCCTGAGGGCTGCGGGATCGAAATCATCCTGCGTTGGAACGCAGGCTTCTGTCCGCTAGACAGCCGGTTGCGGAATGACCTATTTTAAGCAGGATGAACGGGAATCGCCATAAAAGAAAAACCGATGAATCAAGGGAAGCCGCCCGGGCATGCCGGCCGCAGGCCCGTGCTCACGCCGGCTGCGGGAAGGGCGGGTGCTTCCATACGGGTTCCGGCCTCGAGGCATCCCTCTCGTGAAACGGCGGCCTTTATGGCCGGCAGCGCTGCTTTTTTCAGGGCTGACACCGCTCGCAAGGGGCGCAGCTTCCCCGCCGCTGCGGCTCGACAATGCCCCGTCCTACTCCCTGGCCGGCCACCTGGAATCGTGGGTCGACCCGTCCGGCCGGATGACTTTCGACGAGATCCTTACCCCGGCCGTATCGGCCCGCTTTCGCTCCCTTCCGGACAACATGAACATGGGCTACAAAGTCGATGACCTCGCCGGCAAAATGGACATTCTCCTGGAAGCCGAAACTACCGCCGCCCTGACCGCCTGCAGAACCTCCGTGGATAGCACCAATTACGAATCCGCCGACAGGAATGGTCAGTACGTATACGACGTGGAAATCTACAAAGGATCACCCGAGGTAGTCCACCGGGCCATCCAGGGGATCATCTTCGTCGACGCCGAAGTAACCAAATGAGCGAGGTTGCTGTTGAAGTGGCAAAAGAATACACGGCAATGGCGGAGGTATTTATTCCTGCGGAACTATTCCTGGATCGCCTCCCGAGCGCTGCGATATCCATGAATCTGTCGGAGGCCGGGTCGGAATTAGCGGTGAGATAGGTCCCTCCACTATCCGCTTTTTCCATCCTTCCCGCCGCACAAACCTTCCGCCGGACATGGCCCTGCAGACCTTCGATTCGCAAAACCGCACGTCTGCCGGTTGGATAGGTTGTGGTGGAACCTGTGGCAGGCGTCTATCTCCCTCGGAATCCAAAGGCCTCACCGCTTTTTGGACTGGTCGAAGACTACTTCGATGAGTTCGAGCGAGTTTACGATGATCGCTTTGCCCCAAAGCACGGCTTCTGGCGGCCGGTCATTCGCAAGGTAGCCGACCGGTTCCTGGATTGTGGTGATTTACGCCACGGATTCGCCCGCATCCGCTGTGAAAACCCGGAGTGCCGCCAGGAGATGATCCTGGCGTTTTCTTGCCACGGTCGATACTTTTGCCCCTCGTGCCATGCCAAACGAGTGGCCGCTTTCGCCGACTGGCTGGCCGCCGAAGTCCTGGCCGACGTCCCCCACCGTCAGGTTGTTTTTACGGTGCCAAAGTTAATCCGTCAGCACTTCCGCTTCGACCGCCAACTCCTGGGTTTATTGAGTGCCGGCGCCTATGCCGCCGTTCGGGAGATGATGCAAGCCGTGGCCGACGATCCTCGGGCTGTTCCCGGAATGGTCGTTTCCTTACAAACCTATGGAGATCAGACCGCCAATTGGCACCCCCACTGCCATAGCATCGTTACCGATGGCGTTTTTCTGCCTGACGGCTTTTTTCAGCCGCTGCCTCCTCCCGATCCGCAACAACTCATGCTGCTTTTCCGCCATAAGCTTCTACAGGAGCTTTTACGCTTGGGAAAAATCTATCCGGCAACGATAGAAATACTCGATCGCTTCCGGCATACCGGCTTCTCCGTCTATCAAGGCCACCCGGTTTTGCCCGGCGATACCGTGGCCCGCGAAAAGCTTGCCATTTATATCTCTCGGGCTCCGATATCCCTCGACCGCCTCTCCTACGATGGACCGAATGGTACGGTGGAGTATCGGCCCAAGTCCTCGTCGGGCCATCCTCTACTCGCCGCCGATGCTCCCCACCAGGAACCCTTGGATGTCCTCGCTTCGATTACAGACCATATCCCCGATACCGGCCAACAACTCATACGCTACCTGGGCTGGTACTCCAATAAAAGCAGGGGGTCTGCGACAAAAAGCCGCCCAATCAGCCGCCGCCGCTACCCCGACCGGCTCTTCACCCCCGGCAGCAGAACCACTCGCAGAACTTGACGATACCCCCTTTCGTAAGGCCTGTCGGCGTACCTGGGCACAATTAATTGCGAAAATCTATTTGGTATCCCCACGGATCTGCCCCAAGTGCCGGGGCCCCATGAAAATCGTATCGTTCATCGAGGATCAGGCGGTCGTTCGTAAAATTCTCCAGCATCTGGGTTTGTGGGAAACCCAACCACGCCCTCCCCCCAAGAAGATCGTTCCTCTCGCCCCTGTAGAACCT
>CAINFC010000063.1 GCA_903847975.1 uncultured Acidobacteriota bacterium | reverse complement strand
CCTGCCTCCGGTTCCCGCGGCGCCCCGTCGGGCCGCGGCAGCACCCGCCGCGGCGCGGCCGGCACCCAGGAGGCTGGCGGCTCCGTCGGCCATTCCCCTGAACGACGAGGAGGACAAGGCCACCATGGAGTCCTTCTAGCAGCGTAAACCATACCGTTTCAATCGTCCGGGGCACGCCCTGGCGTGCCCCGGACGACCGGCTCTTCGCCGGGTTTATTCCCCATTCGATATTCTCAGAAAAAGAAAAAAGCAGTTGATTTTGCCTCCCTGTCGAGGTTATAAAAAATAGTCTTCAGAAAGAGTATTCTTTCCCGCATATCCGCCGGGAGGGAGAAAGCGGTTCACACCGCTGGTTCGTTCGGGAAAATAGTACCTTCTGCGCAACATCGCACCTTCGGTCCGGAATAAGCAGAGAGCAGGAACTGGAAACGGTAGAAAGGGGACGAAATTCCTCTTTGAATACCGGAGCGGCTGCCAGGACGGTGTTGCGCACAAGTCTCTTGCAAGTGGGAGGGTTAGATGTCGGAAACAGATTCGTTGCGCAGCGATTTGCTGGAAGCCATGAATTTCCTGGGAGCCATGGCGGCCGGGTTGGAGGAAGCGCTGGGAGATCCCTCCAAAAGCATTTCCTATCTGGCCGGCGAAAAGCTCGGCCTGCAGTTTTCCTCGGGCGCCAACCGTGTGGACGACCTCCAGGACGCGCTACAGGAAGTATCTTCCATTCTTTATAAGAACCACTGTCTCTGGGCCTTCGAACCGTTCAAAAAGAAATCCGAGAAGGAAATGGTACACCTGAGCCAGGAGGGGGAAGAGATCATGCTGGTTTTCCGCGACTGCATGATCCGCCAGTCTCTTTTCTGCTACGGGCATCCGCAGAAAGGATCGCTCTGCAATATGATGTTCGGCTTTTTTTCCGGAGCCCTGAAAAACATCACCGGCTATTCCTCCCGGCTGGAGATTGTTCATGCCGGGGAGAACGCCTGTTACAAGCGATTGACCCTGTTCCGCAAACAGAATCCATTACCTGCGTAGGTTGCCATGGAAAACAATAAAGTCCGCCTGAATACCGACTGGCTGAGCGCCTGTGGCGGGTGCCACTGCGCCATCGTGGATCTGCATGAAAAAATACTCGACGTGCTGGGCTATGTGCAGATCCAGCGCTGTCCGGTGCTGACCGACCAGAAGGATTATCCTCCCGCCGATGTGGGAATCCTCACCGGAGCTATCCGGAACGAGCATGACCGCCATGCCGCGGAGAAGATGCGCAAAAGCTGCAAAAGCCTGATTGCCTTCGGGACCTGTGCGGTCTATGGGGGTATCCCCGGGGCCGCCCTGGCGCACACCCGCGAGGAGCTGCTGGACCGGGCCTACCGGAACAACCCAACCACGGAAACGTCCGTCCCGCCGGGAGAGATGATCGATTCCCTGGAAAAAATCGTAACGCCCATCGACGAGGTCGTGGATGTGGATCTCTACCTGGCAGGCTGCCCGCCGCATCCGACCTTCATCTTTGACGCCCTTCTGGCGCTGATCGAAGGGCGGGCGCCCAAGGCCCAGGACCAGGCGGTCTGCGCCCACTGCCAGAGGAACATGGACCGCTGCGATACGGACCGCATCCAGTCCTACCACGAAGGAATCCCGGATCCCAGCCTCTGCCTGCTGAGCCAGGGATATGTCTGCCTCGGATCGGTAACCCTGGACCGCTGCCTGGCGCCCTGCCCGAAAAACGGAGTACCCTGCACCGGCTGCGCCGGTCCGACGATGGAGATTCTCACCGAACCCAACCGGGACATCCGCACCGAGGTTGCCGACCGGATGGCCCGACTGACCCGGCTGGAGCAGCCGGTCATTATCAAGGCGATGGAGCGGTCGGCCAAGTCGCACTATTCCTATGCCATGGCCTCGCGCATGATCGGCGAAAAATCGACCTTCCTGATCCGGAAGTGGATTGCGGAAGTGGAGGAAAGCTTATGAAACGAATGGTTCTTGTCGACCCGGTCACCCGGATTGAGGGGCACGCCAAGGTGTTCCTGGACATGACCGACGATGGGTCGGTCGCCGGCGCCGGACTGGTGGTGAACGAGTTGCGCGGCTTTGAGCGCATCCTGGTGGGAATGGAGGCGGACAAGATGCCGCTGATTACCGCCCGCATCTGCGGGGTTTGCCCCTCGGCTCATCACCTGGCGGCAGCCAAGGCGCTGGATGCACTGACAGGAGTCGACCCGCCGCCGGCCGGACGTCTGCTGCGGGAGCTGCTCTACATGGGGCATTTCATTCACTCCCACGCCCTGGCGCTTTTCGCCCTGGAAGGACCCGATCTGATCATGGGATTCGATGCCGACCCTGCGGTGCGGAATATCGCCGCCATGGCGGAAGCCGCGCCGGAGCTGACCCGGAAGGCCCTGCGGCTGAGGACTCTGGGGCAGAAAATCAACGAAATGGTAGGAGGGCGCGGCGTGCATCCGGTGACTGCCGTTCCCGGCGGGATCACCTTTGCCCTCGACAAGGAAAACCATGCGACGCTGGAGGGATGGGCCGCGGAAGCGCTGCGCCTGGTCCGGGAGCTGCTGGCCGTGGGTAAGGAGCTGCTGCTGCGTCAGCTGGAGAAGCACTCCGACAAGCTGGGAAGCTGGTCCATGCCCGCCTGGATGATGGGTACCGTCCAGGGCGGCAAGGTCAATTTTTATGACGGGCTGCTGCGGATTACCGATGAAAACGGAGTTCCGGTAGCGGAATTCCCCAGCCGGGATTACAGCAAGTACCTGGTGGAGTCGGTCGTGGAGTGGTCTTATATGAAAAAGGTGCGCATCCGCCAGGGCCAGGAAAGCCGCTCTTACCGGGTCGGATCGCTGGGACGCATCAACTGCGCCGACGGCATGGAAACCGAGGAGGCCGACAAGGAATTCCGGGAATTCCGGCAATCTTTCGGGAATCCCTGTCACAAGACCCTTCTGCAGATGTACGCCCGCTTTATCGAGCTGCTGTACGCCTGCGAAAAAGCGGCGGAAATCCTGCGCAGTCCGGCGATTTGGGGCGAGCCCCGGGTGGCGGTCAAGCTGCGTGCCGGGAAGGCGGTGGGGCACGTGGAAGCGCCGCGCGGCAGCCTGTTCCATGAATACGAGGTGGACGAGGAGGGGATTGTCCGCTCCGCCAACCTGATTGTGGCCACCCAGCAGAATTACGATGCCATCAACCAGTCGATCCTGCAGGCGGCGCAGTCCTTCGCCGTCGGAAAAGGCGATCCCGCTTTGCTCAATGCGGTGGAATATGCCATCCGCACCTATGACCCGTGCCTGTCCTGCGCCACGCATGCCATCGGGCGAATGCCCCTGGAAATCGTTTTCCGGCACAATCAGGAAATCGTTCAAACGGTGCGGAGGTGAAGTATGGTTCATGTGGAGATCAACGAATCCGGATGCCGCGGCTGCCGCATGTGCGTGGACATCTGCCCCACCGAGGTTTTTGAGTTCGACGAGCCGGCACGCAAGGCGCGGGTCCGCGAGAGCGAAGACTGCATCGGGTGCCTAAGCTGCAGCTACCTGTGCCCTTCCAAATCCATTACCCACTCCGACTTTCCTGTGGTTAAGAATTTTTATCGGGACCTGCAGTTCTGCAGGAAAAAGGAGGCTTTCCTATGAGCGCGGCCACACCGCAGAATCTGAGCCGGAAGGATCACGAAATGGCCATGACCGAAGTGTCCTTCCTGATGGACATTTTCGCTGCCACCATCGACGACCTGATGGGCGGGGCTATCGCGCCGGTGGGGAGGATTGCCGGGCGTAACCACGGAAAAAAGATGCCGGTCTATTTTCCCGATCCCCGTCTCGAAGAGGTGGTGCAGGCCGCCGCCCGGCAGATGCAGCGGGGGTTCGATTTCAACGGTGAGAACTGCACCCCCTCCGGAGCGAGGATTCACTTTCGCCGCTGCGTCATCCGCAAAGTCTGCCAGTCGAGGGATCTTCCGCTGGGGGGAACCCTCTGCCGCCTGTTTCACGCCTACCTCGACGGCGTATTGAATGAGCTGACTTCCCGGCCCACCAAGTCGAACATCGAGTCGGTCGGAGAAGAATGCCGGATCGACCTGGAAATGCAGTAGTGCGGTCCGGAATAGAACAGCCATGATCGTATGCATCGGGAATTCGCTGGCTGGTGACGATGCGGCGGGCGGCGCGGTATTCGAAGCGCTGATGAAGGAAGGCTTGGGCCACCGGGAAAAGGTTTTCCTGCTGGGAACCAGCGGGATTCAACTGCTGGATCTGCTGGAGGCCGACGACCTGCTGGTCATCGTCGATGCCGTCCAGCTGGGGCAACCGCCGGGGACCATTCACGTACTGGACTGGGACCGGCTGCCCCGGCCGGGGGGAGCGGCGGTTACGCCGCACGGCCTGGGGGTGCGGGAAGTGATCGAACTGGGCCGGATTTTATATAATGAAAGAATGCCAAGGGAAGTAGTGCTGGTGGGAGTGGAAGGCCGGAACTTCTCGGAACTGGGCGCGCCGTTATCCGGGGAAGTTGCGGCAGCCATCCCCGAAGCGGTCGCAGAAGTGAAAAGGCAAGTCGGCAGGTACCGAATCAGTTGCAAGGAGCAGTAAAATGGATATGCAGGAAATACGGCAGTCGGATGACAGCATCCGGGAGATTCGACGGCTGATCGACGCCATGATGAAGGGCGACCTGAACGCGCGGGCCGAGGTGGCCAGATTTTCCGGCCCGGAGGCCGAGCTGATGGCGCTTCTCAACCAGATGCTGGATGTGCTGATCCGGCCGCTGCGGGTAACCGCCGACTATATTGACCAGATCGCTCATGGGGTGCTGCCCGACTTTATCATTGAAAACTATGAAGGGGAGTATGACCGCATCAAGCGGAATCTGAATACCCTGCTGGCCATTATGTACGGTATGCATCAGGAAACCCAGTACCTCACCAAAGCGGTTCAGGAGGGAAAACTGAACACGCGGGGCAACAGCTGGGATTACAAGGGGAAGTGGGAGGATTTGATCCGCGGCGTGAATGAAACGCTGGATGCGGTTATTGAGCCGGTGCAGGCGGCCAGCGTGGTGCTGGGCAGCCTGGCGCAGTACGACCTGACGGCCAAAATGACCGGCAGCTATCGGGGCGATCACAACCGCATCAAGAAAGCCCTGAATTCCACAGGCGGGGCACTCCATTCGGCCGTCAGCCAGATGGCGGAATCGGTGATCAGCGTTTCCGCCGTCAGCGAGCATATCGGAGAAAGCGCCCAGGAACTGGGTGAAGGGGCCGGGGTGCAGACCCGCTGCCTGGACCAGACCGCAGAGGAAATCGGAACGATCATCGGCATCTGCCGGGAAAACGAGCAGATTACCGGGAAGACCCGGAAGATTACCGAGGAGGCCAACGGGATCATCCGCGACGGAAACCGCGCCGCGGTGGCCATGGTGGAGGAGATGAGCGTCCTTTCGGAGGCGGCCAGGGAAACCTCCAGCATTCTCGGGGAGATCAACGACATTTCGGTCAAGACCGACAGCATTGCCGGAGACGCGGCCAGCAAGGCATCCAAGGTGGCTGCTTCCGCCCGCGGATTTTCCGTGGTGGCCGAGGAGGTGCGCCGGCTCTCCCGACAGATGAAGGAGGCGGCGGAAAAGATCGGCGATACGATTGCGGTTTCCGGAGGGAGCGCCTCCGGCGGGGAGAAGCAGAAGGAAGGCCTGGATGTGGCCCAGCTGCTCAAGATCCGCAGCCAGATCGACGAGATCGCCATGAAAACGAATTTTCTATCCCTGAACGCCGCCGTGGAAGCGGCCCATGTCGGGGAGGCGGTAGCCGGGTTCGAGCAGTTTACCGAAGAAGTTCGCGGGCTTTCCCGGCGTACCAAGGAGGCCTCCAACAAGACCCAGGCCATGACCAGCCGATCCGTGGACCTGGCGCAGAACGGCGAGCGGCAGTCGCAGCAGATCGGACGGATCCTGGAGCGGATCACGGAAGAGATACAGGAAGTGGCCACGCTGATGAACCAGGTGGCCGATTCCAGTCAGAAGCAGTCCCACGGTGTGGAGAAGGTCAGCCACTCGGTGCAATCGGTCCGCGATGTCACCCGGCAGAACACCGTTCGTGCCGAGAAATTGCAGCAGGCGGCAGGAGAGCTGGATGCCGAAATGCAAAAGCTTTACCGGATGGTGGACCGGTTTCAGCTGGGAGCCTCCTCTTCGTCCGAACCGCAGGCTCGTACCGCCTGAAAGGATGCGGTGGACGGGAAATCTGAAAGCACTGGGGCCGCAGGGTCCATTAAGAAAAGGAAGGACGATTCGGTCGATTCGAAGGAGGAGAAGGCGTGGATTCCTTTTTTACCTGGCGCGAATGGGTATCCAAAGCGGGCAAGGGATGTATTTTTGCGGTTGCCTGCTTCTTATGGTTAGCCTTTTCCCTGGGAATGTATGGTCGGGCCGCCGAACAGGAGGCACAGGAGAAACCACCGGGCGAAAGCAAAGGTTCGCCCACGGCCGCCCGGCCGGACGAGCCCGCTGCACCCGGATCGCAGGAGCCGGCAACGGCCCCTGCCGCAGAGCCTGCTCCCGGGGTGATCGAAAAGCTTCAGGGCAGGATCGTCGCCAGTCAAAACTGGGTGGAGAAAAAAACCGGGATCCGCTATTACGGCTTTGCCGATGTCCTGTTCTCCAATCCGGCCAACCTGCCGCACTACGCCACCTTCGGCAACCTGGAGGTGGACCTGGACCGGGACTTCGCTCCCAATTTGAGCGCCTCGGCGGCGGTGGTGTTCGAAAACGATTCTGCGCCGGAGCTGACCGTCGGCTTTGTGGATTATTACCTGGGCGGAAAGTCGGTGGCGCCGCGCGGAAAAATTTTCGTGGAGAAGGGATTCCACCTGCAGCTGGGCCGCTTCGACGTTCCTTTCGGAAACGACTGGCTTTATTTTGCCAACAAGGACCGCATCACAGTTTCCCCGCCCTGGACCACCGATCTGGTGATGAACGGCGGCTACAATGAGTGGGGCCTGCGCGCCTTCGGCGCCGCCCCTTCCTACAATTATGTTTTCATGATTCTGCAGGGCGTGGGCGCCGGGAGTTCCTATGGAGGCCGGATCGGGTTCACTCCGTTCACCAATCCTTTTTCTCTGAGCCGGCGGATGGAATCGCATCCCCTGGAAGTCGGCTTTTCCTACCTGTACGACATTAACGGGCAGAACGGTTTCCAGGAGCGGGCCTGGGCCTTCGATTTTGATGTGCAATCGGGCGGCTCGCATCTGGTCGGCGAGTTCATGCAGAGAGACAACCAGGGGATCGACTGGGAAGAGCATTTGCTGCGCCTCAACGGATTTCATGTCACCTGGATTTACCGGCTGCCGCTGCCCGTGAAGTCGCCGCTGAGCTCCTTTTGCCGATTCGACCGGTTTCAGCGCCGAACCCCGATGGCACCGGAATCACCGGCCGACGCCATGATGACCGGGAGCGACGCAGACTCATGGCAGTGGCAGCGGATCAACCGCCTGGTTGCCGGGCTGCACTGGAGCTGGAAGGAAGCTTTTCAGTTCAAGCTGGAATACCAGCAGGCCCTGGGAGGGGATGCGGATCTCCGCCAGGAGATGGAGATCGGAAAGCATTCCATTTTCGGTCAGGTCGTATTCGTTTTTTAAGAAGGCACTCCGATGAAATGGACGATCCATGGTTCCTTGTTGCTGCTTATCAGTGCCACCGGAATTCTGTTCAGCCAGCTGCCGGACCGGGAGGCCATGGCGGTTATGCCCTTCCTTTCCAAGCCGGCTGCGGAATGCGGGGGTTGCCATCCTTCTCCGGGGCCCGATCCCTCGAAGGACTTCCTGGCCCGGGCCTGCAGCTTTTTCTGTCTTAAGTGCCATAAGAATGTGGTGGAAGGACATCACTCCGTCGGTTCGCTGATCGATGCCCGGCTGCCCGCCGTCCTGCGGCTCAACAGCAAGGGGCAGACCGCCTGCATCACCTGCCACGACCTGACCCGACCGAGGTTCGACTCCGAGCCCTGGAAAAGCACCAGCCTTTTTTCCGGCATGTTCCGGCGCTCCGCACGCCATAACACCTATTTTCTGGTTCAGAAAAACAATTCCGGCCAGCTCTGCCGGTCCTGCCATTGAGAGGGACAAAAGATGGAACAAGACAATCATAAAAGAAGAACGCGGGTATTGATCGACAAGACATTTCAGTTTCGGCAGATTGCGCTGTTCATGGCCATCAACCTGTTTATGCTGGTCCTTTTCACCTGTTTCACCTACCTCTTTTTCGGGGATGAGCTGAAAACCAACCTGGCCTCCGCCCATGCCACCTACCGTTCCGTCTGGCAGATGATCCTGCCGATTCTGCTCACTCTCGGGCTGCTGAACCTTTTCCTTTCGTCCATCCTGATCTTTATTTTTGTGCTTTTTGCCAGCCATAAGATCGCCGGTCCGCTCTACCGGTTCCAGATCTGGATCGACGAGCTGGGGAAGCGCAATTTCCAGACCATCACCTCGATTCGCGAGAAGGATCAGCTGCACCCTCTTTCCCTTTCGCTCAAGCAAACGACCGAGGTCCTTGGCGACGATCTTCGCCGGCTGGCGGATGGAACCGGAAGGCTGAGACAGCTGCTTTCCTCGACGGCGGAAGGCCAGGAAAGCCGGAAGGTTGTGGAATCCATGCACGAACTTCTTTCCCGGTACCGCCTCCCTCTAAGCTGATTCGGAAAAGGAGCGGTGATGGCCTATCGGCTCCAGGATTTAATCGACATTCCGCAGCTGCAGATCCTGCAGGACCGGCTCAATGAGATCTATTCCTTTCCTGCCTCCCTGATCGACAATGAAGGCAACGTGCTCACGGCCACTGCCTGGCAGGAAATCTGCACCCGGTTTCACCGCAAACATCCGGATTGCGAGCGCGAGTGCATCAAGAGCGATCAGTATATCCTCAGCCACCTGGAGGAAGCCAACCCCGCGGTCACCTATCGATGTCCGCACGGCCTGGTGGACAACGCCACGCCGATCATCATCGAATCAGTCCATTACGGCAACTACTTTACCGGCCAGTTCTTCCTGGAAGAACCCGATATGGAGTTTTTCCGGTCCCAGGCCCGGAAGTTCGGATTTGACGAAGAAGACTATCTTTCTGCCGTGAAGAAGGTCCCGGTCTGGACCCAGGATCAGCTCAACCACTACCTGTTTTTCATCAAAGGACTGATTACCATTCTGTGCGAGAGCGGCCTGAAAAAAATGAGGGAGATCGAGAGCCGTCGGAAGATCGCCCTTTTCGAAAAACGGGCGGATACCATTTCCCGGGTCGCACTCGACGGATTCTGCTGCCTGGACATGCAGGGCAGGTTACTGGAAGCCAATGAGGCTCTGTGCCGGATGAGCGGCTACCGCCTGGGGTCCCTGCTGCAGATGAGCATTTCCGACCTGGAAGTGGCGGAGTCCCCCGGTGAAACAGCCCGGCGCCTTGCGGACCTCAGCCAAACCGGCGCGGATCGGTTCGAAAGCAGGTATCGGCGAAAGGACGGCTCCTCCTATGACGTGGAAGTCAGCTTGCAGTACGTGGCGGAAAACGGCGGTTTGGTTTTCGCTTTCATGCGCGATATTACCGAGCGTAAGAAAGCGGTCGAGGACTTGCGAACCAGCGAAGCCAAATTTCGAGCCGTGGTCGAGAACAGTATCGACGGTTTCATTTTTACCGATGCGGAGGGCAGGGTTCTCTACGAGAGCCCGTCCATGAGCCGCATCAACGGATTTCATGCGGCGGAGAGAATCGGTCGGAGCGGATTCGAAATCGTGCAGGACGAAGACCGGGCGCGGTTATCGGAAGTCTGGCAGCAGGTCGTAGGGCATCCGGGAATCACACAAAGTGCGGAATACCGGATAAGACGTAGGGACGGAGTGATGCGCTGGGTCGAGGGATCGGCACAGAACCTTCTGCATAATCGGGATGTGGGCGCCATCGTGATTCTTTGCCGGGACATAACCGAGCGCAAAGAGGCCGAGGTTCAGCGTCAAAAGCTCGAGGCCCAGCTGCTGCAGGCTCAGAAGATGGAAGCGGTGGGGCGTCTGGCCGGAGGAGTAGCCCACGACTTTAACAATATGCTGGGCGTGATCCTGATGCAGGCGGAATTGGCCAGCATGTCCCTCGATTCCTCACATCCCATCTATACCGCACTCCAGGAAATAATCACCTCCGGCCATCGCTCCGCCGATCTGACCCGTGAGCTCTTGGCGTTTGCCCGCCGCCAGGCGATCGAACCCAAAGTGGTCGATATCAACGCGGCCATGGAAGGTCTGCTGAAAATGCTGCGGCGCCTGATCGGCGAGGACATCGACCTCATCTGGCAGCCGGGAAAAAGCCTGTGGTCGGTTCGCATGGATCCCTCGCAGCTGAACCAGATCCTGGCGAATCTGTGCATCAATTCCCGGGATGCGATTCAGGGCATCGGGAAAGTGATCATCGAAACGGCCAACGTGGAGCTGGAAGCCGGCGGATTTGCGGATCCTTTCGGATATGCGCCCGGCGAATATGTGATGCTTTCGGTAACCGATAACGGATGCGGCATGGATCGGGTAACCCGGGAGAATATATTTGAACCCTTTTTCACCACCAAGGAAAAGGGAAAAGGAACCGGCCTGGGCCTTTCCACGGTCTTCGGCATCGTGAAGCAGAATTATGGGACCATCAAAGTAAATAGCGAGATTGGGGAAGGGACCTCCATTAAAGTCTACTTTCCACGTTATCTGACCTCCGGGTTGGAGGAGCATCATGACAGCGAGCAGGATTCTCTTCCCATGGGGCACGAGACGATCCTGCTGGTCGAAGACGAGCCGGCCATGCTGCAGCTGACCGCCCAAATGCTCGAACACCTGGGGTACGCGGTGCTTGCGGCCCTGTCTCCAGGGGAGGCGATCCGCCTGGCCCGGGAGCACGCCGGGCCGATTCACCTGGCCATCACCGATGTCGTGATGCCGGAAATGAACGGCCGGGATTTGTCCTTTCGGCTGCTGGAGATCTTCCCGCAGCTGAGATGCCTGTTCATGTCGGGATATACGGCGGATGTCATCGCCCATCACGGCGTCCTGGAGCCGGGCATTCACTTTATCCAAAAGCCGTATACCCTGAGGGAGATGGCCGGAAAAATCCGGGAGATTATGGAAAATAGCCCGGCAGACAGTCGTCGTTGAGTCCGGTTCTGCCGTCCCTTGCGGGTACTGCGTGTTTACTGCGCAGGGCGAATTAGCGGATAGGTAACCGTTGTGCTCCGTCATGGCCTTGGAAGGCCCTTCGTTGTGGCCCGGCAATTCAGTGCCGGGTTGGCTTCAGCACGGGGTAGGTCCCTATCGGGACGGCAGAACCGGACGAAAAAAATCTTCTTTGTTCCGAGTACAAGCTACCGCTTGCGCGGCACAAGCGGAATTCTGCTTGCAGCGCGCAGCCTGAAGGCTGAACTCAAAACGGCTTTGGTTTGTAAGTTTGTTTTCGGGTGTTTCTCGGATTTTTGCCGGGCCATCATCGATAACAAATTTGTAAGAAATCACCGTCTCCTGGTTATAGACCCTTCCGCTTTTCTTCCCGCTCTTCCTTTCTTCCTGTGAGCCCTTTGTTTTCACAGGAAGACGGGACCGGGTATGGCGATGGGGAGACGGACTTTTCGTTCCACCTGCGGGCTATCGTGTGCCGGGCCAGTGGCCCTTGGCTTTTTCCGGAAATAAGATGGCCTGTGATAATCACCGTGATACAATACGGAATCAACTGGAATAATTGTTGCCATGCCTGAAAAGGAGCTGTAACACGTCGACGTGAGGCCACCGTTTTTCAAAACGACGGAACGTAAGTTCCTGCTTTTCTGTCTGGCCGTTTGTGCCGGCATCCTGATGCCGGGTGCCATCCATCCCGATGCGACCATCCCACCCGTCGGGATCCGCCTGCAGGTCATTTCCACAACCGCGGGTACGGGCGAGAAGCCTCAATCCAAGGTCTGGAATCATGCCGGGAAATGGTGGTGTGTCTTGCCGGATTCCTCGGGAACCTGGATCCGGAGGCTGGACGGGACACGATGGCATAGCGTTTATAAAATCTCCCCGTCCACCCGAAGCCACGCCGATGTCCTCCCTGCGGGGGGACTGGTGCATATCCTTCTGCTGGAGGGAAGCCGTTCGGAACTGGTATCGGCCCAGTACGACCCGGATGGAAAGAGCTACCGTCCCTGGGCCAATCGTCCGCGAAATGTGATCCAGGAACTGGATGCGGGGATCGAGACGGCCACCATCGACCTTGATTCCCGGGGGCGCATGTGGATGGCTTCCGATGCGGTCGAGCAGGTTCATGCCCGCTACAGCGATGCTCCCTATGAAACCTGGCAGGGGCCGATTCTTCTGGCGGATGGGATCCATCCGGACGACATTTCCATGGTCGTCGCCCTGCAGGATCGGAAGGTGGGAGTTTTCTGGTCCAATCAGTATGCCGGAAAATTCGGCTTCCGGGTTCATCGGGATGATGCATCTCCAACCAGCTGGTCGCCGGACGAAATTCCCGCATCGCAATCGGCTCTGCGCGCCGGGAAAGGAATGGCCGATGATCATATGCATGCGGCGGTTGGCTCGGACGGAACCCTTTATGCGGCCGTAAAGACCAGCTACGATACGCCAGGTTACCCGAAAATTGCCCTGCTGATCCGCAGGCCTTCCGGAACGTGGGACCCTCTCTATGAGGTGGATCAGGCCGGAACCCGCGCTATTGTTCTGCTGGATGAAACCGCCGGATCGGTGATGGTCATTTACACAAGCAGGGAGGGTGCCGGGGATATTGTCTGCAGGGAATCCTCCGTTTCCCGCATATCGTTCGGGGCCCGCCGGATTTTGATCCCGGGCCCGGCCAACGATGCCACGAGCACCAGGCAGAATATCGACGGATCCCGGTTGGTCCTGGCTTCTCACGGCAGACTGGTTCACGGTACGCTTCAAACCATGACACAGGAGTAAGTATGCACAGGTCCCATGGCATGACGCGAAGAAAATGGCTTTCCGGCACCGCTGCGGGAATGACTGCGATGGCGGGCGCGGGGAAGGCCACGCGGCCTAATATTCTTCTGATTCTCGGGGACAACTGGCATGCCAAACATGCCGGCATCCAGGGCGATCCTGTCGTCCGGACACCGGCTTTCGATCGTCTGGCGCGGGAGGGAATTCTTTTCACCCGGGCCTTCGGCACGACCCCCTCCTGCAGCCCCTCGCGCGCTTCCCTGCTGACGGGACAGTCATCCCATCGCCTGGGCGAAGGGGCCAA
This sequence comes from uncultured Acidobacteriota bacterium, assembly GCA_903847975.1. Classification (GTDB taxonomy): domain Bacteria; phylum Acidobacteriota; class UBA6911; order CAINFC01; family CAINFC01; genus CAINFC01. Next base: position 26,205 of record CAINFC010000063.1, on the reverse strand, counting down.
TCTGTGGGGTACGCTGCCCGGCCCTTTGGTCTGCTATACGGACCTGCTGGAGGGAGCGGGATACCGCCTGGGCTTTGCCGGAAAAGGGTGGGGGCCGGGAGCGATTGCCGAAAGCGGCCGTGGCCGCAACCCGGCCGGCCCCGCCTTTCGCTCCTTCGAGGAGTTTCTTGCTGCGGGAGAGGGGGCACAGCCTTTCTGCTTCTGGCTGGGGAGCCAGCTGCCGCACACCCCCTGGCAGGAAGGGCGCTCCGGCAAGACGGGCATGGATACATCCCTGGTTCGGATTCCGCCGCATCTTCCGGATCATCCGCAGGTCCGCGATGATATTCTGAATTACTATTGCGAGGTGCAGGCGTTCGATCAACAGGCCGGCCAGGCCGTGCGACTGCTGCAGCAGAGGGGTATCCTGGAGGACACCCTGGTCATCATGACCGCGGATAACGGCTGGCAGATGCCCCGCGGCCTGGCCCATGTTTACGATGATGGAGTACACGTTCCCTTCGCCATGCGCTGGGGATCCGGGCTGCCCTCCGGGAAGCGGGTGGAGGAATTCATCGGCCTGGAGGACCTGGCGCCCACTTTTCTCGAAGCGGCGGGGCTGCCGGTTCCCATGGCCATGAACGGTCGCAGCCTTCTGCCCCTGGCCCGCGGCGGGCGGCAGAAGAATCGGGACGCCGTTTTTCTGGAACGGGAACGCCACGCCGATGTGAGAAAAGGGCATGCCGGCTACCCGGTTCGGGCTGTTCGCACCAGGGACTTTCTTTATATCCGGAATCTGAGGGCCGACCGCTGGCCGGCCGGCGACCCGGAGCTCGCTTACGCGGTGGGCCCTTACGGGGACATCGATCCGTCTCCGACCAAGGAACTGATCCTGGCGCACCGCGAGGAAGCCGGAGTTCGTCTCTCGTTCAAGTTGTGCTTTGCCAGGCGTCCGCCCGAAGAGCTGTACGATTTACGCCGGGATCCCGGCCAGACGCACAACGTGGCGGCGGAGGTCTCTTATGCCAGGGAGAAGCAGGATCTGAGCCGGCGACTCGAGGACTGGCGACATCGCACCGCCGATCCGCGGATCCGGCAGGACGACGACGCTTTCGACCGGATGCCATATTATGGACCGCCGGCGGGTCGAACCGGATCACAGCGCGGCCGGGAAAAGGGTGAGTCACCCTCCCGTCCGCCCGGCGGCGGATCCATTCCGTAAAAGGAAACAGGGAAGAAAGCGCAGCCGGGCGAAAGCCGCTCCGGGAACTCAGGACTCTTCCTGCACCGAGCGGATCTGCTTTTGCAGTTCCTGAAGGGCAGCCGGAAATTCCTTCTCCCGGTTGCCCCACTGGAAAGCTTCGATGGTCAGGCGGCCCGGGTACTTGATTTTTCGCAAGGCCCGGAAATAAGGCCGGAAATCGTCCCCCTGCACGCCCGGCGCGGTGCGTTTTTCCTTTTCGGCCACGTGGACGTGCTTCAGCCAGGAGCCGGCTTTGATAATGCCTTCGGGGCTTTCTCCGTTGCGCAGCATGTGGAAAATATCGGCCAGCAGCTTCACGTTCGGATGCCGGACCTCCTGGGCCATGGCCAGCCCCTCTTCCACTGTGTTGAGCAGATTGGTCTCCCCGTAATTCAAAGGCTCGAGCACAATGGTGACCTTATACCTTTGGGCCACGGGTCCCAGGCGGCGATTCAGCTGGATGAACTGCTGCTGCGCTTTGGCCTTGTCAAAGCCGTCCGGAATCCGGCGGGATCCGCCGCTGCCGAAAACCATGATCCCGATTCCGGCCGTCTGCATGCGCCGGAAGGCGATGTCGGCCCATTTCAAGATGGCGTCTTCATTGACGGAAGGGCCCACGGATTTCAGTTCGGCAGGGAGAAACATGTTCACGGCCGGGAAAGGCAGGGATGTCTGGCGCGCCCGGTCCAGGTTGGCCCGAAAGGTCTCCTCGGGCTTGTCGGGAACCAGGAATCTTCCCACGGTTTCCTCGATAAAACGGTATCCCGACCGAATGGCCAAATCATAATGCTCCGCGGGAGCGACCACGCCCAGGTCTGTCAGGAAACCGGATTCGGACCCGGCCATCGAAAGGGAAGGAGAGGCAGGGGAGCTTTGCAGAAAAGAAGTTCCCAGAAAGGCGGCCGGCGGGCAGATTTTCAGGAACGAACGACGGGAGCAACAGGATTGATTCATAGCGATGATTCCTCGAAATCAGGTGAAAAAAGGGGGCGGATCCGGGGACTCAGCCGATCCGTTCCTCCACAAGCGCCAGCGCCCTGGTGGCTGCCAGGACGGAGCGTGACTGGATGGCTTCCATTTCCGAACGGACAGAGGCGCAGTAGTCCTGGCTGTCCAGGCCGGAAAGGTTGATTCGAACGTTCAGGGCGGCACCTTCCAGGGCGGCCCGTATCATCCAGACCGCCACACCGGAATCCGAGATCGAATTGCGGTTTCCTCCTTCAGCCACCTCCTGGACCAGAAGCAGCGAAGCTTCCGCCAGGCGCATGACCTCCAGCGGGACCTGCACCGCCTGCCGGGTGGCATCCTGGATGGCGGCATGACGGGCGATCCCCTCCTCCTCGGTGTTTTTGGGCAGCCGGAAGGCTTCCATCACTCCGCAGAAAACCTGGCAGTCCTCGTCGACCAGGCGCGCGGCTTTCTGCTGCAGGGATTCCGCCTGGGCCAGGATCTCTCCCATTCTGGCTTCCACGCCGGCGTATTTTTTCCGGCCGAGGGTCAGGCGGCAAACCATGGCCGTCAGGGCGTTGCCCAAAGCCGCGGAAAGAGCAGCCACGCTGCCGCCGCCGGGAGCGGGTGAAGAAGAGGCCAGCTCCTCCAGAAAGGACCCGATAGACATTTGTACCAGCATTCTTTTTTCCCCTTACGTATTATACCAGCTGATATTCGATCACTTTCAAGGAGGGGTCGAACGGCTCCAGGCGGTTCAATCCCAGGCGCCGTATGGCCAGCTGGATGTATTCCTCTTCCGGCATGGGACTGCCTTCGGCGTAGAATTGGCCGGCCATTCGCAAGGCCCGCAAAGGGATCATGCCGACAATTTCACTGCCCGTCACCCGGATCCCGAGGCGCGATGCCTCCCGGGTCACCTCCTCGAAGGCAAGATGCGGAGGGGTGAGATCGTAATCGATCAGGTTCATCGAGACCTGGGTGATCTGCAATCGCTCCAGGAAGACTCCCATGGCTTTGACCGCTTTCAAAAGGCCCGGAATGCGGACCGGTTCGCCCTTTTCGTTCCGGACGGGGTTCCCCTGGGCGTCGCGGACCACCCGGCCGCTTTCGCGGATGCGCTCGGCAATGTCCCGGGCCGACTCGATCGCGGGAGTAGCCAGGTTCACATTGTAGGCAATTAAAAATTTCCGGGCTCCGGTTACCGTGGCTCCCGATCTCGGGTTGAACTCCGCCGGCCCGAAATCGGGCTTCCCGTCCGGCTCGCGGAGTTTCTCCGGGAGCCGCTCATACTCTCCCTTGCGTATGTCGGCGAGGTTTTTTCGCCGGGGCGAGGTGGCGGCATATTCGTAAAGATAGACCGGAATAGCCCACTGCTCGGCGATGCGGCGCCCGTAGCGCCGGGCCAGCTCCACGCATTCCTCCATGGTAGTCTCCGAAACCGGGACAAAGGGGACCACGTCCACCGCCCCGAGGCGCGGGTGCTCGCCGCGGTGCAGGGACATATCGATGCGCTCCACGGCGACGCGGGTGGCTTCCAGGGCGGCGGTCAGCACCGCTTCGGGCGCACCGGCAAAGGTGACCACGGTGCGGTTGTAGTCCTTGTCCGGCTCGGCTCCCATCAGCTTGACCCCGGGCACCTGGCGGATGGCGTCGGCAATGGCCTCCACCGTCTCCCGGTTCCGGCCTTCACTGAAATTGGGTACGCACTCGACGATCGGCGGCATATTCAGGGCTCCTGTCGGACGCCTTTTTTGATCACCCGGGCGACATGATTTTCGCCGAAGTGATAAGGCAGAAACCGGTAGTGAGGAATATCCAGAAGAAGGATGTCGGCCTGCTTCCCGGGCTCCAGGCTTCCGATCCGGTCCGAAAGGCCGAGAGCTGCGGCCGCATTGAGCGTGGAAGCGGTAAGGACCTCTTCCGGGGTCATTCGCATCTGGGTGCAGGCCAGGGTCATCATCAGCGGCATCGAGTAGGACATGCAGGATCCGGGGTTGAAGTCCGTGGCCAGAGCCACGGGCACACCGGCTTCGATCAGGGCCCGGGCGTCGGCATAACGGTGGCCCAGAAAAAAATCCACTCCCGGAAGCAGTACGGCGACCGTTCCCGCATCGCGCAATGCGAGGCGGTCCTCCGGAAGAATGTGCTCCAGGTGGTCGGCAGACACCGCGCCCGTTTCCGCCGCCAGGCGGGATCCGCCCGAAGCGGACAGCTCGTCGGCGTGAACCTTTCCCGCCAGGCCCAGCGACCGGGCGTGGCGAAGAATTTCCCGTCCCTGGTCGACGGAAAAGTAGCCATGCTCGCAGAACACATCGCAGAACGCCGCCAGGCCCAGGCCCGCCACCAGCGGAAGCATTTCTTCGCAGATCTGCTGCACGAACTCTTCCGGCCGGAGCCGGTATTCCGGCGGAAAGGCATGAGCCCCGAGGAAGGTGGCCACCAGCTCCACCGGCTGCTCCCGCGACAGCCGGCGGACCACTTCCAGCATTTTACGCTCGGTGTCCCATTCGAGGCCGTAGCCCGATTTGACTTCCGCGGTAGTGGTTCCCAGTCTCCGCATACCCTCCAGGTACCGGCGGGCCTTTTGGAACAGCTCCTCCGCGGAGCAGGCGCGGGTGGACCGGACGGTGTGCAGAATGCCCCCGCCCTGTTCCGCGATCTGCTGGTAGGTGCACCCCCCGATGCGCATGGCGAATTCCCCGTCCCGGCTGCCGCCGAACACCAGGTGGGTGTGGGCATCCACGAATCCGGGCGTGGCTACCATGCCGCGGGCGTCGATTTCTTCGGCGTGCGACCATCCCTGCGACGGCAGATCGCGGTCCTTCCCGCACCAGGCGATCCGGTCGCCGCGGATCTGCAGGGCGGCCTGCTCGAGAATTCCCAGCTCGGCCATGGCCGGGCCGGCCTTGCATCGCCGGCCGCCGGCGGCGACGGTGACCAGCTGGCCGATGTTTCGAAGGATGAGGTCCATATCCGGATCGGGGCCAGGCTATTTCCTCATGGGGAGGGGAAGGCCGTACTTTCCGGCGTTCTGCCGGGCACGCCGGTACCCGGCGTCCGCATGGCGCACGATGCCCAGACCGGGATCATACTGCAGAACCCGCGCCAGGCGCGCTTCCGATTGCGGCGTGCCTTCGCAGACCACCACCATGCCGGCATGAATCGAGAGCCCGATGCCCACTCCTCCACCGTGGTGCACGCTCACCCACCCCGCGCCTCCGGCGGTATTCAGCAGGGCATTCAGGATCGGCCAGTCGGCGATGGCGTCGCTGCCGTCGGCCATTTTTTCCGTTTCGCGGTTGGGGGAGGCCACGCTGCCGCAGTCCAGGTGGTCCCTGCCGATGACGATGGGGGCCCGCACTTCGCCCGAGGCCACCAGGTCGTTAAAGACTTTGCCCATCCGTGCCCTCTCTCCGTATCCCAGCCAGCAGATGCGCGCCGGCAGGCCCTGGTAGGCGACCTGCTGCCGGGCCTTGCGGATCCAATTGCACAGCGGCCTGTTCCGCGGAAAGGTCTCCAGGATGGCCTGGTCCGTCCGCTCGATGTCGGCCGGATCGCCGGAGAGGGCCACCCAGCGGAAAGGGCCCTTGCCATCGCAGAAGAGCGGCCGGATGTATTCCGGCACGAAGCCGGGAATGTCAAAGGCGCGCCGCAAGCCGCAGCGGAACGCTTCTCCGCGGAGGTTGTTGCCGTAGTCGAAAACCACGGCGCCGCGCCGCTGCAGCCGGAGCAGCCCTCGGACATGCTCCACGATGGAGGCCCGGGAGAGCTCCAGGTAGCGGGAGGGATTGCTTTTCCGCAGGGCGAGCGCTTCCGGATACGAAATTGCGTGCGGGACGTAGCCGTTCAGGGGATCGTGGGCCGAGGTCTGATCGGTGACGATGTCCGGCAGGATTTTACCTCGGGCAATACGCGGAATCACTTCGGCAGCATTGCCCAGCAGGCCCACGGAAAGCGGCTGCCCGGCGCTTTTGGCCCGCAGGATCATCGGCAACGCCTCGTCGAGGCGGTCGGTGCAGCGGTCCAGGTAGCCGGTTTCCATCCGCCGCCGGATGCGCTCCGGGTCCACCTCCACGACCAGAATGGCCGCCCCGTTCATGGTGGCCGCCAGCGGCTGGGCGCCGCCCATTCCTCCCAGGCCGGCGGTCAGCACGAATCGGCCCGCCAGGCTTCCCTGGAAATGGCGCGCGGCGCAGGAGGCCAGGGTTTCATAGGTCCCCTGGAGGATTCCCTGGGTGCCGATGTAAATCCAGCTGCCGGCGGTCATCTGACCGTACATGGTCAGCCCCAGGGCTTCCAGGCGGCGAAATTCGTCCCAGGTGGCCCACTGCGGGACCAGCATGCCGTTGCTGATCAGGACTCGCGGCGCGCTTTCGTGGGTGGGAAACACGGCCACCGGCTTGCCGGATTGAACCAGCAGGGTCTCGTCGTTCTCCAGCTCCGTCAGGCTGCGGACGATGGCGTCAAAGCATTCCCAGTTGCGGGCCGCCTTGCCGGTACCCCCGTAAACGATCAGCTCTTCGGGCTTTTCGGCTACCTCGGGGTCCAGGTTGTTCATCAGCATGCGCAGCGCGGCCTCCTGAATCCACCCTTTGCAGGTCCGCTGCGTGCCGCGAGGGGCCCGGACGACACGGGAGCCCGTAGGCTTACGCTTCATGACTTCTTTCCCCCCCTGGATGATTCCACTAAGGTTTGTCGGAAAGCGGCCGGAATAAAGCCGGGCTGAACCCCAGGCTTTCGCCGAGCTTTTGAAATTCCGTTTTCGGCCCTTCCCCGGCCGCGGCGCTCCGGGCGAGGTTCGCTGTTTTTCCATGGGCCGTCAGCAGCCGGCCGAAAATGCTCTGGGCGCGATGCAGGCTGACCGGCACCGGCCACTGACGCGTCATTTCCACCCATTGGCGCACCTGGGTCATCTTTTCCTGGTCTTCGGGATTCTCCTGTACCTGCTTCATACGCTCGCCCAGCTTTTCCTCCAGGTCGCGAACCAGGGCGGGATAATCCAGCTGAACGCCGGAGGTCACCGCTTCCTGCAGGGCGCTGCGAACCGGCTCCGGGTCTCCGTTCGAGGCTTCGATGCACTGGCGCATCCGGGCGTTGAGCGCAAATTCCGCCGCGGCCCGGAAGCTGGGCGGCTGGGGGATCCCCAGCTCCGACAGCAGCCGCATCAGCGGGGCGTTTTCCTGGTAGATTTTCCGGTACACGGAGCTGGTTTCTTCGATGGTGGTCTGCAGAATCAGATGGATCAGCCTTCGACGTTCGTCCCGGAAAAGGGAGCGGACCGAGTAGACCGCCCCGGGAAAGTTCTGTTCCAGCATCCGGATGATGCGGGTCAGGTCGGCCTGCTGGACCGGAGTTTTCCAGATGTCCAGGATCCCGTCCGCCTCCTCTTCCGCGGCCAGGCGGCGCACTCCGCAGAGGATGTTGTGATCGCCGAAGTGCAGAACGCCCCAGGCCAGCTGGGCTTCCTCCCCGGTAATTCCCGATCCGATTTTCAGCCGGCCGGCCTCCAGCCGGGGCTTTCCCAGAACGTACTGACGGCGGCTCAGGATCTCGATACGGTAGCAGTGAATCCGGGCTTGCAGCGGATATTCCTGGAAAACCGAGCTGATGGCGTAGTGGGCGGCGACATCCTCCAGCTGAATGCGGGAGGCCTCGACCTCTTTCCGGTAGATCTGGGCCCCGTCTCCCTGGGCGGGAATGTTGCTTTTGGCGTCCTGCAGCTTGTCCAGGAAGCGGCTTTCTATTTTGCATTCCAGGACCTCTTCCGCCAGCTGGATCACGCGGCCGGCATAGCGGATGACCTGGGAGGCCTCGATGCCGGAAATTTCGTCGAAAAACCAGCCGCAGCTGGTGAACATGTAAAGGCAGTGCCGTTGAAGCTCCATAAGCTTCAGGGCGGTCATCCGGCCTGCCGGGCTCAGATCCGGGACGGCATAATGGGCCAGAAAGGCATCCACCGAGCCCGCAGAGCGGTCCAGCATCACGGAGATGTAGGCGTCCCTGGCTTCCCAGGGATTGGGAAAATAGGACCGGGCGCGCCGGGTAAAGCGGGGGATCAGGGCGTCCCGCAGCCAGTCCAGGCTGTTGCGCAAAGGCGCCCTCCAGGACTGGTTCCAGCCGGGAGTGTTTTCGGTGCGGCAGCCGCAGTCGCTTCGCCACCGCTCCACCCCGTGGCTGCAGCTCCAGGAGCTCTCCGGAAAAATTTCCACTTCCATGGCGGGAGGGCATTTTTCCAGGAATTCCGCATAATTGGTCAGGCGCACGTCGCCGCGGTTTTCCAGCAGCGAAAGGGCATACGCCAGGGCCATGTCTCCAAATTGATGGTGGTGTCCGTAGGTTTCCCCGTCCGTGGCGATATGCGAAAGCTGCGCCCGGGCGGTGCGATCCGGGGAAAAAGCCCCCATCAGCCGGTCGGCCAGAAGATCCCCGCGGCTCAGCAGGCCTTCGAAGGCCACGGCCTGGGAAATGGGCCCGTCGTAGAAAAACAGGGCAATGCTACGCCCGGAAGGCAGCCGATGAAGGTAGGCCTGGGAGGGATCGATGCGGCCGGAGGTCACATCCTGCCATTCGCTTTTCCCCAGCGGTCTGACTCTTCGGGCCTGGTAGGGGGAGAGAATCGTGAACCGGATTCCCTCTTCGGCGAGAACCGAGAGAGTTTCCCCATCGGCTGCGGTTTCCGCCAGCCACATTCCCTCCGGCATCCTCCCGAAGCGGTGGCGGAAGTCCTGGATGCCCCAACGCACCTGGGTATATTTGTCGCGCAGATTGGCCAGGGGCATGATGATATGATTGTATACCTGCGCCATCGCGGATCCGTGGCCGGAGAACCTCGCCCGGCTGTCCCGGTCGGCCTGAAGAATGGCCTGGTAGGATTCCGGGTCCTGCCTTTCCATCCAGGAGAGCAGGGTCGGCCCGAAATTGAAGCTGATCCGGGAATAGTTGTTGGTGATGCAGAGAATGCGACCCTGTTCATCCAGAATACGGGATGCCACGTTGGCGGCGTAGCATTCGGCATTGATCCGCTCATTCCAGTCGTGATAAGGGGCGGCGCTATCCTGGAATTCTATGCTTTCCAGCCAGGGATTTTCACGGGGCGGCTGGTAAAAATGGCCATGGATACAGACGAAGCGGTTCAAGAAGGCTTCCTTTCTACAGGGAGCTGCCGAACTTCGGGGTGAAGAAAAGAGCAGCCAGAGGAGGCAATGTCAATTCCAGGGAATAGGGCCGGCCGTGCTGAGGTATGGGCAGGGCGCCTTTCCCTCCCAGGTTTCCCTGGCCGCTGCCGCCGTAGATTCGGGCATCCGAGTTCAGTTCCTCCTGCCAGAAGCCTCCGAAAGGAACTCCGACTCGATACCCGCTGCGGACCACCGGGGTAAAATTGAAAACACCCAGTACCACGTCCGCTGCCGTAGGGCCCTTGCGCAGCAGGCTCAGGGTGCTTCCTTCCCAGTCGTTGCAGTCCACCCATTCGAATCCGGCGGGATCGCAGTCCAGATAGTACATGGCCGGTTCGCGGCGGTAGAAATGGTTCAGGTCGGCAAGCCACTTTTGCACCCCGGAGTGCGAGTCGTACCCCAGCAGCTCCCATTGCAGCATGAAATCGTGCTGCCATTCGTGCCACTGTCCCAGTTCCGCTCCCATGAACAGGAGTTTCTTGGCGGGCTGCGAAAACATGTAGCCGAACAGCAGCCGCAGGTTGGCAAACTTCTGGAAGAGGTCACCGGGCATTTTGTTGAGCAGCGAGCCCTTGCCATGAACGACTTCATCGTGCGAGAGGGGCAGAATGAAGTTTTCCGTGGAGGCGTACAGCATGCGGAAGGTCAGGAGATTATGGTGATATTTACGGAAAACAGGGTCCTGCTGCATGTATTTCAGGGTGTCGTGCATCCAGCCCATATCCCACTTCAGCCCGAACCCCAGCCCCCCGAGGTAGGTGGGGCGGGAAACCATCGGCCAGGAAGTGGATTCCTCGGCGAAAGTCTGAACATCGGGAAAATTTTTGTAAATTTCCTTATTCATCCGCTGGAGGAAGGAAACGGCCTCCAGGTTTTCCCGGCCGCCGTATTCATTCGGAACCCATTCCCCTTCCTTGCGTGAGTAGTCCAGGTACAGCATGGAGGCGACCGCATCGACCCTCAGGCCGTCCACGTGGTAATGCTCGAGCCAGTAAAAAGCGCTGCTCAGCAGAAAACTCCGGATTTCGTTTCTTCCGTAATTGAAAATATAGCTGTTCCAGTCGGGGTGGATTCCCTGTCGGGCATCGGAATGCTCATACAGGTGGGTGCCGTCGAAAAAACCCAGGGAGTGGCCGTCGGTGGGGAAGTGAGAGGGGACCCAATCCAGGATAACGCCGATGCCCTGCTGGTGCAGGTAGTCGACCAGATACATGAAATCCTGGGGAGTCCCGTAGCGGCTGGAAGGCGCAAAGAAGCCGGTAACCTGGTAGCCCCAGGATCCGAAGAAGGGGTGCTCCATAACCGGGAGGAATTCCACATGGGTGAAACCCATATTCCGAATGTATTCCGCCAGGCGCGGAGCCAGTTCCCTGTAGGAAAGAGAGTGCAGGGAACGGTCCAGAGTGCGCATCCAGGATCCGACATGCATTTCGTAAACCGACATGGGGGCCTGCAGGCTGTTGCGTTTTTTCCGTTCCTGCATCCAGGACTGGTCGTTCCATTCAAAATCCAAATCCCACACTACGGATGCGCTTTTAGGTGGTATTTCATGAAGAAAAGCATAAGGGTCCTGCTTTTCTGCGGAATGGCCGTGATAGCGGGACTGTATATAAAATTTGTAGATGGTGCCTTTCCCAAGCCCCGGAAGGAACGTTTCCCAGATTCCGGAGGACTGGCGCGGTCGAAGTTGATTTCGCTCGCGGTCCCAGCCGTTGAAATCTCCCATAACCGAGACACGGAGGGCATCCGGAGCCCAGACGGCAAAATAAGTTCCGTCCCCCTGTTCGGGGTGATGCATCAGGTGGGAGCCCAGCTTTTCGAACAGGTGAAAATGGCTTCCCTCATTAAAAAGATAAAGATCGTCGCTGCTGAAAAGACTGGGGCCGGCTGCCAGCGGCTGTTTTTTTGTCCGGGCTCGGCCTTCTTTTTTGACATTAGCCATAATGGCGCCCTCTTTGACGTTCCCGGACTTTTTCCCGGCGGCCGGGAGCGGTCCGAAAATTCGCGCTATGCCTGCGCTGCGCTGCCGCTTCTTCTTCCCCGGAAGTTTCGGAAAGCCATCATGACAACAATCAGCACCAGGACCAGTAAGGTGAGAATGCCCACCAGTTTCAAATTGGTGGCCATGAAATTTTTTACTTTTTCTCCGTAAAGAACCGCCAGGATTCCCCAGGTGAAATAACGGATGCTTCGGCCGGCCAGAACCGCAACGAGAAACTTCCAGCTATCCATCTGGAAAACCCCGGCCGTAAGGACAAAAACTTTGAAGGGCATAGGTGGAGGGATAATGGACGGTATCATCACCGAGGAAACACCATAACGGCTCACGAAGGACTCCACCCGCTCCACGGTACTTTTTTTAAAGCGGCTCTCCAGGGCGGATCGGCCGCCGGTTTTCCCCACCCAGAATAGCAGATGACAGCCGATAACCGAGCCGAGCGTGGTCATAACACAATAATATGACATCACCTCCCAGGACTTTCCGATGGACAGGACGACGATCAGCAGGTCATTTCCTTCCGGCAAGGAAAGAAAAGAGGAGTCTGCGATGGCGATCAGCAAAAGCCCCGGGCCACCCATGGTGTTGGCCAGCGCCAGAAGCCAGTTGCCGATAGTTTTTAAAATGCCCATACCTGGTTGGATAATCGTGTAATCAGTTAAAGTTATTTCTTATAATATTGCTTGCAACATCCGGTATCATCTTGCTTAATTCTTCATCCGGATTGGGAATAATCAGGATCGAGGAAACTTCCCCCACCCGGCGGGCGGCGGCAACTCCGGCGTCTACGGCTGCTTTCACTGCCCCGACGCTTCCGCGCACCAGGACGGACACCAGCCCCGCACCGACATACTGATGGCCTACGAGCACGACATGTGCCGTTTTGACCATCGCATCGGCGGCCTCCACTGCGGCCGGAAAGCCTACCGTTTCAATAATTCCCAATGCATCCCATGACATAATATCGGCCTGACTCGATGAAAAACCCGGAATATTCCCTTGTCCTCTCCTTGTTTGGGGTCCGCTAGCATACTAATCTTGGAAGCCATGTTCCGTCAAGCCTGGAAACAAATCCTCATTCCCAGGCTCATGCATTGTGGTTGTTGACAAGGAAGGGAATCTTGAATAATATCTTCGAGATGGGAAGTATAGGTGAAGAGCTGCTGGCTGCCCGGCAGAAAAAGAACATAAGCTTGGATGAAATTGCCGAGCAGACGCACATAAGCAGGCGTCACCTGGACAATCTGGAGAAAGATCGACTGGACCAGCTGCCGGGTGGAGAATTGCGGTGGCTTATTTTGCGTCAGTACGCCCAGATTCTGGATCTGGACACAGAGAACCTCTATCATCGCTACCGGGTGATTTCAGGCACGCCGCATCCATCCCAAGCCCGCACGGCACCGAAGCAAAACCGGATTGCTGCCCACCGGCCTTTTTTTCGGTTTCTGTTTACCAGTCTGGTTACCATTCTCCTGCTGGTACTGGGAGGGCTGGGCCTGTATCATGAAATTGTTTCCCGTCAGGCCGAAATTCAAAATGCCCAGACGGCCGCGCAGACGGCAAATCTTCAGGACCTGCCGCTGCTTCTGGCTACCACTACGACCCAGGCGCCCGATCCGGCCGCTCCCTCCTCCACGCTGCCGGGGACGTCTGTCCCTGCTACCCTGCCGCCGGTCAACAATAACGGTGCGCCTTATGCTTTAAACCTGTGGATTGAATTCCAGGCTCCCTGCTGGGTATCGGTCAATGTCGACGGGAGGCAGGTGACCCGGCAGGAATTTTATCGTGGGGAAAAGCTGCCTTTCCGGGCCAACAATCAGATTGCCCTTATCCTGGGGAATGCGGGTGGGGTAAGCATACAGATTAACGGATCGCCTCTGCGGCGGCTCGGGTCTCTTGGCGAAGTGAAGCGGCTGATATTTACTCCTGACAACTACCGCGAATATCTCGCGGAATCCGAGGCAACTCCTTCCCCTTAAACGATTCCATATCAGCTTATGAGTGAAACGGCACCGGATCTCTCCACGTTGCTTCTGGCCGGCCGGGGGCCGCAACAATTGCGCCTGGCCGCTGCCAAGGGCCTGGTGCCCATGGAAATGAAGGACCAGCTGCGCGTCCTGATACGGTTGACTGCCGATCCCGACCAGCAGGTATGCGTGCAGGCCGATAAGACGCTGACCGCGATGCCGGATGAGCAACTGTTGCCGCTGCTCAGCGACCCGGATTGTCCGAAGCTGATTCTTTCCTTTTTCTGCTTCGCTCTGGGTCGCAGCCGGACGATCCTGGAAGCCGTTGCTAAAAATAATTCCACACCGGATGCCACGGTCGCCGATCTGGCGCTGGTCGCGGATATTCCTCTGCTGCAGATCATTCTCTTCAATCAGGTGCGGCTGATCCGATACCCGCTTATCCTGCAGAATATCCTGGAAAATCCGAACGCGGATACCACCATTCGAAGGTTGACCACGGAAATCCGGGAGGAATTTTTCGGCAAAATGCCAATCAGCGAAGTATCCCTGCAGGCTCTGCCCAAGGACGCCGGGCTGGCGGAGCAGGAGTTCGATGTTTTGCCGGAGGAGATGCCCGTCCCGGCGGTGGGGGAAGAGCCGCTGGAGGTTCTCGAGGAAATGGATCTCCAGAAGCTGGGAATAGCCGGGCAGGAGGAGATGGGGGTTTACCGTCGGCTGGCAACGCTCAATACCTCCCAGAAAATCAAGCGGGCGCTGCTCGGATCCCGCGAAGAGAGGGCAATCCTGATCCGCGACACCAACCGGATGGTTTCGACCATGGTGCTGAAAAGCCCGAAAATTTCGGAGCAGGAAATCGGCGTTTTTTCCACCATGCGCAACGTATCGGAGGAGATACTCCGGCTCATTGCCGAGAATCGGGCCTGGATTAAGAATTACGCCATCGTCTGCAACCTGGTCAAGAACGGTAAGACGCCGATGGCTACCGCCCTGCACCTGCTGCCGCGCCTGATGGACCGGGATATCCGCTTTCTGGCCAAGGACCGCGCTGTGGCCGATGTGGTTCGTCGCAGCGCACAACGGATCCTGGTCCTGAAGGGAGAAACGCATTAGCGGGAAAAAGAAAATGCCCGGTATGCCGCCACTGAAGCCCCTGGACGAGTGGCAGTCCATGGTGGAGGAAACCTGCCGTGGAGAAGCGTATCGGCTTTTCTGTGACCTGTGCGAAGGTGCCGTGTCCCGGCAAAGAACCCGGACAGTACAGCTGCACGGCAAGACCTGCAGGGCGGAAATTTACAATACCTTGGTCGGCTTCGAGATTTCGATTGTCAAGACCAAAGTGCTGCATACGGTTTTCGTTCCCGACCTGGCCACGGCCCGCTACCTGAAGATTTTCACGGAGATCGGCCTGCCGAAAGTGGAAATTCCGTACCATATCGTTCGCCTGGCGGAACTGGTGCCCGACCTGGAAAAAGCCTACCGGTCCCTGTGGGTCATTATCCATTTCTTCTCGGACCAAATCATCGGAACCAAGGCGAAAAAATACTATATGGAAAAAGTGTTTGCCTGCCTGCGCAAGGATTTAACCGAGAGAATGGTCGGTCTGGGAATCCTGCCTGCGCCAGCGCCTGCCGAGGAAACAGCTCCGGAAAACTGACCGATAGATCGGGAAGGGTGGAGGAAGCAGGCAGGGCATTCCCCGCATGAGGCCCTGCTTTTGCAGGCTTTTCTGCTTTGACGGTCCGGTAAAAAGCTGATATTTCATTATGTTCTGCCGTCCCGAACGGGACTGGTGCGCGAGCCGCTGGGGACGGAAAATCGGATATCGTTAAGCCATGTTCCGTCATTGCCTTGCGAGGCCCTGCTTAAACCTGCATGGGATCTTTCTGCCGGGACAGGAGTCCCGTCAGGGACGGCAGGGCCCCGGGTAGGGATACCCGCAGGCGACAATCCTGAAAGGGTTGCGCAAAATCCAGCCATGGCAGATGATTGCGCAGCCCTTTCAGGGCTGATTTTCAAACGAATCCGCCTACCCGGGGTAGCGCCTGCGGCGCAACCCCGGGCTGTGATCCGGAACCCTTTTCGGGGTTCCGGCTACTTTTTGCGGCGCTGTTATTCCCAGGCAAAGTCCCGTCAGGGACGGCAGGATTGTGGCCCGGCAATTCATTGCCGGGTTGGCTCCAGCATGGGGCAAGTCCCATCGGGACGGCAGAACCGGACGAAAAAACGATTTTATGCGAAATTATCTGCTTCGAATCGGTCGCCAAGAGGCGATTTGTCTGTGATTCTGCCGCGCCCCAAAGGAAGCGGAGGCCTGCCGAAGGAAAGGCTCCGTTCCTCTGGAGATCGGACCCATATTACCGTGCGGCTGCGGGCTTGGGAATACGTTCCGGGTGCAGATAGCGAAGCAGCGCTTCTACGAAGTAGTAATCCCCGTAGATCAAGGCTACATCCACCTCCGAGTTAGCCGCTTTGGAGCCGGTGGCATGCGCCAGAATGGACTTCATCGGCGTGCCGCGCGTCAGATAGGCAGGCGAGCAAAGGGAGTCCAGGATCTTTTCCGCAGCCTGTCGATACCTGGATTGCAGCGCGGCATCCGGGGTTCGCAGACAGAGCTCCAGCAGCCCGCTGGCGGCAATGGCACCGGCCGCCGAATCGCGGGGTTCCTGGGGGATGCCCGGGGCCTGAAAATCCCAGTAGGGGACGTAATCGGGTGGCAGGCGATCGAGGAAGTAGTTGGCCAGCCGTGTGGCCGCTTCCAGGAAGCGCCGGTCGCCTGTTTCCCGGAAACACATGGTAAAGCCATAAATGCCCCAGGCCTGGCCGCGGGTCCAGGTGGAGTCGTCCCGGTATCCCTGGTGCGTTTTTTTCTGCTTGACCGCTCCGCTGACCGGATCATAATCGACCACGTGGAAGGTCCCGCCGTCCGGCCGGATGTGCTCGGCAATGGTCTTCAGGGCATGGCTGACGGCGATTTCCCGGAACCGCGGCTCGCCGCCGTTTTGGGCCGCCCAGAAAAGAAGTTCCAGATTCATCAGATTGTCGATGATTACCGGAAAGGTCCAGGTGCCGTGATCCCAGGAGCGGATGCAGCCGATGGTGGGATTAAAGCGCGAGGAGAGGGATTTGGCGCCGGCCAGCAGCACGCTCCGGTATTCGCTGCGTCCGGTGATCCGCAAACCGTTTCCGAAGCTGCTGTTCAGAATGAAGCCTACATCGTGGGTTTTGACATTGTTTTTCTGATCCTCCAGGGCGGCGGTCCACTTTTCGGCCCATTCCCGAAGCTGTTTTTTACCGCTGCTTTCGTGCAGCAGCCAGAGCAGCCCGGGAAAGAAGCCGCTGGTCCAGTCGTTGGGCTTTACCCAGCGCCAGGAGCCATCCGGCTCGGTGGTGCGGGCAAAGAGCCCCTCTTTGCCGTTCTGGGCCGTTGCCGTAATCTGGCCGAGAGCGTAGGAAAGGGCCTGCTGTGCTTTTTTCTTGTTCATCGCCGTTTTATCAGCGGAGAAGGCGGACAGCGTGGCAAACAGAAAGGAGAGCAGAAGTACGAAGCATGCAGCTCGTTTGGTTTTCATAAGTTTCCCTGTGATTGATGGTTCTTGGTACAGATCTTCCTGCTGGCGGCCAGCAGTTCCCACTCGAGACGGAGCAGATCATCGCTGGGACTCAACTGGCAATACAGGTCGGAGTATTCCGGTTTTCCCAGGCCCAGGCCGGAAAGCAGCAGAAAATAGGCGTTGCCGTTTTTATAAGGTTGGATCTGCTTTTTTTTCCAGCGGCCCGGATCCATGATGAACGGCGTCAGATAGCGGACCGCCTGGCCAAGAGACAAGCCGTCCGGGGTGCGAAAGGCCCACAGCGCTTCTCCGTTCACTTCCGCTATCCGGCAGAGAATGGAAAATCCGTTCAGGTTCATGGAGGAGTATCCCAGACTGTTGGTACGGGCTTCTTCCAGCGGGCAGCTTCCATCGCCCCGGATCTGGTGCGGTACCAGGTAGTTCCGGTATTGACTCCATGCCATTGCGAGCCGATCCCGATCCTCGACGAACGTGGCATAGGCGGCTACCTGGGCGGTCCACCAGGTGGCGTGGTTGTTGCCGCTCTTTTTTTCATCCAACCCCTTTTTGCTGGTGGTAAGCCATTCGAGATACCGGGAAAACCAGGACTTTACTTCGCGAACTGTATCCTCCGGTCCTCTGTCGCTGTTTTCCAGAAACATCATCCCTTGAACGGCCCGGATCAGCTGGCAGGTATCGATAATGCCGGTGCCCCGCCCGGTAGTAACCCCGCGGATCGCCTGGCCGAACTCGAGATGCGGGGTCATCCGCGTGGACTCCTCCAGGAACCAGACCGAAAGCACCTTCGCCGCCCGGGAGGCGGAGCCTGGCTCGGAGAGGAAATAGGAGGCCATCCCCAGGGCGAAGACGGCATCGCACATTTCGCCCATGTCGTTGTCGTTGGCTACGAACCGTCCGGGATATCGTTCCCCGTCCCGCCGGATGAACGGCCCGCCGGGATGTGCCGGGTCCGGCCACCAGTAAGGTCCTTCGCTGTAAAAATCCTGTTTTCCCAGCCCGGGTACATCCTTGGGCCTCTCCCGGGTGACCGTCCAGGGCCCGCGCAGCATGGCGCGGTCCGCCTCTTTGCGCAGCCGTTTGGCCAGCGCGTCCGTTTCCGGTTTGGACTGCCGGATCGAATCGCGAATGGCGGCCGCTTCCTCGCGGGTCAGCAGCAGAAAGCCTCCCGCTTTTGCCCCGCTGCACAGCAGGAGCCACGCGGCCAGTGCCGGAAAAACCGACTTTCGCAGTGTGTCAAGCATCATATAAGCCTGCTCCATTCCGGCCGGAAGCAGCCCGTTCGCCAGACGCTACGGCCCGGACTGGAATATACTACGACACGGCAAAAAATCAAATATGGACCGATTCGGGCGGTGATGCCTGTGGAGTTTTCATGGGATTGGTCCCCCTCCGGGAGAATGTTTCCTCAGCCCGAATTGTTTTGTCGTGGGGCATGCGGCCGGGGGGCGGGATGGGCCGACAGAAAAGCGGGTGCCAAACGGTCCGTTATCGGTTAATATTGGGTGGTCTGCTTTTTCCAGGAAACAAAGGAAAGTTCAACTCCATGAATTCCATTGCGGAGGGAAAAATGAAACGATCCCAACCCCTGAAGCGGCTGGTCGAAATCGGGTTCCTGAGCCTGGCGACATTCCTGCTGTTTCCCGATGCCGGGCGGGCCGGCCCATCTGGCAACGGAAAGCCGCTGCGCACCCCGGAGCAGATTTACCTGGCAGCCTGCGCCCACTGCCATGGCACGGACGGGCGGGGGGTTCCCGCGGACCGCCTCTCTTTGCCGGTGCCTGTGCCGGATTTTACGGACTGCCGCTTTGCTCCCCGGGAAGCGGAGCATGACTGGCACGCCGTGATTCGCAACGGCGGACCGGCCCGCGGGTTCCATCGCACCATGCCGGCTTTTGGAGAGGCTTTGTCGGCCGAGGAAATCCAGCAGGTGCTCCACCATGTGCACACCTTTTGCACGGAACACGCCTGGCCGCGTGGGGAACTGAATTTCCCCAAGGCCGTCTTTACCGAAAAAGCTTTTCCGGAAGATGAGCTGCTGGTGGTTTCCAATATGGCCGTGGAAGGCAGCGGAGAGCTGACCACCAAGATTATTTATGAAAAAAGGTTCCGGGCCCGCAATCAGGTGGAGTTTATTCTGCCGATCGCCGCGCACAGCCTCGAAAACCGTTGGGACGGCGGCATCGGCGACCTGGCCATGGCATTCAAGAGGGTGCTGGCGCACAGCCGCTCCAAGGGCTCCATTGTCAGCATGGTAGGAGAGCTGGGTCTTCCTACCGGGCGGGAGGAGCTGGGGTTTGGCAACGGATACTCCGTACTGGAGACGGCCGTTCTGTTCGGACAGGCACTGCCTGCGGAGAGCTTCGTTCAGTTTCAGGGAGGATTCGGATTTCCTTTCAACGGGCCGGCGGCCAACGAAGCTTTCTGGCGCTTGGCCGTGGGGAAGACCTTTTCGCAGGGCGGTTGGGGCCGGTCCTGGTCTCCCATGGTGGAATTTCTCGCGGCACGCGAGCTGATCCAGGGGGAAAAAATCGCCTGGGACATCGTACCCCAGATGCAGGTTACCTTGAGCACGCGGCAGCACATCCGGATGAACGTGGGGCTAAACCTGCCACTGACGGATGCCGGCCCTCGGGCAGCCCGGCTGGTTTTTTATTTCCTTTGGGACTGGTTTGACGGCGGCATCCGGCAGGGCTGGTAAAGGAGGAGAAAATGAGAAAACAGATGGTCTGCTTCACGATTTGGATTGCAATCGGGATGGCGGTTATGCCGGCTTTGTCGGCGCAGGGTCCGGGCGGTTCTCCCGGAAGCAAGGCGCTGCCCGAACTCAGGGCGGCCGAATCCTGCATCTCCTGTCACACCGGGATCCTTTCGCCATCCGGTCAGGATCTTTCCTTTGCCGCGCTCTGGCGGGCCGGAATGATGGCCCATTCCAGCCGCGACCCCTACTGGATCGCTTCCGTGCGCCGTGAGGTCCAGGAGCATTCCTCCCATCGGGCGGAGATCGAGGACGAGTGCAGCGCCTGCCACATGCCCATGGCGCGTTACCTGGCCAAGGCCGCCGGAGGCCATGGCGAAGTTTTTTCCCTGCTGCCCATGGCGAAATCGTCCGCGAACCACGCCGAACTGGCCGCCGACGGGGTATCCTGCACCGTGTGCCACCAGATTTCCACGGAGGGTCTCGGGCAGGCCTCGATGTACAACGGGGGATTTCGGCTTTCCGCCCCGCAGACGTCTTCGCGCGCCCCGCAGATCCACGGACCGTATGAGGTAGATGCCGGACGGAAGCGGATCATGTCCTCCTCTTCGGAATTCGAGCCGGCCCAGGCGGCTCATATCCGGGAGGCCGCTCTTTGCGCCGGCTGCCACACGCTCATCACCACGGCCTATGGCGCCAGCGGAGAAGTTACCGGCCAGCTCCCGGAACAGGTTCCCTACCTGGAATGGAAGCACAGCAGCTACGGAAACAGCATGGCCTGCCAGGAGTGCCACATGCCGCCGGCCAACGAGAAGGTTTCCTTGTCTCCCGTGCTGGGGGAACCGCGGGAGCACCTGTCGGCCCATTCGTTTCTCGGCGGGAATTTTCTGATGATGAGAATCTTCAACCGGTTTCGCCGCGAGCTGGCCGTCAAGGCTCTGCCCGAAGAGCTGGAAGCGGCCGTCATACGCACCGAGAAACACCTGGCCTCCGAAGCAGCGGATCTCCGGCTGTCCGCTGTGCGACAGCCGGCGGGCCGGCTGCGGGCAGAGGTCCGGATTGACAACCTGGCCGGCCACAAGCTGCCCACCGCCTACCCTTCGCGTCGCGCCTGGATCCACCTGGTGGTTCGGGACCGGGACCAGAAGGTTCTGCTGGAATCCGGCGCTCCTTCCGCGGATGGCCGGATCGTCGGAAACGACAATGATGCGGATGGCACGGCTTACGAGCCGCATTATGCCGAAATAACCACCGGCGAGCAGGTGCAGATTTACGAATCGATACTGGGGGACCCCAAGGGAGCCGTAACCACCGGGCTTCTTACCGCCGTCCGGTATATCAAAGACAACCGCCTGCTACCGAGGGGATTCGACAAGCGGCAGGCTTCCCCGGAAGTGGCGGTCCACGGCGCGGCTCTCTCCGATCCCGATTTTGAGCAGGGGGGAGACCGCCTGGGATATTCCGTCGATGTTTCCCGGGCCGAGGGTCCATTTACCATTCAGGCGAAACTTTATTATCAGTCGATCGGCTTCCGGTGGGCCAGAAACCTGGCCGGGCGAGAAGAAGAGGAAAGCCGGCGCTTTACCCGGTATTACGGCGAAATGGCACCGGTATCGGCGCTGGTGCTGGCGGAAAAGTCTTTTACCGTGGATTAGAAACATTCATGAGGGAGTACCCTATGTCCAAAATGTGCGATTTCCCCACTCCTTCCAGGCGCGAGTTCCTGGCTGCGGCCATGGCCGCTCCGGCCATGGCACGCGGGGCATCGGCCCGAAGACCCAACGTCCTGTTTGTCGTGGCGGACGATCAGTCCTGGATGCACACCGGTGCTTCGGGAGACCGTGTCGTGAGGACGCCGGGCTTCGACCGGGTCGCTTCCATGGGGGTCCGGTTCACCCAGGCCATCTGCTGCTCTCCGGGCTGCGCACCGTCCAGGGCAGCCATGTTAACGGGACGCTATCCGTGGCAGCTCAAGGAAGCCGGTACGCACGCCAGCCTGTTTCCGCGTTCGCTGCCGGTATACCCGGAACTGCTGGCCCGGGCGGGGTATCGGGTGGGCCTGACGGGGAAAGGAGCCGGGCCGTGTAATTTCAAAACGCCCGGCTGGCCGAATAACCCCGCAGGCCCTGCCTTTGACCGGTTCGAGGTGAAGAATCCCCCCAAGGGACTGGGCAAGGAAGACTATGCCGCCAACTTCAGCGGATTCCTGTCGGAGCGGAGCAAGGATCAGCCTTTCTGCTTCTGGTTCGGTACCCACGAGCCGCACCGGACGTACGACCGGGGAATCGGCCGGCGTTCGGGAAAGAAGCTGGAGGAGGTCGTCGTTCCTCCGTTTCTACCCGATTGTGAGGAAGTCCGCAGTGACATTCTCGATTATTTTTACGAGATCGAATACTACGACGGGCACCTGCTGCGGATGCTGGATATCCTCGAAAAAGCGGATGAACTGGGCAATACTCTGGTGGTGGTAACCGCGGATAATGGCATGTCCTTTCCGGGCTCGAAAGCGATGATGCGCGAATACGGGATCCACATGCCGCTGGCTGTCTCCTGGCCGGAGAGAGCAAGCGGCGGAAGGGTCTGTGCGGAGCTGGTCAGTTTTATCGACTTTGCCGCCACCTTCCTGGATGCTGCCGGGGTGAGCGCCCCGAAAGAGTTCGAGGGGCAAAGCCTCCTTCCCCTGCTGAGCGGCGGGAAGCCGCACGGGCGGTCCTTCGTGCTTTCCGGCCGGGAGCGCCACTCTCATGCCCGGCGCGACCTGCTCGGATATCCGGCGCGCGCCCTGCGGACCTCACAGTTCCTTTACGTCCGCAATTTTGCCCCCGACCGGTGGCCTGCCGGAGATCCCCCCTATTACTATGACATCGACGACGGGCCCACCAAAACCTGGATGATGGAGCACAGGGAGGAACCGTTGGTGCAGCCTTTCTGGGGTCCGTCTTTCGGGAAAAAGCCGTCGGAAGAGCTCTTCGATATCCAGGCGGATCCCGGATGCATGAAGAATCTCAACGCGCAGCCGGAACATCGAAAGACCCTGGAAGAATTGCGGAAGACACTGGAGGATCAGCTTCGACGCCAGGGGGATCCGCGGATGACCTCTCACGGGGACATCTGGGAGAGCTATCCGCGCTTTTCTCCTACGCGCCCGGAGCTGGGCGGCTTCAGCAAGGAAGGGGAGTACAATCCCCGCTACCAGGCGCCCTAGGCGGGCCGGAGATCGGGTCCCTCTTTTTCCGTCCAACGAAACTTGCGTGTGTGCCGCGCGGAGTGAAATAGCGGATATCGTATTTGCACTGGAACGACGAAGCTGCAAAAAGTCACACGTCTGAAATTTCTGAAAAACCGGGGCGCCCGCGGCCGGGCTTGAATTTATTTCTGCCGCGGGGGCTGACCGACGAACCGGCTGGCATCGATTCCCGGACGGGGCCGGAACTTCTGCGCCCGTCCGTTAAATACTTCCGAGATGTAGAGGTTTCCGTCCGGATCCACGCTCATCTGGTGGCCACCCCAGAGCCCGCCGGGAAATTGTCCGTAGGTTCCCCAGGAGGAGAGGAGCCGTCCGCCAAGGTCGTATTTCAGGACCTTGCTGGTTGCTCCGTCCAGCACCCAGACCTCCTGCCGGGCGGTGATCAGCAGATCCATCGGCATACGGATGTCGGGCCATTGGTCGAGGTACTTCCCGTTTTCGTCGAACACCTGGATCCGGCTGTTGGAGCGGTCCGCCACATAAATCCGGCGCTGGGCGTCGGTGTCGACGGCATGGACCAGGTTGAATTCGCCCGGGCCGGTTCCCGGCCGGCCCCAGCTCATCAGAAATTTCCCACTGGCGTCGAACTTGACAACCCGCGCGTTGACATAGCCGTCGCTGATGAAAAAAGTGCCGTCCGGCAGCCAGGCAATGTCCGTGGGCCTTCCGAAGTGCCGCTCGTCATTTCCGGCAACGCCCTTCTCTCCCAGAGTGAGCAGCAGCTTCCGGCCGTCATTGGAGAACTGGAACACCTGGTGAAGGTTGTCATCCACAATCCATATCCGTTTCTCGGGATCGTAGGGGCTGATTTTGATTTTGTGAGGCCCCCGCCCGCCCAGAAACAGCGAATCGTGCTGGGGCCAGGTGTCCGTAATTTTCCCTTCGGCATTGGCGATCAGGAGGAAGTGCTCCATGCGTGGGGTTCCCTCGGTGGCGGGCCGTCCGGGGGCTCCGTAAATGACCGGGGAGCCGGGGGCCAGGTCCTTGGGCACCGGCAGTTCGCCGCGCTGCAGAATAAAAACCCGGTCGGCCCGCTCGGCGAAAATGCCACCTGTCGATCCCCAGGTCCAGCCCTCGTGGCCGGGGAGCGGCTGCGGCCAGCCGGCAACGACGGTGTAAGGTCCGGTCTCCTCCTCCCCTCCTTTTTCCCCGGGCGGCGCTCCGCCGAAGGCCGGCGGGACAAGGACCAAGGCTGCCAGGAAGCAGCGGATCCATTTTTTTCCTTTTTGCATATGGGTTTCTCCTGCCATTTGGTTTTTGGTTCGCAGCGGTTCCAGCCGGATGCCGATTACGGTCGGGCCGGGGTCTTGGGAGCGGATTCCGGTCTGGTCATTCCCTTTCTCGCCACCACCTCCGGGGACTCCAAAACGGCTCCGCGGTCCCCGGTCCGGGCGATGAACTCCTCCACGGCCTTGCGCATCCGCAGAAGCGTCCGGCGGTGGGCGGCCTCCTGCGCCAGGTTGCGGATCTGATGGGGATCTTTTTCCATGTCGTAGAGCTCCTCTTCCGGCATGGTGGGGGCGCAAAGCGCCTCCTGCACCGGGGTCAGCCGGCCCTGGGCATGCAGCTCCTTCAGCAGGTTCCACACCGGATAGGAGTTTTCCTTATAGGCGTTGGTCTGCAGGAAAGGCCGGTCGGGGGTGAAATTGCGGATGTAGCGGTAGCGCTGGTCCCGGGCGGTGCGGAAGCGGAACACGGTTTCGTCGCAGCGGTCCCGGGCCCCGAAGACCATAGCCTGCGGCGCGGCGCGGCGCGCGCCGAACATGATTTTGCCCTCCATTTTTTCTGGCTTCCCGGCCCCGGCGATATCCAGCATCGTAGGGGCCAGGTCGATGGAGGAGCGGAGCTGCCGGTCGACAGTTCCCGGAACAAAACCCTTGGGAGCCGGAAAAGCGGCGGGCCAGCGGACGATCAGCGGGACGTGCAGGCCCTCTTCGTAACAGAACTGCTTGCCTCGGACATGCGCCTGACCGTTGTCGCCGAAGAACACCACGATCGTGCTGTCGGCCAGCCCTTCCCGCTCCAGCTGCTGCAGAACCAGGCCCACTTTGCGGTCCAGCTCGGTGGCGGCGTCCAGGTACTCCGCCCAGTCCCGGCGGGTGACCGGGTGATCCGGATAATAGGGCGGAATCTCGACTTTGGCGGGATCCGCCTTCCGGGGAGCATGAAACTTGCGGTGGGTTTCCTGAAAGTTGATCTGGGCGAAAAAGGGCTGGTGTTCTTTCAGGTCGGCCCAGCGGTCGGTGTCGAAAGGCTTGCCGGAATAGGTGAAATTCCAGTCGGTCTTGCCGGCCCCCTTGAATCCGAAGTTCTCCGGGAGCTGGACCAGGTTGGCGGTAAAGTAGCCGGCATCGCGCATCCAGTCGGTCAGCACCCGAACTCCGGGCGGCAGCGCGTATCCGTCATCGCGATGCGAGCGGTGGTTGTGGGTGCCGATGGTGATGGAGAACATTCCGGTCATGAAGGAGCTGCGGCTTGGAGAGCATACCGGTGCCGTGGTGTAAAAACGCTCGTAGCGCACCCCTTCCGAGGCCAGGCGGTCCAGGTTGGGGGTCCATACTTCTCTGGCTCCATAGCAGCCGAGATGCGGCCCCATATCCTCGGCAATGAGCCAGAGAATATTGGGGTGCCGGCCCGGGACGGCCGTCGGGGCCATCCACCCGGCCGCCGCCGAGCCGGTGCAAAGCGTTTCCCGGAAAAAAGATCTTCTGTTCATCGTCGTCCCTCAATGAAGATTCCGCCCGGTTCCGATCGGAAGGGAATCAATGGAAGAGAAAGCGTTATCCATGGCGATTTTGTAAACATTATTCCCATAACCTTACCCCGCCTCCCGGGAGGCAATCAAGGAAGCCAATCAAGGACATCCACTTTCGGATCCGCCGCTTCATGAAAAATCGGCTTGGATCCCCGCGTAACTGCCTTCTTATGGAATGGTTATTTTTTTACGCAAGAATGGCAGCCCGTATCTGGAAATCAGCCGGATTACGGAAGGAAGGGTCGGGGCGGGGAGATCCGCTTCCAGCTCCGGGTGATCTTTTTCAGGGCGGAAGGGACATCTCCTTCGGTCTGATGGATGATCCCGGACCACCTGCCGGTGGCGTCTTTCCACAGGGCGATATCGGCCGGGGAATCCAGATCGAGGGAAAGGCCGGGCGAGTGGAAGCGGCGCAGTCCGCCGGCAGCCATGGCCTCCACACGTCCGTCCCGGCCCAGGCGCATGGCGGCCAGGCCCACGGCATCCACCCGGATCTTTTTCCCCTGCAGGCGGATGTTCCGCCGGATCGGATCCCCGAGAACCTCCCGGAACCCGGAAGCCAGGATGACGGTGCCGTCCAGCAGGCGGCAGATTCCGGCCGGGTCGGGGGTCATCACTT
>CAINFC010000062.1 GCA_903847975.1 uncultured Acidobacteriota bacterium | reverse complement strand
CGGGTCAGGGAGCGGTCGTATTCCAGCCGATCCTTGGCCAAGGGGGTGTGCAGCCGATGGGTGATGGTCAGTTCCAATGAGGCGCCGTTATGCCAGGACTTCATCTTTTGGGAGCTTTCCGCAACCGTGCTCCGGGTGAGGACCGCCTTTTCCCTGGTGTTGCCGGAATCCTCCGATACCTCGGCACTTTCCGATCGGAACAGCAAATTGACGATGGCCATTTTGACCTGCGGGTTGTCGGCAAGCCAGGCAAGCTGCTCCTCCACGGACAATTCATTCCCGTCCGGGCCGTAAACGTCGGACATCCTCAGGAAGTGGGCATCGAAAAAGGCACCAAAGGCCGCCGGATCGGCGGAATCCACATCGCTGATCTGCCCGGAAACGATGGTGTACTTCTGGGCAACGGCTTTGAGTAAGGCTTTGGCAGCGGCAGCGGCATAAGGGCGGAAGTGCCAGCGGACCGGGGCTTTGTCGATGGCCGCCTCGGCTACAATCTCTTCCGCGCCGAGATCCCAGTGCTCCGTGCCGTTGATGATTCGAATATGGCTCATATCAGCTCGTTAACCTCGTGACTTTTCCGGAACCGTTGAAAGATAGATTCATCGGGGGGAGCTCCGCGATGGAAGCGCTGAACAGCGGCAGACTGGTAAATTTCACTACGCCGGTCTTCTTTACGTTGCTCGCCGAGACCGGGGTTCCTTTCTTGGGAAGGACCGAGAGGGTGGCCGAATATGGGACCGTACTGGTCCGGATGGATTCCAGCAACGGCTCGATGATCTGCAGGTCGTTGATGCCGTCGATGGTCCCGCTCCATTGCACAAACGAGGTGACATAGGTGCGGGCATCATCGCCAAAGCAGGTGGATTCGACCTGGTCGATTTTATCCTCCATGCTGATCGATTTGCAGTAGTTGGAGATATCGAGTCCGCCCAGCTTGATTTCTACGTTGGTCAAAATTTCCTTGGCCATTGGGTTTACCTCCGTGTAAGTTGCTTATATAGAAAAAGATCCTGCTTCAGCTGCCGACCGCGGAAAGGACCTCGAAATCGAGGGAGACCCGGAAGGTCAAGGTATCGCTTTCGTAGGATTCCTCCTCGTTCCGGTGGAGCACTCTCCAGATCGGTTCAGTCGATTCCTGGTACCAGTCCATGAGGGCCGCCCGCACCTGGTCGGCGAGCACTTTTACTCCGGAATAGGAGTCCGCCCAGACATCGATTTGCAGCAGCGTGGACCACATACCGGTGTTGGAATAGCCCATGGTCGGCTCGGTGGTCCGGGAAACGACGGCATAGGTAATGGCCGGAAGCGTGGTGCCCTGAGGCATCAGCTGGGGGAAAATCCTGGTGCCTACCAGGGCGGCCGCGCCGGGGTAGGCAAGCAGACGGCCTCGGATGGCGGTTTCGATGCTCACGGGTTTGTCTTTCGCGCGGATTCGATTGCTTTTTCGAGGTTTTCCCGGATGATGCTGACCGCAGCCGCTTCGGCTTCTTCCTTGGATTCCTGGAAGGCCGGACGCAGGAAGGGAGTGGCTTTCATGCGCCTGGTTCCTTTTTCCAGGTAAGGAGCGTAAAAGGCTTCTTTCCGGCAGCCGACCAGGATCGATACGGCCCCCTCCGATTTCAGCTTCTTGCTTTCAATCGAATCGTGCAGGAAGCCCGGACGGTGGCCGTACTTTTGGTGGTGCTTGTGGACCTGGCTTCGTTTCGTGCGTTGTTTTGCCGCCGCCACCATGACTTCAGCCGCCTTTTCGACTCCTGGAGAGACGGCCTCTTTTTCCATGGCAACCGGGAGCTTCTGGAATGCCGTGAGAAGTTCGTCCAGACCACTAATGGTGGTTTCGTTTTCCATGGCTATTTCACTTTCTCGGTGCACATCAGCTGCAGCTCCACGCGGGCATCCCTGGGGTCGATGACTGCAAGGATGTCATAGAGCCTTGTTCCGTGAACGATTCGCATCGCCGGAACGATCCCGGCCAGGTAGCGAATGACAACGCGGGTGGTGATCTCGGCGTTGATCTGCCGGCTGGCAAAGAATTCCCTGCCGGTAAGCGGCTCGATCGCCGCCCAGACCGTGGCAACATCAGTCCAGCTTGCAACTTCCGCACCGTAGGCATCCGTGGCAGCAGTTTTCCGCTGGAGAGTAACACGTCGGTTCAAGCGGCCCGATTGCATCAGGGGTACCTTCCGACGATATGCCCATCGAGCAGTCCTTCGACATAATCCCTGGGCAACGTGAGGTTACTCGGAATGCCGAGCGGCTCCCGGTAGGCAAACAGAGCGGCAATGTAGAGAAGCATCCACCGACGAATCCCCTCCGGGGTAGTCGGGCAGCCGGACTCCTCCGCGTAACCGCAGACCATCCGTACCGTGACCGCATCAGGCCGGATCCAGGTCTTCGGCCAGGTGCAGCCAATCGGTGGGACTAGGTATCCGGGCGAGGCCAGCCGGTCGACCAGGTAGTCCTCCGCGCTGAGAGTTTGCAGTTCGTTTTGCCGATCGTAGTACTTTACGTATTCCACCGATTGCAGCGGCGGCAAAGGAAGCTCTAGCTTTTGAGCGCAAACCGGGAACGAATCGAGTACGTAATCGTAGGTGGCCGTGGCCAGCTGGCGCCCAGTCAGGAGCTGGGCCTGATCGCGGGCGGTCCGGATCAGGCTTTCGAGCAACAGATCTTCCGTGGCTCCGTCCACATGGATTTGTCCTTTGACCTCCTGGATCGTCAAAGGCTCAAATGTGGGAGCCTGGATGAGTTGGAGCGGCATGACAGGAAAGCCCGGTTTTGTTGATTGCCGATTAGACCGTTACGAGTACAGCGGTCACCGAGGTGTCGTGCGTGGTCGGCGCCTTGCGGGCGTCGTAAAGCTGGTAGTGCGCCTCGGACACGGTGGCGTTCTGCGTTCCCCGGGAAACTACCACGCGTACGTAGCGCTTTAGGGGCCGGTGGAGGTTGATCACCACTGCCTTTTCGTCGTCGGTATCGGCCACGGTGACCGAAGATCCGGAGACATCCGCGGCATCGCTCAGATCGGAGGCGTCCCCGTGCTGCATCTTCACCGAAGTTACCGCGCCGGAAACAATCGCTCCAAAGCGGACGTAGGCGATAATGCCTTCGAAGCCCTGGACATCCAGCGTGGTGCCGTTGATCGCCGAGGTGCCGGCAACACCGGCCGTCGGGGTGACGGCCGACATGAATTTGGTTTTCTTGATCAGGTTCATATTCTTACTCCTCCTTACGCCAGCTTGACACGGACAAAAGC
The DNA here is from genome assembly GCA_903847975.1 of uncultured Acidobacteriota bacterium. Classification (GTDB taxonomy): domain Bacteria; phylum Acidobacteriota; class UBA6911; order CAINFC01; family CAINFC01; genus CAINFC01. Next base: position 2,184 of record CAINFC010000062.1, on the reverse strand, counting down.
TTCTTCGAGCACCGGAGCGCCGTCGGTTTTCATCCGTCCGATATAGCCGGTCTGGTTGTTGGCGGCATAGAGCTGGTCGAGCACCTGGATGCTGAAGTCCAGCGAGTCGGCAATCCAGTAGAAGCTGAAGTCGCCGAGAATGCCCACATAGAGGCCGGTAGTGAAAGTGTTCGGGCAGTACTCGCTGACGTAGTAGGGCAGGTCGAGAATGGTGTCGGGACGGTCGGTAGCCAGTCCGGCGCGCCAGACATAATCGCCGGAAGTGGTCGACTTGAGCTTGCGGATCATCTTGATGGTGTCGCGATGAAAGAGCCAGACGGCCTTGGTCATGTACTGGAACTTGAGGGCGTATTTGGCGTTGATCAGCCCGTCGGCGGTCACGGCCGTCGAGGTATTATCGGTGCTGACGTCGCGGCTGGTGCTGACGCCGTTGGCCGAAGGGATGAAAACTCCCAGCGGCTGGCCGAGACCATTGCCGGTGAGGAAGGCCTTCTCCTGGCTGATGCCGAACTTATAGGCCAGGCGGTTGCGCACCAGCTGCTCGGCCGGGATGGTGGCGATGCGCATCAGTTCGTTGCTCATCTTGATGAGTTTCGAGAGCGGATGGGGAAAGAGGCTGCGCTTGCCGAGCCCCATGGAGCTGTCCTCGGTCACAGAAGCGACTTCCGAAGTCCAGTTGGCATCGGAGGGGTCGGACTCGAGCGTCGGCACGCCGAGGCTCGTAGCCGTCGGAACCGGGATGATGGTGGCGAGCTTGCGCATGAAGACCAAATCGTCCATACCCTTGAGGAGCTGGTTGACAAACTGCTCCGGGGCGACGATGTAGCCGCCGGCGGAATCGACATCCGATTGCAGGGCGCGCATTTCCAGGGGGTCGATGCGGTTGAGTCCGCGGGTGATGAAGGAATTGAAAGCCCGGGTGTATTCCGGGGTGGCGCGCTGCTCGGTACGGGCATCGGTCGGACGGGCAACATCGGGCCGGGGAGGTCCAAAGAGCTCCGGTCCCGGGGGCCGGACCGATCGCTGCATCTCGTTGTCGAGATCCTTCTGGCGCTCTTCTTTTTCGATGGTTTTGCCGAGAGCGTCCTGATCGCTATCGAGGCGGTTCCAGCACTGATCCTCCTCGGCAGTCAGCGCCCGTTTCTCTTTTTCGGCGGTATCGAGGATGCGGCGCATCTCCTCGACCAGGCAGCCGCGCTCGACACGCATGTCGTTTATCGTGGGCATAAAGGGTATCTCCTTTGGAAAGGAATCGCGGTAAAGAACAGACCCGCTGCATGGGGGAGCGGGTGCTAAGGGCGGAAACGGTCCGCGCCGGTCGGGTTGGACGGGTCGCCTGGACCCGGTGGTCCCGGACCATCTGAGCTGCCGGATAGCGCTTGGCTCCAGCCCCGTCGGACGCAGACTCAGACTTGTGTTAAAATGCCGATTCTTAAGACAATGGGATCGGTTTGTAATTAAGAATAAGATAATTGTCGCAACCGCTGGGAAATAATCATGAAACCTAACAAACCCAGCTGCGAGCCTAAGTCGATTAAGAAATTGGACGATGAATTTCTCACTGATCTACATGGAGGTGGGATGGAGCCGCCTTATGGTCCCTCCTATGATTGTGATAAATGCCCCTTTTCGACAATTCATGGGGACTATGCTTATTCTCATATGCAGGCAAATCCGGGACATACCTGCATTTATTCTTAAAGGTGCCTGGTCCTGCAGGCAATTGTCAATAGCTTCAAATAGCGGCGCCGGTTGGCAAGGAAAGCCGGATCCGAATCGTCCGGCTTCAGATCGGTTTTTTCGATGACGACAGGATCTGCATTTCTCGTTTCTATTGCTTCCGCATTTGTTGCCGGAGCTTCGGGTTGGACGGCTCGTTCCTCGCGGGCCAGAACCGATTCTCCGTAGGCCCGCACCTCTTCCAGAGAGCGATAAGCTACGCTGGTGGCTTCATAGGCCGGCTGAGCAACGATGGATACATCGAAGACGCTGACCTTGTGCAGTTCGCGAATGCGCTGGCCCTTGTCGCCGTGCAGCCAGGTCTCTCCCTCCTGCCCGTCGACCTTGAAGGCAAAGCTCATCTTGTCGATCACACCGTTTTCCACGTGGCTGACCCACTCGCGGGCCGTCGGCGTATCGAGCGGGGCGAGCTCCACGCGTAATCCGTACTGGTCCTCGCTGACT
>CAINFC010000061.1 GCA_903847975.1 uncultured Acidobacteriota bacterium | reverse complement strand
ATCCCACATTCCTCACCCTCTTGATACGGAACGGAGAGGAATTATTGGCACACAGCAAGCATGATGGTCGATGAATGCGGAAGGACCCAGACCCAAGGCCACCAAGAAAGCTAATTGATTGGGGCCCGGTGGGCATAACAGCAACCGCTGGTCTTGAGTTCGCGCCACCAGGATTCCTGTCATGGTGGTGATCATCATGAAGGAGGTCGGCTTATCGGTGGTTTTACGATCCCAACCAGGCAGAGTGGTTTGAGTGTTCTGTACATACACCCGCATCGACCGCTCCATAAGCCGCCAGATCATGAGGGCGATGATCAAGATCATACCGAGAGCATCGATCCGCGAGGGGGTTTTAAGAAAGAGATCGTTCACCACCAGGGGGTCTTTAAGGAAGGCAAAATCGCTTTCAATGCCGTACTGTCCTTTGTAGGTTTTTAGCAATCGGGCGGCATCCATGGCACCGTCTCCTTCCAAGGGCACATTCGTTAACAGGACGAAACAACCGGCTCGGCTTCTTTCCTTTTCCACTTCGGCAGCGTTTTCCGCGATACTCCAAGACAGGGTGAAGCGGGTGTCGGTGGGTGCCGGTCCCTGGGCGGGTGGACGCCCTCGACGACGAACTTCCACGGGACAAATCGTAATGGCCACGGTGTGCAACGGAGTCGAAAGACCCTCGGCCCGTTTGGCTGCCGCCCGGGCATCCGCTTCACAAAAGTAGACCGAAGGCAACTTGGCCAACTCTTCGGTAATGGACTTGGCGGATCCGGCGATGGTTTTCTCCAGCTTTTTCTGCCGCCGTTTATCATGAGCACTGGAATGGACCACCACCGTCCGATAGGTTTTCCCATGGAGCTCCACCGAACTTTCCGTCACCTTGTATTCCGCACAGGGCCGGTTCTTTCCGGTGATCGTTTCCACCAGAGGACCGATGAATGTCCAGTTCTGCCCGTCGACGGCGGCCGTAATCACCCGTTCACATTCCCCATAGGTTGCCGGAAGTCGCGTGAGGAAGTAATTCGGATGGGTCGCCTCCAGGTTTTTTTCGGTCACCATGGCGGAGTCGGCCACATAGACGAAGGCACCGGGCCCTAATCCGTGCAGAGCCATAATCGAACTGATGCGGGACAGCATCTTGTGGTTGGAGGTCTTGTCCGATGAGTTGCCGTCCAGCGTTCGTCCAAAAATAGGCACACCTCGGTCTACGCACAGCAATTCCGTCATGAACTGCTTGAGTCCCGGAAGATGATCTTTGCTGTGTCCGTGGGTGATGACGGGACCTGCCGGAGGACAGTCCGATTCGCAGGGACGGTAGTCTCCCCAGACACTGGTCGAGGTGGTGTCGTAGCTGGGAATGGAAGTATCCAACCCAAAGGCACCCACGGCTCGGATTCCAAGCTCCGTCACAATCTTGGAAGTCCCCGCAGCGAACAGAGCATCCAGAGACCGGGCCAAATTGGTGTCGTTGAAACGGTGCGCAGGAACGGCTTCGCCTAAAAGCAGTTCCACATCTTGGTCGGCCAGAAACTGCTCGATTCGATAGAGCGGAGTTCTTCCCGACAGGGTATCGAGAACCATCGCTTGGACCACCAAGCCGGGTCGCAGTTCCATTTGAGTGGGCACCAGGCGGTCCACCAACTCGACCAACCCCAGCCGTCGGCAATAGGCAGCAGCCGTCGGCAGATGTCCATGGGTGAAAATCTCACCTCCCCCGAGAATCTCCCATCCGGCAAGTGGAGCATCACAGAGCTTCATGGTCCTCCTCTTTCATTAAAGATAAATTGATTTCCGTAATACGCCCGACGATTTCCTGCAAGCGACGATACTGATCCATTCCTTCCCGGGCAGCCTCTACATAGGAGTTGGGCACGTACTTTTGCCGTTGCCGTCCAAATTCATTGACCACCAAATAGCGTCGTGGCCCGTGTCGCTCCCCCCGGTGGCATCGGCACTCCGCTCGGGAGCATGTGGAGTACCGTTCCACCCAAGATCCTCGCAACAGTCCGGAAAGGGTTCCCAGTTCCGTAAGCAACTGGGAACGCTCGTCGATGAGTTTCATTGCAATTCGACTTGACATTTTCCAATAATAGCATATATATAGATTGCTATACATTGAAACACAAAAAAAATCCCTTTCTGGGAAAATCCGAAGAAATCCAGTCAGAAAGGGTGAGGAATGTGGGGCCCATCATGGCCAACGACAGCCGTAAGAAATCGAAGCCGGTGCCGCTGCCTGCCGGGGAATACCGGTTGCATCTGCTGCTTCTGGAACCCGAGGCCATCGCCGCGGGCCAGCGGGTGTTCGAGGTTGCGGTGCGGGTGGCGGCGACCGGATCCGGCTCGGAGTTTTCCCGGCTGGAACGCGTAGATATTGCCAGGCTTGCCGGAGGCGCGCAGCACCTGATCGAGCGCGTCTACCCTGTACGGCTCGAGGCGGGCGGCGGGATCGAGGTACGGCTCACCCCCATTACGGGTCAGGCGGTAATTTGCGGTGCGGTAATCGAGCCGGCGCCCGTTTTATGAAAATTCCACTTTTTAAGTGGTGGTCCTTAATTCGGGGCGACGACTATTTCCACCAGAGAATCGGCTGATGGATAGGAAATGTCCGGATCAATTCTTCTCCCGTGTAATCCGCATTCAAAGATTTCCACACCTCGAAGTATTCATCCTTTTTGAATGCGCATGCCGCGAACAGGATGGACTGCATCCGCACCGGAAGTTCATCAAAGTGCGCCACATCCTTCGGGTAGGTCCACGATTTCTTGTTCTTGACGAACGGCACGAGGAACTCCATCGCTTTCCGCATGCCCCTGCCATCCGCGGTCGTGACGTCCCACAGGGACGATTTCGTATCCGAGAGGATCTCGCACAGCAAAGCCATTCCCTCCATGTTGAAGAGCGAATAGCTGTACGGGCGGGTCCGGCGTAATTCTTCCGGGAAGCTGCCGTCCTTCGCCATTTGCCTGGTGAGGAGCGTGCCCCGATAGAATCGCCGGCAAAATTCCTTTTGTTCCTCGTCTCCCACGAACGTGGCATACATCGCCACCTGCGCCGCCCACCACGTGCTGTGGTTGTTCCCGTTGTCCCGTTCGTCAATACCGTACGGATGGGTCGTTATCCAACCAAGGAATTCCCGAAACCATTCTTTGATCGGTTTCACGTCCTGTGGCGAAAGATACTTCTTTTTCTCCAACACCATCAACGACTTCACCACCTCGATACAATGGATGGCATCGATGATCCCGATGCCCCGCCCGGTCACGACGCCTTTGATGGCCTGCGCGTAGAGGAGATTCGGATTCATCCTGGTCTTCCCGTCCACGAACCATGCCCGCAGGTGTTCCTGCGCCTTGTCGGCGTATACTTTATCGTTCGTCAACACGAATGCGGCGGTAAGTCCCGCGACATGGATCGAGAGCCGCTGCAACGCCAAAAGGTGCGATTCGAAATTTTCAGGATTCGTCAAACCGTCCTTGCGGATATACGGACCGTTCGGATCTTTTAAATTCGGCCACCAGTACGTCGCCTCGGAATAGTAGTCGTGCAGTCCGCCGGCGCTTCGTTCGGCTTTTGCCGCCGTGACCGTGACCGGCGATTCGGAAAGGTACCTGGTTGCCGCACCGATGACGCGATCCTTCTCCATTCGCACCAGCTGATCCCATGTGAGGGGTTGGGAATGGAGAAGAACAGGAAAGAACAGCAGGAGAGGCAGGAATTTCATTTCAGACCATTCAAATGTGCATGAGGTGATCGGTTCGTTCGGTTGATCGTTGAAAGCTTCTGGTTGACATAGTATCAAAAGAATCTCATTCCCAGCCAACTTTTCGCGTCGATTGCCTGCCGTTCATCGGTGTGGACCGTAGTCTGATAGCGGGGGATGCAGCGCTCAAGCGGATATTGGTTCCCATACAAGGCGGTGACAGCGGCCCATAGGGGCTTGTAAGCCCCCTGGTACGCAGGAGGGGATCCGGGCCTGCCGGTGCTCACTTTCGCAGGCCGGGCAGGTCCGATTCGATCTGCACCCGGCCGCTCCCCGGCAGCACCCGGGCCTCGAATTCGTTCCAGAGCGGCATGCTGGCCGAGGTCTTCAGAATCAATTCCTTGCCGGCAACGCTGTTAACCAGCAGGTCCATCGGTCCTTTCTGCTGAAAAACGCAGCCGAGGATATTGATCCGGGTAGGAAGGTAGTCCGACATGGCGCGATTGCCGTGAAAGGTGATCCGGTTGTTACGGAATACGGACTGGGCAATGGTCAGAACGTCCACCGGGGTCCCGATGCTTACCAGCTCGGTGGGCTGGTCGTGCAGGACACGGATGTTTTCCAGCAGAAGCTGCTCCTGCTGCGGAACGGCGGCCCCCGGATAATAGGACCGGCTGTAGCGGTCGTTGTCGAAGTGAACCGAAAAGCCGATGCGCGGCTTTTCGAGAAAAATATCCCGGAACACCACGCGGCGCACGCCGGCGGTGTAGGTTACATCCTTCTGAACCACTCCCCAGTTGATCCCGTCCAGCTCCCGGCTGCCGCTTTCGTGGGTCGGGGCGGTGATCGATTTGTAAACGGTTCCGTCCGGCCTGGCCTGCACCCGGTAAAGCCGGCCCTGCGAAACCACGGTATCCGACTGCTGCACCTCCATGCCCGAGCGCCAGTCGACCCAGGCCCCGGCCAGGATCCGGCAGAAAAATCCCACCGGCGGCCGGCCGTCCGCCAGATCATGGCAGTTCTCCACAACGCCGTCCTCGATCCAGCCGAGCTCCGGATTGCCCACCGAATAGTCGTGGGCGTTCAGCGCCACGGCGTCGTCGTAGGTCCGGAAAACGCCGTTGCGGATGGTAAACCGCTTGCCCCGTCCGAGATGCACGCCGTCCTTGTCGCCCTGGATCATCACATCATCCACGATCACATCCTCAAAGGTGCAGATGTGGATTCCATACTGGGCCTTGCCGAGATCCGGGCAGCGGAAGCGTTCGATGCGCAGGTCTTTAATATAAAAGAAGGCAATCTGCCCGTGCAGCCCGTAGACTTCGAATTTTCGGATATCCATGCCATTGACGATGACCTGCAGCCCGCGCACCGTAATGTCGCGGTCATAGGTTTTCGTCAAAGCCCCCTTGTTCAGCAGCACATGGCAGAAGGGGCCGGCCTCGTCCGTTTTTTTCAGGAAGACGCCATTGCCGAACAGCAGCGAGGTGTGGCTGCCCAGATATACCGTGCCGCCCATCCGGTATGTCCCGGGGGTGCTGACCACAATCGTGCCGCCACGGTCCACCGCCCGCTGCAGGGCCCGCTGGTTTTCCAGGCCGCCTGCCGCTGGGGAAAAGCCGAAATCGGCGGCATCGGCAAACCCTGCCGGAGCCGAAGAGGCCGGCTGTCCGACTGCCGGAACGAGGAAACAAAGCAGAACCATCCAGGCCAGCACCAGGGATTCGAATCTCATATTATTTCTCCCGCCTTATCTTATAACGAAAGGCCCTTCCTTACCGTAAAAGATAATGAATTCGCAGGAAGAATGGAAGGTCCGGATTTTCTCGCGCCTTGGCTTCCCCGGGGCGAGGTCTCTCTTGTATTTTTCCCCCTGATTTTGGTAGGGTCTGACGGGAGCGTTTGGAAAAATGTTCCGACAAAGGGAAGGATCGATGAAGAAATCTCAATTTTTAATTTTTCTGCTCCTGGCAGGAAGCTCCTTTGGGCAGGTTGCACCCAAGCGCGAGTTTCGTGGAGTCTGGGTGGCTACCGTCAACAACATCGACTGGCCGTCCCGGCCGGGCCTATCTTCGGAGCAGCTGAAAAAAGAAACCCAACAGCTGCTCGATCTGCACGCCAGAAACGGCATGAACGCCATCATCCTGCAGGTTCGCCCGGCAGCCGACGCCTTTTACCCTTCGACGCTGGAACCCTGGTCACGTTATTTGTCCGGCACACAGGGGAAAGCTCCGCAGCCGGCCTTTGATCCTCTGCAGTTCTGGATCGAAGAGTGCCATAAACGGAATATGGAGCTGCATGCCTGGATCAACCCCTTCCGCATTTCCCAGAACGCCGAGGAGACCCTATCGGGAACCCATGTGGTCCACAAAAATCCCGAATGGATGGTCCGTTATGGAGGGAAACTGTATTTCGATCCGGGCTGGCCTCCGGTTCGCGAGTTTATTTCCCGGGTGGTCGTAGATATTGTCAGCCGCTATGACGTGGATGCCATCCATTTCGATGATTATTTTTACCCCTACCCGACGAAAGAGGATTTTCCGGATGAGGCCTCCTGGCGGCGCTTCAAACGCGGGCTTCCCGCCTCCCGCAAAGCGGACTGGCGGCGCAGCAACATCGATGAACTGATCCATTCGCTCTCGGAAAAAATCAAGAAAACCAAGGCCTGGGTCAAATTCGGAATCAGTCCATTCGGCGTTTGGCGAAACCAGGACAAGGATCGGCTGGGCTCGGACACCAGGGCCGGCGTGACCAATTACGACCACCTTTACGCCGATGTTCTGAAGTGGCTCCGGAAGGGCTGGATCGATTACTGCCTGCCGCAGATTTACTGGCAGATCGGACACCCCCTGGCCGATTTTTCGAAACTCATCCGCTGGTGGGCAGCCAATGCATTTGGAAGAAGCCTGTACATCGGCCATGCCCTTTACCGGCTGGATGGCAATGCCACGGTGCCGGCTTGGAAAGACCCCGACCAGCTTACGCAGCAGGTCGAGTTAACGCGCCGTCTGCTTAAGGTGCAAGGAAGCGCTTTCTTCAGCAGCAGTCACTTCGATCGCGATTTGCTCGGATTCGACACGGACCTGCGGAAAAAGCTTTACCGATTCCCTGCCTTAATCCCGGCGATGCCCTGGATCGACCACCGGGCGCCGCACCCACCTAAAAACTTCCGCCAAAAGGGCAACACCTTATTCTGGGAGGCCGGCAAGTCGAAAAAGGAAACGGACAAAGCCGTACGGTTCATCGTCTATCGGAATCCGGTCGGAAAGAAATTCGATCCCGAGAATCCGGAGCAAATCCTGGCGATTACAAGGGAGCTCCGCTTTCCCCTGCCGGCCGATTCCTCCAGGTTTCCCCAAAGATACGAAATCCGGATTTCGGCGCTGGACCGTTTGCACAACGAAAGCAAGCCAACCCGCCCGATTATTGTGAAGCTCTGATCGTGCCGAGGCTTCCTTGGCGCTGGTTACCTGGTCCTTTGTATTCCAGGCCTCCTGGAGGATGCCGGAGAGTTCATGGAAACCAAAGGGTTTCCGAAGGATGAAAATGCCCCGTTTTAATCTGATTTTGTCCGCAGACAACTCGTTGATATCGCTGGCCCAGGAAAAGACTTTTCATACTGGGCAACCATGGCAGAATTATCCCAGCCAGATCGTAACCGCTCAAAAAATAAGGGCAAACAGCCTGTGGGCTATTTGGGAGGTTCCTGGGTATCCCGGATTTCCCGGACGAATGGTTTAGCCATCGCTACCCCTCTCTGGGCCCGCGAGTTCTTGGATCAGAACGCGCGAATTGACGTTTTTCAAGGAACCGTCAAGGATTCTGGATAGCGGCCCGACCACCCAAGCTCAAACCTGCACCGTCCCACCCTGGATCAATGCACCCTATTGCCATAAAGCACAAAGTACGAGCGCCTGTCCGCGAAGGAACCCCTTCCATTCATCGGGGTGGTAGTATGGGTATTACCGCCTTTTGTCTCTGGAGGATCATTGGCAGCCAGGTGATGCACAATCTCCTGGCAACAGGCCCTTTCGCTTTTCTTCCCGTCCTTCCTTATCTTCCTGTGATTCCGGCATTTTCTCGGACGGACGGGAAGAGAAAATCCCCCACGATGGTATCCAGAATCAGAGGGGTTTTTTCGACCGGCTCGGGCGAAATGCAGACGGCATCCCGCACCAGGTTCCGTGCTTCTTCCAGGGAAGCACCGGGGTGGAAACGCAGCTCGCATATCCTCTCCCCCTTTTCCACCGGATCTCCGATTTTTTTGAAAAACACGATTCCGGCGGCAGGATCGATCGCCGACTGCACGGTCATCCGCCCGGCACCCAGCAGCACCGCCGCCCAACCGATCTTTCCGGCATGAAGAACAGAAAGATATCCGGAGCCAGGGCTGACCACGCTCTCCGACTGCCCGGCCTGAGGCAGGAGCTGCGGACGGTCGATGACCCGCGGGTCCCCTCCCTGGGCGGCCACCAGGCTTCGGAATTTTGCCAAAGCCTGACCGTTGGCAATGACCTGGTCGTAGCGCTCCATTCCCGCCGGCAGGGAGTCGACCGCATTCCCCATCCAGAGCATGTAGGCGGCCAGCACCCGGCACAGCTCGCAAAGGTCCGGGGGGCCGCCTCCGCCCAGAACCTCCAATACCTCTTCCACCTCCAGGGCGTTACCCACCTTGAGGCCCAGAGGCTGGTCCATGGCGGTGATCAGCGCCGCCATCCGCTTGCCCATCTTCCAGCCGGTATCCACCAGGGCGGCCGCCAGAGCCCGGGCCCGCTCCGGCGTTTTCATGAAAGCGCCCAGGCCCGTTTTGACATCGAGAACCAGAGCGTCGATCCCTTCCGCCAGCTTCTTGCTCATAATGCTGGCCACGATCAGGGGAATGCTCTCCACGGTGGCGGTCACATCGCGAAGCGCGTATAACCGCCGGTCTGCCGGCACGAGATTGTCGGACTGCCCCACCAGGGCAAATCCTTCCTGCTCCACCAGCCGCTGGACTTCGGCCGGCTCCAGCCGGACCCGAAAGCCGGGAATCGACTCCAGCTTATCCAGCGTTCCCCCGGTAAAGCCCAGCCCGCGTCCGGAAATCATGGGAATGCGCAGGCCGCAGGCGGCAACCGCCGGGGAGAGGATCAGAGACGTCTTGTCTCCCACGCCCCCGGTGCTGTGCTTGTCGACCTTGGCTTCCGGAAGGTGCGCGAAGGACAGGACTTCGCCGGAGCTCATCATCGAACGGGTCAGCGTTCCTGTCTCCTCTGCATCCATGCCTCGAAAAAAGATGGCCATCAGCAAGGCCGACATCTGGTAGTCCGGAATTTCGCCCCCCAGGTAATGGCGAATCAGGGATTGAATCTCTTCGCAGGAGAGCTTTTCTCCGTCCCGCTTCTTGCGGATGATCTCAGGAACGGCAAGAGTCATGGCTGTCTCGGAAAATAAAAATCGCTATCGCCGTTCACCCGAGAGGGAGAGAGGCGATAGCGATGCGATTCGGTAATAACAGGAGAAGGTGTGGGCTTTCCGCAGCGCGGGATAACCGGTGCGGATCTTTCTTCAGTGCAGGGACTGATAATACATTTTTTTACGCAGCCGCTTGCGGGCCAGAGCCTGTTTGATGCGCTTTTTTTCGCCCGGCTTCATATAGAATGCGTGCTTTTTAACATCCTTGATAATGTCTTCCTGCTGCACCTTGCGCTTGAAGCGACGCAATGCGCTTTCCAAGCTTTCTCCATCCTGAAGAACTACTTCTGCCAACGAATACACCTCCTATCTTTTCCTGAATAAGGCGTTTACAATACAGCGAACTCGGGCAACTGTCAATAGATACGCACGAGTTATTCCAGGAAAAGAATGGCGACCCGGAAAGTTTTTCCGGCCGTGCGGCAAAACCCGGCCCCGCAAAACCGGTCCCAATCCGGTTGGTGCGGGCGGTCCCGAAGCCGCCTCCCGGGGCGTACGGGCCACGGAAGACAATCTCATAACAAATATTCCATTTTGTCCTGCCGTCCCGCTGGGGCCTGCCCTGTGCCCGACACCAACCCGGCAATCAGTTGCCCGGCTACAATCTTGCCGTCCCTGAGGGGACTTGTGTCTGTGCACCACGGGACGACCCGCGGCGCGGACGCTTGGCACGGCGGGTGCTTAAGAATCGGGTGGAAAGGAAAAAATATGAATCCGCTGCTTTATCAAAATTACTCTGCCGTCGCGGCACGCTTCTCCCAGCTCACGGTTCTGGCCAACAATCTGGCCAACGCCAATACCGTAGCTTACAAGGGAGACCGGCTGTTCGAGGAAATCATCCAGTACAGCACCAAAGGCATTCCGGAAGCGGACCAGGTCAATGAAATCACCGGGATCCCGGTAACCCGACAGCGCGAGGTGACCGATTTCACCACCGGCTCCATCCTGGAAACGGGCAATCCGCTGAATGTGGCCATGGGAGGAGACGGCTTCTTTGTCGTTCAGACCGCCCAGGGAAGGCGCTACACCCGCCAGGGCAACTTTCAGGTCAACGCCGCCGGACAACTTCAGTCCGCCGACGGGAATCCCGTCCTGGGGGAAAATGGAGCCATCACTCTCCCCCCCGGCCAGGTTCACATCGACGAAGCCGGTCACGTCAGTGTCGACGGCCTGGAGATCGACCGGCTGAAGCTGGTGGATTTCTCCGACCGGACCAAACTGGCCAAAGAGGGCAACAGCCGCTATGCCCTGGCCGACGACACCGAACCCGAGATTGCGCCCTCCGCTCCCAACCTGAAGCAGGGGGCGCTGGAGGCTTCCAACGTCAATACCATGCGCCTGATGACGGAAATGCTCGACGCCCGCCGCCAGTTTGAAGCCATGCAAAAAGCGATTCAGCTTTCCATGAACGAGATGACCTTGCGACTGATCGATCAGACAGGCCGGTAGCCCTGCGCCGCCGGCCCGAACCATAAGGAGAACCTATGATCCGTGCTCTGTATACTGCCGCAACCGGAATGGAAGCGCAGCAGACCAACATCGAGATTATTTCCAACAATATCGCCAATGTGAACACCGCCGGCTACAAGAAGCGGCGCGGGCTTTTCGAGGATCTGCTCTACCAGAACCTCCTCCCGGCGGGGACCGCCGCCTCCACCCAGACGCAGTACCCCGTCGGCATGCAGATCGGGCTGGGAACCCGCGCCTCCGCGGCGGAAACCATCTTCCTGCAGGGCGACTATGCCCAGACGGGCAATCCCCTGGACATCGTAGTCCAGGGCGCGGGCTTCTTCCCCATCAAGCTGCCGAGCGGCGAAGTGGCCTATACGCGGGCAGGATCCTTTCATCTGGACCGCGAGGGAAATATTGTCACCTCTGACGGAAATCCGACAGAGCCCCAGGTCACCATTCCGACCGACGCCCTGAGCATCACCATCAGCCCCGACGGGACCGTCTCCGTGACTCAGCCCAACCAGACCAGCGCCCAGCAGGTCGGAAACCTGGAGGTGGCCATTTTCCAGAACCCGGCCGGACTGAACTCCATCGGGAAAAACCTTTTTCTGCCGACGGACTCCTCGGGGGATCCGATTGTCGGCAAGCCGGGCGAAGAGGGCCGCGGCTCCCTGCTGCAGTCCTACCTCGAGCAGTCCAATGTCAACATAGTGGAGGAAATGGTGAATATGATCGTCAGCCAAAGGGCTTACGAAGCCAGCTCCAAAGTGCTGCGAACCGCCGACGAAATGGTATCTCAAGTTAACAATGTGGTACGTTAATCGATATCGCCCATGGTATCCTCTCCTGCTGCTGGCACTTCTCCTGCCGCTGGAGCCGGCACGGGGAGAAGCCCGGATCCTGTTGCGGGCCGAAGCCCGGGTATCCGGCCACCAGATCCGGCTGGGCGACATTGCCGACCTGGAGGGATCTCATCCAGGAACCGACGCCTTATCCGCCGTAGTTTTAGGATTGTCGCCCAGCGGCGATATCGACCGGTTTATTACGGCGGCGGATGTTCGCCGGGCGCTTGTCAAAAGCAGCGTACCGGATGGCCCTGCCATTCCCATTCAGGGAGCGGACCGGGTGCGGGTGCGGGCCCTGACGGTTCCGCTGAACCCGGAATGGATCGCCGACAGCATCCGGCTGGCCTTGGCCCGGGACTTCCCGGCGCCAAAATTCCAGCTGCGAACCCTGAAAGTAACCGTTCCGGGAAGGGTCCTGGTCCCGGCCAGCGGAACCGCTTTTCAGCCGGACTTCGAGCACCAGCACGGCAAGCCGGATAACATGCTGACCATCGGCCTTTTCCGGGAGGGGAAGAAATACCGCTCGATCCCCGTGCGCGTGGAAATGAAATGGGAAGGACGGGCTCCGGTGGCCCGGCGGGATTTGCCGGCAGGAAGCCTTCTCCAGGATCAGGACATCGAATGGAACCGGCAGGAGCACGAAGGGTTTCCCCTTGACCTGGCCCTGGACCCCAAGCCGCTGGCGGGAATGAAACTCCGGCTGCCCGTAGCGGCCGGAGAGCTGATCCGCAACTCCGCCCTCCTCCCGGAGCAGCTCATCGCCAAGGGCGACCTGGTGGAGGTGACCGTCCGGGGGAAAGGCTTTCACGTGCAGACTACCGCGCTTGCGGACCAGCCCGGCGTTTCCGGACAAAAGATCCGCCTGATCCAGGCCGGCACGAAAAAGAACATGATCGGACGGGTGGTGGGCCGGCAGAAAGTCGAAATCCTTTTATAAGAATCGCTTCAAGGCAGGAAAACATATGTGCCCCAAAATCGCAATCAGACAGTCCGTCTTATGGATCCTTCTTTTGGGTTTATCCGGAGCGGGACTGCAGGCGGCGGAAAAAAAGCCCAAATCCGGGATGGCCACGCCTCTGGAGGAATACCTGAAAGCCGCCCGAACGGAAAATAGTCAGGGGAGCCAGTCTCCCGGTTCGATCTGGAACGATGCCGCCACCTATTCGGTTTCCGATCCCAAGGCGCGCATGAAAGGGGATGTGGTCACCATTGTGGTGTCGGAAAGCACCAACGCCGCGGACACCGCTACAACCACCGGTCAGCGGGCTTCCGACCAGTCTGTCCAGATTCCCAGTTTCTTCGGCGCCAAGGTGAAAGAACTGCCGAGCCTGATGGAAGCGACCGGGGCTTCCAATTTCAGCGGGCAAGGGAATACCACCCGGCAGTCCACGCTGACCACCACGCTCTCCGCCGTGGTCAGGGAAGTTCTCCCCAACGGGAACATGGTCGTGGAAACCACCCGAAACATCCGGATCAACAATGAAAATCAAACGGTCACGCTTACCGGAGTGATCCGCCCGCTCGACGTCCAGGCGAACAACACGGTACCCTCGGCAGCCGTTGCCTTCCTCGATGTGAGGCTGCAGGGGAAAGGAATCGTGTCGAGCCACCAGAAGCCCGGCTGGCTGTATCGGCTTCTGCTGGGGCTGCTTCCCTTTTAACCGGCAATTCCTTCGCCGCGGATTTGCTTTTGGATCGGGAATTGCTAGATAAAAATCGCAGCGAATGAGCAAAACTATGAAACCGAAGATTTCCATGGATTCACGCAGGAAAAGGGTCGTCATGAGGATGGCGGGATGGCTGCTGTTATCCTCATCGCTCTGGGCCGCAGATGCCCGCATCAAGGACATCGCCTCCCTGCAGGGGGTGCGCAGCAATCCGCTCATCGGATATGGACTGGTTGTCGGCCTCAACGGCACCGGGGACCGCCGGCAGACCATTTTTACCACCCAGACCCTGGCCAACCTCCTTCAGCGGCAAGGGGTTACCATCAATCCTACCGCCATTAAAGTGAATAATATTGCCGCCGTCATGGTCACTGCCAACCTGCCTCCTTTTTCCAGAACCGGTTCCGCCCTGGATGTGACCGTTTCCTCCGTCGGAGATGCCCAAAGCCTGCAGGGCGGGGTGCTGCTGATGACCGCCCTGCACGGCGCGGACAACCAGGTTTATGCCGTTGCCCAGGGGGCATTGGCCATTGCCGGATTTACGGCGGGAGGTATGAGCCGGGTGCAGAGCAATCATCCCACCGTCGGACGGATTGCCCAAGGAGCCCTGATCGAAAGAGAGCCTCCCACTCTCATTGCCGGCCAGGGCACTCTGACTTACGTGCTTCGGCAGGAAGATTTCACCACCGCCCGACACGTAATGGATTCCATCAATACGAAATACAAGGGTTCCATCGCCCAGGCGCTGGACAGCAGGACGGTGCAAATCTCCGTGCCGCCCGACCAGAAGGCGAGCCTGGTTTCCTTCATTTCCGAGATCGAAAACCTGAAGCTGCAAACCGATGCCCGTGCTCGGGTGGTGCTGAATGAGCGCACCGGTACCGTGGTGATGGGCCGGGATGTCAAATTGTCGGCAGTTTCGATCATTCACGGCAATTTGACCGTCCAGATACAGACGGAACTGCAGGTATCGCAACCTCCCGAACTGTCGCGGGTCGGGGAAACGCAGGTAGTCCCCTCGGAGACCACCACGGTCAAAGAGTCCGTGGGGAAGGCGATTCAGCTGAAAGAAGGAGCCGAGGTGGATGATGTCATTCGCGCCTTGAGCACCATTGGAGCCACTCCGCGGGATATCGTAGCCATTTTCCAGGCAATCAAGGAAGCCGGCGCCCTGGCCGCCGACCTGGAGATAATTTAATCAGGGCAGGATTTTTTACCTTACCGGTGATTTTATGAGCATTTCTATGGCGAATCTGGATCTGAAAACCATGCAGTGGTCGGCTCCGCAAAGCGCTCACCAGCGAAAGCTGGAGGAGGCGGCCGATGAGTTTGAGGCCATGCTGGTGGAAAATATGATGCAAAGCATGCGAAATACGCTGGAGGAGGAATCCGAAGAAGGGTGGAACGACAGCGACGGCCTGGGAAAGGAGACTTGCTATGACCTGATGTATCAGCAGCTGGCCAGAGCTATCAGCAAGAATGCCCGTCTGGGTGTTGCCGAGATGCTTAAGACCAAGGTTGCCGCCATCGAAAAGATGAGGCAAAGCTCCCCGGAAAAAAGCGACAGGGAAAACGGGGGTGTCTGGCCGGGACTTTCGGGCAGGTCCTGGTGAAAAAATTTCCCATCGCAGGAAAAGTTTGATTTGATCCAATGGTTTGTGCTTAAGTCTTGAACACTTTTGACCGATATGGAGAATGTAGGAAAAGGAGAAACGTTTTCAGCTCCGGGATTCACTATGGAATTACGGCTGCTGGAAAGCAAAGCACAATTGCTGCAGTTTCTTAGCTTGCTGCCTGGGCCAAAAGCCACAGGAAGTATGAAGGATGGATTTTTATGAAGGTGAGCGAGGTTTATCCGCAAACGCGTTTGGATCAGATTAATACCTCCGGGTCGGCCTCCCGTCTCGAGCGCACCGGCACAGGTGCGCTCGGCGAGGACCGTGCAGGATCCCAGGGGGTAGGCAGCCAATCGGATCAGGTGGAATTGTCCAGTACGGGCCGGGACGTGCAGCTTTTTCTTGATGCCGCACGACAGCTTCCCGATGTTCGCACGGATAAAGTCCAGGAGATCAAAAACAAGTATGACAGCGGCAATTACTCTGCCGATCCCAAACAGCTGGCGGAAAAGATCGTTTCCAAAGGTGACTATATCGATTTTCGCGGGTAAAAGCTGCCCCTCTTGCCAGGGGTAGCCGGGGTTGGAGAGCGCCATGGACGGCCTGCTGTCATTAAGATGGCAAAGGGCCCTGCCGGTGGATTCGGTCCACCGTGTGGGTACCCTGGATGAATCGACGGATTCGGAAAGCCGGAAGCGGGAACGCAATCGGAAGCGTCCGCCATCGGAATCCGTTACGTCGGAGGAAGTGCCGGAAAAAGAAGTACGCCATGTCGTCGATTTGACGCTCTAACTGAAATAATTTTTGGACCCCGATATGAATACCCCTGGCGCCCCGGTGGGGAGGGCTTCCTCCCTGCTCAGCCGGCAGTTTGCCGATCTGCTGGCTTATCTGGAAAGTTCGCAAGCCCCCTGGCTCGATTCCCGGATGGCGGAGCTTTCCGATATCCCTCCTGCTCTCGAAACCCATATCCAGAAAATTCTTTTTACCCTCGCCGAGCTCCAGAAAAAGCTGAAAACATCCGGATTTGACAGCCTGCGTCAATGGGAAGAGGTCCATGCCGCAGCTCCCGCCGAGCCCTCTCCCGGCGAACAGTTGAAGGAGCTGGCCCACCAGGTTCGCAAACTGGCCAAGATCCAGAATGTTCTGGCTCAGAATTTGCTTGGGTATATGCGTGGAATGGTTCTCCTGGATCAGAACCGCAGGGACGCAACCTATTCCCCGGCAAACAGGAACAGCAAGTCGCTTGGTTATCTCCACTACAAGGGATGACCGGGGTCAAGGAGCTGAAATTATGGCAGGGCTTTTTTCCATTCTGGGATTCACACGCCAGTCCATGCAGGTGCAGCAGGCGGCGATGGAAACGGTCAAAAACAACATTGCCAATGTCAACACGCCCGGATATTCCCGCCTTCGCGCCCGGATTACGGAAAACGCACCAATCCGCGAAGGGAAACTGATATTCGGGCAGGGCGCCAGTGTCTCCGAGGTGCAGGCTCTCCGCGACCGGTTCATCGAAATCCGCCTGGCGCAGGAGCAGAAGAAATCCGGGTACTACAGCGACCTCTCCACGGGGCTCAAGCAACTGGAGGATGTCTTCAACGAAAGCGGGCAAAACGGTCTGCAGAAAACGCTGCAGGACTTTTTCGGGAGCCTCCTGGAGTTGTCCTCCGACCCGTCGAACATTTCCCTGCGGCAGGGGGTTCTGCTCAAAGCCCAGACCCTCACCACCAACCTGCGGACCAAGGCGCTCACCGTGCAGGAATTGAAAGAGCAGGCCAACGGCAGAGTCGATTTCCTGGCCGGAAAGGCCAACGATCTGTTGAATGAGATCGATGACCTCAACCGGCAGCTGGTTCAGACCGAAGCGGGCTCCATCGATTCCGGCGCCCTGCGGGACAAGAGGAATGTGGCCCTCCAGGAACTGGGCCAGCTGATGGAAGTATCCTCCTATGAAGCGCCGAACGGGTCCCTGATCGTCACGACCGGCAAGGGGCGGGTGCTGGTCTCCGAAACCGGGGAACGGACGATCTCCACCTCCATTTCGGGAACCACCGGAACAAGCCGGGTTCTGGTGGACGGCACAGATATCACCGACGAGCTCCTTTCCTCGGAGTCGGGCAGCATCGGAGCCCAGCTCGATTTTCAGACCAACATCCTGGCGGACGTTTCCACCCGGCTGGATCTGCTGGCGCAGGACCTGCGCGACCGCTTCAACGCGGTTCATCAGCAGGGCTTTGACCTGCTGGGCAATGCCGGTCAGGCGTTCTTCGTCCCGGCGACGGGAACGATTTCGGCGACCACGATCCAGGTCGGGATCACGGATCCCAAGCGGATCGCTGCGGCGGGCGTCGGATCCACACCCGGTACTTCGGCCGGGCCCGGCGACAACACCAACATCCGGGCTCTGTACGACTTTTCCCAACAGCTGCCTTCCACCATCCCCATTCCGGCTGCGCTGACCGGGATGACCTACAGCGACTATCTCCTGCAGCTGACCACGGATATTGCCTCGCAAACCTCCAATGCCAACGATTCCCTGGAAACGCAGACCGCTCTGATCCTGCAGCTCCAGCGGCAGCGCGAATCGGTGTCCGGGGTCTCCCTGGACGAGGAGGCCACGGACATGATCCGCTATCAGAAAGCTTTTGAAGCCTCTTCCCGGTTTTTCAGCGTGATCAACCAGCTGACCGAAGAGGTTTTGCGATTGGCAGGTTAATTATGAGAATCACGGAATACGGGACTTCCCTTTTTCATCTTCGCCAGCTGGATACCAACCGCACCCGCGAGGATCAGATTTCGCAGCAGCTCTCCTCGGGGCGCCGCTTTCTGGCGGATTCCGAAGATCCGAACAGCGCGGCCGAAGCACAGGTGATCCGCCGACAGGCTGGATACCTGGCCCTTTACAGGGAAAACATCGTCCGGGCCCGCTCCACGATGAGCTACGCGGACTCCGTCCTGGACAGCGCCACCCAGCTGCTGTACAAGGCGCAGCAGATCGCCAACCAGGCCGCTGGATCTTTCCTGCCGAGCAGCCAGCTGAAAAGGTCAGCCGAAGCGATCCTCAACATCCGCAAGGAGCTGGTCGAGCTGGCCAACAGCTCCCTGCAGGGGGTCTATATTTTCGCCGGGGCCCAAAACAATATCAAGCCATATATTTTCATCGATCCGGCCGATCCCACCAACACCAATCCCGACCCACTGACCAGCTACGTCGCATTCCGCGGGGACAACAACGACCGCGAAATCCAGGTCGCCTCTTCGCTCGACATCCAGGATACGATGAGCGGGATCCAGATTTTCGCCACCGACATCTATCCCTCTCCGGTGCCGAGCCCTCCGCCGGCTCCGGCCAATCCGGAAGACGTATTTGAAACCCTGCGACAGATGGCCGAGGCGATCCGCCAGGGGAATATCCAATCGGGAACGCCCTCTTTTACGCAGATGGCCCCTCTCCTGGAAAGCGCCCGGGCGCGCATTTCCGAATCCAGAGGCGCGCTCGGGGCACGACTCAACCTGATCCAGCAGGTGGAGTTTGATCTGCAGGACCAGGAACTGCAGCTTCAGACGCGCCTGTCCAGCGTGGAAGACGTTGACATTGCCAAGAGCGTTACCGAACTTTCCCTGAACCAGGCTGCCAATCAGGCTACTTTGTACGCCCAGGGCAACGTGATGAAGAGCACTTTGTTCGACTTCATCGGATGAGTGCCATGCGAACCGCTTTATCGATCCCCGCTTTACTTCGGTGCCTAAAGAGGTTATCTTTGCTTGGACGAGTCGATCCCCGGTAGAAAACGAAACATTTTACGGAATTCGGGCGATATGCAAATCAAAACTCTTTTTCTGGGCACCCTGGAGTTCAACGAGGAGTCGGTCATTTTTTTCCCCCAGGGAATGTTCGGATTGCCCAACCTCAAGAAGTTTATTCTTTGCGAAGGCGACGATCTGGCACCCTTTCGTTATCTGGTATCGCTCGAAACTCCCGAAATCGCTTTTCTGGTAATCAGTCCGCTGGAAATCATTCCTGACTATGAGGTCAGCATTCATGAAGAAGCCCGTCAATCGCTGCTTTTTGAGGAGAAGCACCGGCTGATCTACTGGGTGATCGTGACCCCCTCTCCGGAAGTGGAGAAGACAACGGTCAACCTCCTGGCCCCGCTGGTCATCGACGCCGAAAGCATGCGCGGCTGCCAGGTCATTCAGGAGCAGAACAGTTACCCGGTCAAGTACATCCTGTTTCAGGATGAGGTCCAACCGCCATCCTAGAAGATAGATTCAGAGCTGCAAGGAGATTTGTTGTGCTGGTTTTCAGTCGTAAAGCAGGGGAAGGCCTGGTTATTGCCGGAGAGATTGAGGTCAGAATTCTCACCATCGACCGCGATCACGTCAAGGTGGGAATCGAGGCTCCCCGGCACATTCCCGTGCATCGCCACGAAATACACGAACAGATTCTCCGTGAAAACCTGGCCGCAGCGGCAGGAACCGCACAGGACCCGGAGGCCCTGAAAAAAATCATTGCCAGCCTCCGCCGGAAGTAAGCCCCGGGTTTCCCCAGCATGCTCCCTCCCCTTTCCGGCTCCCTTCAGGAAAGACCCTGCGGCAGCGCCGGGAACGAAAACCTCGCTGCCGTGCGCCGTCGCTGGCCCGATGTCTGGCAGCGGCTTCAGCGCTCTCCGCTCCCCGAAAGCTGGCAGGTTTCCGCCCATACCCCTCAATCGACGCTCCTCGTTCATGGGCTGCAGCTTACCAGCGCCTATGACCGCCTCGGGGAGGCGAGGCTCCAGGCCTCGCGCCTGCCCCCCGACAGCCGGAATGTCTGGGTTTATGGAATGGGTTTCGGGGATCTGATCACGGTGCTCCTGGAAATGCGGCATCTGGCCCGGATCAACGTGGTGCTTCTCCACCCCGGCATCGACCGGCTGGTACTGCAGCAAAGCGGTCGCCTGGACTGGCTCCGGGATCCCCGGGTGGAATTGTTGCTCGGCTCCGGCCAAAGGCAGTTGCAGAAGCCATGGCTTGCCATGCCGGCCTACCTGCGCCTGGCCTCGGACGACTCCCTGGTCCTGCGGGACCAGTTGGTTCTGGAGCTCAATCACCCCTACCAGGAAGAGCACTTCCTCCGCCTGCAGGATCTGTTCCATCAGCGCTTGGAGGAAAATCGCCCTTTCCTGAAGTCGGACGGAGACACGGGAATCCTTTTCGGATCCAGGCCGGAGGGCCGGTTTATCGTCGTGGGCGCCGGCCCGACGCTGGAAACAAACCTGGACTGGCTCCGGCAAAACCGGTCCGATGCGACCCTGATTACCGTAACCCGAGCGGTCAAGCCTCTGCTGGATGCCGGGATTTTCCCGGAAATCGCCCTGGCCCTGGATCATTCCCCTTTTGTTTTCGACCACGTTCGATCCCTGCCCGCAGAGCCGCTGGCGGCCGTAACTCTGGCCTATGCCCCGGTGGTCTGCCCGGAGCTGCTGCGGTTCTGGCCCGGCCCACGCCTGGCCTTTTACCTGGACGAACCGCTCTATGACAGCCTGCGCCGGCAATGGCCACGGCCGTCCCTTTATTGCTCGGGGACCGTGGTGCATACCGCGATTGACCTGGCGGTGCGCATGGGAGCACGGGAAGTCGTACTCCTGGGAGTAGACTTCAGTTATCCGGAGGGCAAATCGCATGCGGCCGGTGCCGTGGCCGCCTCCCGAATCGCCGGAGAAAGCTCGCATCGCTTTACCACCCGGAACGGGCGCGGACGGCCGGTGCCGACCGACGCCAATTTCCTCGGGTATATTCGGGACCTGGAACAATACCTTGCCCGGCACCCGGAAGTCCGGTTCCTGAAACGGGGAAAGGCGGGGGCCGACCTTCAGGGGGCGGAATGGATGAACGAGGAACACGATGCAGGATGATTTACGCAAGGCGGTTTTCTGCCTGCGCCTGGGCATGGAGGGAGCGGGCAACCACCATCTGGCGACCTTCCTTCAGAAGCTGAGCGGGCACCTGGCCCGCCCGGACATCGCAGCCGCCACACCGCTCCCTCTCTTGCTGCCCCATATCCAGGCGCTGGTCGAGGCACAGGAACGGGGCGACTACCTCCGGGCAGCCGACCTTCTGGAATACGAGATCAGGCCGCTTCTCTGATCAGCGGACGTTCTGCAGAACGGTGCAGAGATAGAGCCAGAAGCGCTCCACCGTGTCGATATGCACTTTTTCATCCGGGGAGTGAACTCCTTCCAGGGTCGGCCCGAACGAAACCATATCCATGCCCGGAAATTTTTCCCCGATCAGCCCGCATTCCAGGCCAGCATGCACTGCCTTGATTTCCGGTTCCCTGCCGAACAGATTCCGATAGGTGACAATCGACAGGTTCAAAACGGGGGAAGCCAGGTTGGGCTTCCAGCCCGGATAACCTTTGGAGCCGCTGACCTCCGCCCCCGATAGCCGGAAGACTGAGGCCACGGTCTGGCGCATTTCCGCAATTTCGGAGGCGACCGAACTCCGCTGGCTGGTCACCACCTTGACAGCGTCCTTCCCGGTTTGAATCGTGGCCAGGTTGGTGCTGGTTTCCACCAGATCCCGGATATCGGCACTCATCTTGGCCACCCCATGAGGAACGGCGGATAAAGCCAGGCAGATTTTGTCTGTGATGCCCGCATCCCAGACCGATGAAAGTTCCGCGCCGTCATCGGCAGCCAGAGTAATCCAAACACCGCTGTCGATGGAAGCCAGTTCCTCCCGGACCGTCCGATCCCAGGCCGCTACTTTGGACGACACGGTCCCGGTCTGGTCGGCCGGCACGGCCAGAAGGGCATTCGCTTCGCGGGGGATGGCATTGTGTTTGTTTCCGCCCTGCAAAGAGGCGATGCGCACTCCGAGCGGCAGCAGGTCCAGGAGCACCCGGTTCAGGATCTTGATGGCATTCCCCCGGCTTTTATGGATTTCCATCCCGGAGTGCCCTCCGAGAAGGCCGCCCACTTTCAGCAGGAACCCGCGGCACCCGCCCGGCACCACCTCCCGGAGAACCGGCCAGGAAGCGCACGTATCCCTTCCCCCGGCACAGCCGACGTAAAGGATTCCTTCCTCTTCCGAATCCAGGTTGATCAGAATCCGGCTGGCAAGAAAGTCGCCCGAAAGGCCGGCCGCCCCTGTCAGCCCGGTTTCCTCATCCACAGTGAAGAGCATTTCCAGCGGGCCGTGCGGGCAATGCCGATCCTCCATCAGGGCCAGGGCGGCAGCCACGCCGATCCCGTTGTCGGCGCCCAGCGTGGTTCCCCTGGCCATAAGGAAATTCCCCTGGCGAACCCACTGAATGGGATCCTGAGCAAAATCGTGAACGGTTCCGGCATTCTTTTCGCAGACCATATCCAGGTGGGATTGCAGGGCTACCGAGGGATAACTTTCACATCCGGCGGAAGCCGGCTTGCGAACCACCACGTTGCCGATCGGATCCCGGGCAGCGGAAAGGCCAAGCCGCTCCGCCACTCCCAATACATAGCGGATGATCCCTTCCTCGTTTTTCGATTCGTGAGGAATTTGGCAAATCTCCCGGAAATATCGCCAGATCGGCTCCGGCTTGAGGTTCGAAAAATCCTCGCTATGGCTCATAATCCTGTCTCCTGGTCCGGTTATTGAAAAAAAGGCCCGGCCGCGGAACCTGTCCTCCAACGGAGGCCGGAATCCGCGAACTGCAGTCCGGTGTCAAAGTTTACTTTCCCAGAGCGCAGCGGACCGCTTACTTGGCAATGACCGCTTTCTTGATATAGTCCAGGTTGGGAAACCGGGACTTCAGGTAGGCATTCCCCTGCGTCTGAATTTTATCCTGGTTTTTGGAAGCGTTGTCCTGGTACTCGCTGTTCAGCGAATCCAGTACGTCCATGCCTTCCACAATCTCCCCGAAGGGTGCAAACCCCATGGAATCGAGCCGGACGTTGTCGATGTAATTGACAAATACCTGGGTGGTCCGGGAATTGGGTCCGGCGGTGGCAAAAGTGATGGTTCCGCGCTTGTTGCTCCCCTTGACCGGATCGTCATTGATACGGGCTTCCATCCAGAAACGGCTGTACTTGGGATCTCCGTTGATCCCGAACTGGACCACAAAGCGCGGAATCACCCGGAAAAAGCGGCAGTCGTTATAGAACCCGTGTCGAACCAGGTTGTAAAAGCGGTCCACCCCCCGGGGGGCGAGGCTGCGGGTAACCTGGACGACAAAATTACCCTTGCTGGTTTCAAAGCGGGCCCGGAAGCTCTCGGGAGCCTGCCTGGTCATTTCGGCGCCGTGGGGAGAAAGCAGGGGGTTTTCCGGCTTGGGCGCTTCGGTGGTCGGCGGAGCGACCGTAGTGCTCGGAGCGGGTGCCTCGGTTGTACTGGGCGAGGGCGCCACGGTAGTGGATACAGGGGGCTCTTCTTTCTTCTCTGTGCAGGACATGGAAATTACCAATGCAAATAGTAAAAGGGTTATACCGGTTTTCAAACGCATCGCTTTACCTCCGTTAAAGCAGACAATAATATCATTTTCCTTCCGAAATCAGGATAGGGTGCGGAGCGACGGCATCAGGCGGGCACGGGAAAAGAAACCGGCAGGCGGTCCCGCTGAGAGCGGTAGATGGCAGTGAAGATTTCCACGGTAACCCGACCCTCTTCTCCCGGGATCATCGGCGGTCGGTCCTGCAGGACGGACTGCAGGAAATCCCGGGTCTGCTGCAGGTGATAGTGGTCGATGGCATCGACCTGGCGGAAAAAATCTCCATCTTCCTTTTGCCACCGGGAAAGGAGGTGCTCTTCCCCGGGAACCGTCCATAAATCGTTGACCGGCGGCTCGGTGATGGTGGACATGCCGGCAATAAACATCGCCCCGCCATCCGTCTGAACCCCGATGGACGCCCCGTTGCTGCCGTGCACATGAACCTTGCCGAACAGGGCCGGGTTCTGGGAATTGCTGACCACGATATTTCCCAGGGCTCCGCTCTGAAAGCGGAGCACAGCCACGGCGGAGTCCTCCACTTCAATGTAAGGATGGTTCAGATTATCCCAGAAGCCGTAAAGCTCGCGGATCGGCCCCAGGAACCACTGCAGCAGGTCCAGCTGGTGCGGCGCCTGGTTGACCAGTACCCCGCCCCCCTCGTGCTGCCAGGATCCGCGCCAGGGATCGCTGCGGTAATAAGCCTCGTCCCGCCACCCCAGCATGTTGACGGTGCCCAGGACCGGCGAACCGATCCGCCCCTCCCCGATGGCCTTCTTGATTCGCTGACAAGGGGAATAAAAGCGCCGCTGGCTGACCACCCCCAGGCGGGCCCCGCTTTCCCGCGACGCCTGCAGCATGTCGTCACAATCCTGCAGCGAGGAGGCCAGCGGCTTTTCCACCAGGACATGAACTCCGGCACGAAGCGCTTTTACCGCCGGGTCGGCATGAGCGGGGTGCGGGGTGCAGATGTGCAGAACCTGGATTCCCGACCGCTGGATCATTTCCTCGACATCCCCGTAGGCGGCAACTCCGTACTGGCCGGCAAACGATTCCCGCCGTTGCCGGTCCCGGCTGCATACCGCTGCAAACAGGGATTCCGGGGCAGCGCGCAGGGCACGGGCATGCAGATGGCCCACCTTGCCGCAGCCGATAATGGCCGTTCTGAGCTTTTCCATGCCGATCTCTACTCCTTCCGTCCCGCTAGGGACACAACACCACTTTAAACAGGCCGGGATCCCGCCGGTACAGCCGGTCGAACCACCCGGCCCCTTCCGCCAGCGGAGCGACCGCGCTGATCAGTACGTCGACATTGACTTTCCCTTCGGCGATCAGGTCCAAAGCGACGGGATATTCGCCGGCGGAAGCGCAGCTGCCATAGAGGGTGATCTGCCGGGTCACCGCGCTCTGCAGAGGGAACTCCACGGCGGGATGCAGGTTCCCCACCAGGACCACGCTGCCTCCTTTGCGCGCCAGTCCTACGGCAGTCCGAACCGTCCCGGCCATGCCGACGACATCGAAGGCCGTGTCCACCCCGCCGGATACGAGGCGCGAAATCTCCGGACCCGGATCCGCTTCCGATACCAGGACCGCCTCATCGGCTCCCAGGCGGCGCGCCAGCTCCAGTTTTTCCGGCGCCACGTCCAGGGCGATGACCCGACGGTACCCGGCGGCGCGCAGAACCTGGATCACCAGCAGCCCGATCATCCCGGCCCCGAGAACCGCAGCGGTGGCGCCCAGCCGGCGCGGCGCCCGCTCCACAGCGTGTACCGCGATGGCCAGCACTTCCACCATGGCTGCCTGAGAAAAGGATGTCCGTTCGGGAAGCCGGTAAAGAATGTGGGAGGGAACGGTCAGGTATTCGGCAAAGGCGCCGTTCTGGCGGTACTCCTGGCAGCTGACCCCCAGGACCCGGCGCTTTTCGCAGAGATTCACATAGCCTTGCCGGCAAAAAGAGCAGCTGCCGCAAAAGACCGTGGAATCGAACGTGACCCGTTCGCCCACCTCCCAGCCATGAACTCCCTTTCCGAGCAAGGCAATGGTCCCGGCAGCCTCATGCCCCATTATGACCGGCGGGCGCCTTCTCCCGGTGGATCCATCCATGCCATGGACATCGCTGCCGCATATGCCGCAGGCTTTCACCGCAATCAGGACATCTCCCTCGCCGGGCTGCGGGTCCGGCACGTCTTCATAGACAAAACGACCGTATTCCTTGAGGATTAATGCTTTCACGTGCCGGCCCTCCTTTGTGCCTTCGGCTCATTTACGGTGTCAAGTATGAAACATGGCTGTACCCTTGTCAACCTTGCCGGGAAGGCGGGGGGAGGAGGTCCGGGCGGGCCGTTTTGTGGAGATTTGTCGCCAGGCGACCCCCAATGGCAAAGCGGCATCAAAAAATTGGATACCCGTCTTCTCAAAACGGGCGAACCATAATATTATTCTTTGATCGTGAGGCAGAGAGAATTCGAAGGTGCCAATCGCACGATTTCATTTTTTATTTTTTATTAGACAATAGGTTTTTTACTCATCCAACGTCAGGGAAGGAGGACCATGAAAGCCGCAAAGTACTTCGTCTGGATTTTACTCCTGGCTGTGTTTTCAACCGATGGGAATCTTTGGGGCCAGGCGGCGCAGCTGCCTATCACTGTAATCAAGGAAAAGAAAAGCATCGTCTTCAGCGGTGAGGATGCCGCCACAAAGCAGGATGCCGCAGTGGCCGAGTACCTGAAGCTGGTAGCGGCCGAATTGCAGGAAATCTACAAAGCCCAGGCCCTGGACTGCTCCTGGGCTATCTCCGTCAAACTCATACCCAAAGGAGCCCTGAAGCTCATGGAGCTGACCCTGGAGGACAAGGACAACCGGTCGGCTCCCAACAAAATCACCAAGAGCGCTCTCCCCATGGAGAAGGAGGAATACGCGGAGCAGTCCAAGGCCGCCGCCAAACGCCTCCTGCAGCTGCTGGTCTGCTCTCCCCAGTAATCGGCTTCGGGCCGCGGATCGGGGCGCAGAAAAACCGCGCAGGGATTGCGCTCCCCGATCCGCGCCGCCCGCCGCTACTTTTCTTCCCGCAAGGCTTTTTGGGCGGCCGCCAGCCCGGCCCGCTGTTCCTTCCCCACCTCGGGGTACTTCAGGTCCAGCGCCCCCATGGCATCGATGATCGCCGCTGCCACCACCACCCGCGTAAACCATTTGTTGTCGGCAGGCACCACATACCACGGGGCTTCCCGGGTGGCGGTGGCCCGGATCATCTCCTCGTAAGCTTCCCGGTACCGGCCCCAGCAGGCCCGCTCTTTCAAGTCGGCGGAAGAAAATTTCCAGTTTTTGGCCGGGTTTTCCAGTCTCTCCAGGAAGCGGCGTTTCTGTTCCTGACGGGACACATGCAGAAAGAACTTGCGGATCAGAACGCCATTCCGGCCCAGATAGCGCTCAAAATTGCGGATATCCTCGTAACGCTGATCCCAGATCTTTTTCCCCAGCAGAGAAGCGGGCAGCTTTTGCGCCTGCAGGAACTCGGGGTGCACCCGAACCACGAGGACTTCTTCATAATAGGAGCGGTTGAAAATCCCGATGCGTCCCCGCTCCGGCAGAAACTTCTGGCAGCGCCAAAGGTAATCGTGGTCCAGTTCCTCGGCGGAAGGCGCCTTGAACGAAGCCACCTGGCAGCCCTGGGGGTTGATTCCGGACATGACATGTTTGATCACCCCGTCCTTCCCGGCGGCATCCATGGCCTGAAACACCAGCAGGACCGCCCAGCGATCCTGGGCGTAAAGCCGGTCCTGAAGTTCGGCCAGGGTTTCGATGCCCGCCTGCAGGGCTTCCTGAGCGCGGGGCTTGTCTTCCGATTTGAGGCCGCCGGTATCTTCCGGGTCGATGTCCGCCAGGCGGAAACGCTTTCCGTCCTCGATGCGGTATGGTTTGGAAAAACGGTGGGCCTTTCGGATCCTTTCATTGAGCTTCATGGTTCCATCCTTTCCTCTCACCTCATGATCTGTTCGCGACCAGGCGCATGGGCCGTCGGCGCCTTCCAGGCGGAGCGCTGTATGAGCGGAAGTCCGGGGGGTTGCCAACGGTTGGGAATCCTTATCTTTTTACAGGCGATTCTTCCGGGGAGCGCAGCCGTCGGGCCGCGTTCCGGATGCCGGTTTATGCACCCGCACCTGCCAGGGTATCGCTTTTGGAAGCGACCACCGACATCAGCTCCTGCCAGGATCTGACGAAAGCCCTGGCCCCGTCCCCCTGCAGCCGGGTGGCCAGGGAGTCCAGTTCGATACCGGCAGCCTCAAACCGGGCCAACACGGTTTCGCAATCTCCGCCGTCAGCCGCCAGGGGTTTTCCTATATCGCTGTACCGGGAAAGGGCATGAAGGGTTCCCTCCGGCATGGTGTTGACCGTGAACGGAGCGGCCAGGGAATCGACATAAAGGATGTCGGACGCCTGCGGGTCCTTGGTCCCGGTACTGGCCCAAAGCAGCCGCTGCGGGCGGGCACCGGCATTGAAAGCCCGCAGCCAGCGGGGCGAATTCAGCCAGGCGCGGGCCGCCTGGTAAGTGCGCTGCGACACGGCAATCCCCAGGCGGTTTTTCAGGATGTCGGGAACCTTGCCGGCAACCGCTCCGTCCCATCGGCTGACAAATACCGAAGCCACGGAGCCCACATGGGGGTTCAAGCCGGCCTCCATCCTTCGCTCGATGCCGCGCAAAAAGGCATCCGCCGCGGCCAGGTACTGCTCCCGGGAAAAGAGCAGGGTGACGTTGACCGGCACTCCGGCGAAGATCGCTTCCTCGATGGCCGGGATCCCCTCCGGGGTTCCCGGAATTTTAATGAAAAGGTTGGGGCGGCCGGCGCGGGCATACAGCTCCCGGGCCGCAGCCAGAGTGCTGGCTGCATCGTAGGCCAGGAGGGGGGACACCTCCAGGGAAACCCAGCCGTCCACGGTATTGGTCCGCTCGTAGATCGGACGGAACAGGTCGGCGGCCCGGGTCAGGTCCTCCAGGGCCAGGTCGAAAAAAATCTCTTCGGGCGATTTTCCTTGCCGTTTTCCGGCAAGAATAGCCGCGTCGTAAGCCGAACTTTTTTTCAGGGCCTGCTCGAAAATGGTGGGATTGGAGGTCAACCCGGTCACGGAGAGCTCCTCGATATAGCGCGGCAGCGTGCCGTTATCCAGAAGGTCGCGGGTGATATTGTCGAGCCACAGACTCTGTCCCAGATCGTGAAGCAGTTCGGTCGCTTTCATGGCATCTCCTTTCTCCAGTCCATTCGCTTGTTCCGGCGGCATGAAGCCGAGCCTGAAAAGTATAGTTTACCTGAAAAGCCTCATCGGCATAAGAAAGGAGAGGCCGGAGAAGGATTCCCGCCGGCCCCTCCGACAGGATGCCGGCGCAAAAAGCAGTAGGGTTTTTCCCAACGGAAATGCGAAGATCGAGACTTTCTACCGCGGCATCATATAGGCAGACCGGTTGTCCCGGTAGAAATGGAGTGTTTTTCGGAGCCCTTCTTCCAGCGGGGTCGCCGCCTCCCATCCCAAGTCCGCCCGAATCCGGGAACAGTCGGCGTAATAGGATCCGATGTCGATCGAACGGCGTTCGGAGGGAAAATCGATGTCCCGGAAAGTCAGCCCCGGGCAGACCGTGAGAAGGGTTTCCACAAAATTTCTGATGGAAACAGCCGCTCCGGAACCCAGGTTGTAGATCTTACCGATGGCGTTCTCCGATACCGCCGCCAGGAGCATGGCTGCAACGACATCATCCACAAAGTTGAAGTCGCGCAGCTGATGTCCGCCTCCGAAAAGCTGAAGCTCTTCTCCGAGAAGCGCCTGCCGGATGAACCAGCCCACGAATCCCTGGCGCGGATGGTGCAGCAGCTGCCGCGGGCCATAGGTATTCGTCAGACGCAGGCAGGTAGGGCGCAGGCCGCATAGCGAAGCATATAGGAAATGGTATCCCTCCCCCAGAAGCTTGTGGACTCCATTGAAATCCACCGGGCAGGCCGGGTGGCTTTCGTCCACAGGCAATGAGCAGGGACGTCCGTAAACCTGGCGGGTGCCGGCATAAAGTATTCGGACCCCGGGATTTTCCCGCCGGCAGGTATCCAGAAGGGAGAGATGGGCGCCGGCGTTGGCATGAAGGTCCTGATGCGGATGAGTCATGGAGTCGATGTGGGAAATCGACCCGGCTAAGTTGAAGATAATCTCCACGTTCCGCACGACGGGACGCACCAGGTCGGCATCCCCTATGTCGCCGAGGAGCACCTCGGCATCCTTTTCAATCCCATCCAGATTCCGGATATTGGACCCGCAATGAGGAGCCTCGTTATCGATCAGGCACACTCTGGCTCCCGCCTGGCGAACCAGGACCTGTGCCAGGTTGCTGCCGATAAATCCGAGACCTCCGGTGATCAGCACCCTTCTGTTTTGATACACCCGGAATAATTCCTTTTCGGTCATGGAAAAACAGGGCTTGCCGGCCAACCTCATGCTTCCTTTTGACTTTTAAGGCCGGAATCAGTCATAATCCTACCGATTAGGTGAATGGTTGAACTGTTGTTCTGTAACATTACCCGCCAATCTTACTATGGATCCATCTTTTATTCGTAATTTTTCAATTATTGCTCATATCGATCACGGAAAATCAACTCTGGCCGATCGACTTCTGGAAGCGACGCATGCCCTGACAAGTCGCGAAATGAAGGATCAGGTATTGGATGCCATGGATCTCGAAAGAGAACGGGGCATAACCATCAAGGCGCACTGCGTCCGATTGCGGCATACGGCCCGGGATGGTCAGGATTACGTTCTGAACCTGATCGATACCCCCGGACATGTCGATTTCACCTATGAAGTCTCCCGGAGCCTTTCGGCCTGCGAAGGATCCCTGCTGGTCATCGATGCCTCCCAGGGAGTGGAAGCCCAGACCCTGGCCAACACTTATCTGGCCATTAACCACAATCTGACCCTCCTGCCGATCATCAACAAGATTGACCTCCCCAGCGCCGATATTCCCCGCATCAAACAGCAGATCGAGGATATCATCGGCCTGGATCCGAACGAATCCATTCTGGCTAGCGCCAAACAGGGGATCGGCACGAACGAAATACTGGAAGCCATCGTCGATCGCATCCCGCCGCCCGGGGGGAATCCGCAGGATCCGCTCAAAGCCCTGATTTTCGATTCCTGGTTCGACTCCTACCGGGGAGTGATTGTCCTCATACGCATGCTGGACGGAGTCATTCGCAAGGGCATGAAGATCCGGCTGATGTCCAACCAGACCGTCTTTCAGGTCGACCAGGTGGGGATCATTACTCCTAAGTTCGAGGAAATCGAAAGCCTTTCCGCCGGCGAGGTAGGCTTCGTGATTGCCGGAGTCAAGAAAGCTGCGGACATCAAAATCGGGGACACCATCACCGAGGACGCCCGACCGGCAGTCGTTCCCTTCCCCGGATTCCAGGAAATCAAACCGATGGTTTTCTCCGGGCTTTACCCGACCGACAGCGCCGAGTACGAAGATCTGCGGGATGCCCTGGAAAAGCTGCGCCTCAACGACAGCTCTTTTTTCTACGAGCCGGAAACCAGCAGCGCCCTGGGCTTCGGTTTTCGATGCGGCTTCCTGGGATTGCTGCACATGGAAATCATCCAGTCCCGCCTGGAAAGAGAATTCGATCTATCGCTGATCACCACTGCCCCGGGAGTCCGCTACCAGGTGACCACGGTCCAGGGAGAGGTCCTGGAAATCGACAACCCGGCCAAGCTGCCTCCGGATCAGGAAGTCGACCACATAGCCGAACCGATCATCGAAGCCATGATCCTGACCCACGACGAGTTTGTGGGCAACATCCTCAAGCTGGTGGAAGACCGGCGGGGAACGCAGAAAGGATTCGAATACGTCGGCACGGGACGGGTTCTTTTAACCTATCTGCTGCCGCTGAACGAAGTCGTTCTTGATTTTTACGACAAGCTGAAGTCCGCCTCCCGCGGATATGCCTCTTTGGATTATCATTTTCACGGCTACCAGCGGTCGGACCTGGTCAAGCTGGACATTCTGGTGGCCGGAGAACCGGTAGATGCCCTTTCCCTGATCGTTCACCGGGACAAGTCCTACCAGCGGGGCCACGCTCTGATTGCCAAAATGAAAGAGGTCATCCCGCGGCAGCTGTTTGAAGTCTCCCTGCAGGCGGCTATCGGAAGCCGGATTATCGTGCGGATGAATATCAAATCAATGGGTAAAAATGTTCTGGCCAAATGCTATGGAGGAGACATCACCCGCAAGCGAAAGCTGCTGGAGAAGCAAAAGGAAGGAAAAAAGCGCATGAAGCGCGTCGGAAAAGTGGAAATTCCTCAGGAAGCGTTTCTGGCAGTCCTGAAAGTGGACGAGTAATGGGACCCGGAGCCGGGGCTCCGTGCCGAACTTTGACATACCCGGGCCCGCCTCTGAGCCCTGGTAGAACGGGAAGTGGAATATGACAAATCGATTTCGCTCGATGCGCGGAGGGGGAACCACGGGTTGCCTCTTCAGCCTGTTGCTGATAGGCGCTTTTGCCTACGCGGCTTATCAGCTGGTTCCGATTTACTGGCACAACCAGGGATTCAAAGACGATGTGGACGGGCTGGTGCGACGGGTCAGCGTGCGGCAGATCAATGAGGAAAAGCTGATCACAGAAATCCTGGATTTTGCAGGGCGGCATGAGATTCCCCTGAAAAAAGATAATATCCGGATCACGAAACTGTCCGACCGGATCCGCGTAGAAGTACAGTATGATCGGGAATTCAAGAGCCCTGTATATTCCAAAGTCTTTCATTTTCAATGGACCGTGGAGAGTTTTCTCGGCGCGCTTTGACCCGGCTCCGGCGGGCAACAGCCACCAGCCGTTGCCCGCGAGCCGCGAGAGCCTTTTATGCGAGCCCACTGGAGCCGGACAATAGTTACTCTTCTGCCGACCGAAAGAGCCGATTTCGGCTTCTGCGGCATGTTGCTGTTCTTCTTCTTTGCCGTAGGCAGCTGCGGAGAGCCCAAAGTCGTCCGGATCACCGTTCCCCCGGAAAAAATACAGCAGTCCGCGCAGCTGGTCCGGGAAGGGGACCAGTTTTTCTCCCGCAAGGAGTACTACCCGGCGCTGGGCAAATATACCGAGGCCGTCAAGCTCAATCCCAATAACGAGTACATCCACAATAAAATAGGAATTTCCTACTCGGCCCTGGGGTTCTTCCGGGAGGCGGAGCAGGCGGTAAAGCGTTCCCTGGCTCTGAACAGCAAGTATCTGTACGCCCACAACAACCTGGGCACCATTTACTTTGCCCAGGGCGACCTGGGAAGGGCGATCAAATGCTTTAAAGCCGCGATCAAAATGGCCCCCAACGTAGCTTCCTTTTATGTCAACCTGGGGCAGGTTTACCTGGAAAAAAACAACTTCGAGGCAGCCATGGAGTGCCTGCGAAAAGCCAAGCAGCTGGACCCGGCGGTTTTCAGCCGGGAGAACAGCCTGGCCATACCCTCCCAGGCCGGCAAACCCAATCCGGAGAAAAGCTACAGCCTGGCTCGCATCTATGCCGCCAGCGGCGACGTGGATCGCACCATCAAACATCTGGCGGATGCGCTCCTGCATGGATTCACCCATCTGGACTGGGTCGACTCCGAAACGGATTTCGATGCCATCCGCGGAGATTCCAAGTTTGCGCTATTCCTGTCGGAAGCACGCATGAAGTACCGGGCATCCCCATGATTCGCAAGGCGCTATGATCGAATCCATCGATGTCCGCGGTGCCCGGCAGCACAATCTCAAAAACATCCACGTATCCATCCCCCGCAACCGCCTTACCGTGGTGACCGGACTGAGCGGTTCCGGAAAATCCAGCCTGGCCTTCGATACGATTTACGCCGAAGGGCAGCGGCGTTATATGGAATCGCTCTCTTCCTATGCCCGGCAGTTTCTGACCCAGATGGAAAAGCCCGAAGTGGATTCCATCGAAGGCCTGTCGCCTGCAATCGCCATCGAGCAGAAAACGACCAGCCACAGCCGCCGCTCCACCGTCGGCACGGTTACCGAGATCTACGACTACCTGCGGCTGCTCTTCGCTTCCGTCGGCACGCCCCATTGCTGGCAGTGCGGAAAGCCGATCACCCGGCAGACGCTGGAAAGCATCGCCGACGACATCCAGTCGCAGAGCGCAGGCGAAATGGTAACCCTGTACGCCCCGGTGGTCCGGGGCAGGAAGGGGGAGTTTCGCAAGCAGCTGGAAACCTACTTCAAGCAGGGATTTCTGCATGCCCGGGTCGACGGGGAGGTCGTCGAGCTGGAGGACCGCCTTCTGCTGGACCGCAACCGCGCCCATTCGGTCGATGTAAGGGTGGACCGCATCCTGATCAAGGATGGGGTGCGGGCCCGCCTGGAGCACTCCCTGCGATCGGCATCCCAGCTGGCCGACGGAGTCGTTACCGCGGTTTTTGCCGACGGCCGGGAGCAGCTTTTTTCCGAAAAAAGGGCTTGCGTGGACTGCGGGATCAGCGCCCCGGATCCCGAACCGCGATCCTTTTCCTTCAACAGCCGGTATGGCGCCTGCCCGGAATGCAACGGCCTTGGGATTCAAAGCCTGGTCAGCGAGGAAGCCCTGATCGCCGATCTGGGAGAGCCGCTGCGGCGGCTGCAGTTCCGTACCGAAAACCCCCTGGCGGAGGAATTTCTGCACGAGGCCGTGCAGGTGCTGATACGCAATTTCAGCGTCCCGGCGGACGCCCCCTACCGGGATTTGGACCCGGAAGTGCGCGAAGTTTTTCTGAACGGAACCCCGCGAATGGTGGAAAACAAGAGCGGCGGAAGGACCTTCCGCGCCCCTTTCTGCGGTGTGCGGAAGTGGCTCGAAAAACGCTGTGAGCTGGCGCTCAATGAGAAAGCCCGGGAGGAGTGGACCACTTTCTTCTGCGATGCCCCCTGCCCGGCCTGCGGCGGAAGCCGCCTGCGGCCGGAAAGCCGCTTCGTCCGCATCGGAGGCCGGTCGATCCAGGAGCTGACCCAGATGCCGATTGACGAGGCCCAGGCCCGGATGCAGCAGCTTGCCCTCCAGGACCGGGAGCAGGTCATCGCCGGCCGGATCCGGCAGGAAATCGTCCACCGGCTTCTCTTTTTGCGGGAGGTGGGGGTCGGCTACCTCACCCTGGACCGCCCCACCGCCTCCCTTTCCGGGGGCGAAAGCCAGAGGATCCGCCTGGCCGGACAGATCGGCAGCCGGCTGCGCGGGGTTTTGTACATTCTGGACGAACCGTCCATCGGCCTTCATCCCCGCGACAACCGCAAGCTGCTGTCGTCGCTGGACAAGCTGCGCGACCTGGGGAACACCATTGTGGTCGTGGAGCACGACGAGGATACCATCCGCCACGCCGATCACATCATCGACCTGGGCCCCGGGGCCGGCGAGCAGGGCGGGGAGGTTGTGGCCGCCGGATCCCTGCAGCGGATCCTGGCGGAGGCAAAATCCCTGACCGGGCAGTACCTGAAGGGAGCCGAGCGGATCGAAGTCAAGGAGGAGCGGCGTGCAGGCAACGGCCGGTTCCTGCAGGCGCTGGGCTGCACGCACCACAACCTGAAGAACCTGGACATTTCCTTCCCTCTGGGAAAGCTGATCGCCGTAACCGGCGTTTCGGGATCGGGAAAATCCTCCCTGGTGGACGACATCCTTTTCCGCTCCCTGGCGC
The DNA here is from genome assembly GCA_903847975.1 of uncultured Acidobacteriota bacterium. Lineage (GTDB taxonomy): Bacteria > Acidobacteriota > UBA6911 > CAINFC01 > CAINFC01 > CAINFC01. The sequence continues at coordinate 4,377 of CAINFC010000061.1, read as the reverse complement.
GCCGGCTCTACCGATCGGCGGAGGTGCCCGGCGCCCACCGCGAGCTGCTGGGCGCGGAGAACATCGACAAGGTCATCGAGATCGACCAGTCGCCGATCGGGCGAACGCCCCGCTCCAACCCGGCTACCTATACCGGGCTGTTTACCCCGATCCGCGACCTGTATGCCATGCTGCCGGAAGCCCGCATCCGCGGCTATTCCAAGGGTCACTTCAGCTTCAACGTCAAGGGCGGCCGGTGCGATGCCTGCGAAGGCGACGGGTTGCGACGGATCGAGATGAATTTTCTGCCGGATGTTTACGTCACCTGCGAGACCTGTCGCGGTTCGCGCTACAAGCGGGAAACGCTGGCCGTACGCTACAAGGAACATTCCATCGCCGACCTGCTGCGCCTGACCATCCGGGAGGCGTTCCCGCTGCTGGAAAACATTCCGACCGTGGCCGGCAAGCTGCAGACCCTGCTGGATGTGGGCCTGGGATATATCTCGCTGGGGCAGTCCGCCACGACTCTTTCCGGAGGAGAGGCGCAGCGCATCAAGCTGGCCCGGGAGCTGAGCAAGCGGGCCACCGGACGCACCCTGTACATCCTGGACGAACCGACCACCGGGCTGCACTTCGATGACGTGCGCAAGCTGCTTTCCATACTGGGGCAGCTGGTGGACCTCGGCAACAGCGTGATCATCATCGAACACCACCTCGACGTAATCAAAAGTGCGGACTGGATCATCGATCTCGGACCGGAAGGAGGCGAAGCAGGCGGGTACCTGGTTGCCGCCGGCACGCCCGAAGAGGTTGCCGAGGTGCGCGCCTCCTACACGGGAAGGGCCCTTTGCCCGGTGCTTTAAGGCTTGGGAAGAGGATGCGGGGAGGTTGGGGAACAGGACGGGGCGAAACCGGCATCGGTTATTGATTGAGGACTAAAAGCATGACACCGGAAGAATATCGTCAGGCGGCGCACCAGGCCGTCGATTGGATCGCGGAATTCAGAACCAGCCTGCCGGACCGGCCGGTTCTTTCCTCTTTGAAGCCGGGGGAGCTACGCGCCCGGCTGCCCGCCGCCGCCCCGCTGCAGAAAGAGAGCTTCGAGGCGGTCATGGCTGACCTGGAGCAGATCCTGCAGCCCGGATTCTCCCATTTTCAGCATCCGCGCTTCTTCGGCTATTTCCCCTCCAATGCCTGCCTGGCTTCTCTCCTGGGCGACATGTTCAGCTCGGGGCTGGGCCAGCTCGGGCTGAACTGGCAGGCCAGTCCGGCTCTGACGGAGCTGGAGGAGGTGGTGACCGACTGGATGCGCCAGCTGCTCGGCCTTTCGGAGGCCTGGAGCGGCGTAATTCAGGACACCGCTTCCAGTTCGACCCTGGTGGCCCTGCTCTGCGCCCGGGAGCAGGCCAGCGGATTCAGCCTTTGCCGCGGCGGCCTGCAGGGGGAGAAACAGCCTTTCACCGTGTACGCCTCCGCCCAGAGCCACAGCTCTGTGGAAAAAGCGGCCCTGCTGGCCGGCTTCGGCCGCTCGCACCTGCGGCTGATTGCCACGGACGAAAAACACGCCATGCGGGCCGATTTGCTGGGCGAGGCCATCCGGGCCGATCTGGCCGCCGGGTGCCGGCCCTGTGCGGTGGTGGCCACCACCGGGACCACGGCCACCACGGCCCTGGACCCGGTGGCGGAAGTGGCCGCTCTCTGCCGGGAGTACGGATTGTGGCTGCATGTCGATGCGGCGCTGGCCGGTTCGGCCATGCTGCTGCCGGAATGCCGCTGGATGTGGGAAGGGATCGAAGGCGCCGATTCCCTGGTTATGAATCCGCACAAATGGCTGGGAGCGGTATTCGACTGTTCTCTCTTTTATCTGCGCAATCCCCAGCACCTGGTCCGGGTCATGTCCACCAATCCCAGCTATCTGCAGACCGCCGCCGACAGCCAGGTCCGGAATTACCGCGACTGGGGCATTCCGCTCGGCCGCCGGTTCCGGGCCCTGAAGCTCTGGTTCCTGCTACGGCTGGAGGGGGTGGAGCGCCTGCAGGCCCGGCTGCGCCGCGATATTGCCCATGCGCAATGGCTGGCCGGACAGGTGGATGCCCGTCCGGACTGGCAGCGGCTGGCACCCGTGCCGCTGCAAACGGTCTGCCTGCGCCACCAGCCGCCGGGGCTGGAGGGGGAGGCGCTCGATGCCCATACGCTGCGCTGGGTGGGAAGAATCAATGCCTCCGGGAACGCCTATCTGACCCCGGCCATTCTGCAGGGGCGCTGGATGGTGCGCGTTTCCATCGGTGCGGAACCGACCGAGCGCTGCCACGTGGAAGAACTCTGGACATGGATCTGCGCCGAGGCGGAGAAGCGTTGAGCGGCGGGAGGCTTCCCTTGTTCTTCCGACCCGACAAGCCCTGGAAAGGATTTTCTGCTGTTCTCCCGATTTGCGCCGCCGGGGAGGAACGGTCTTTCCTCCTCCCCGGCGGCAGGAAACCCGCCATTTTGGCAAGAAAGGAATCTGGTATGCGCCCTTCGGCTTTTGTATCCGCTTTCGTAGCCCTTTTTTTCCTGTGCGTCTTTGTTCCGGCCCAGAATGCCAAGGCGCCGGACGGATTTGTCTCCCTCTTCAACGGCAGGGATCTGGAGGGATGGGACGGCAATCCGCAGCTCTGGTCCGTCCGGGATGGCGCCATTACGGGCCAGACCACGGCCGAAAATCCCCTGAAAAAGAATTCCTTTATCATCTGGAGAGGCGGCAAAGTCGCCGACTTTGAGCTTCGCCTGCAGTTTCGGATGGAGGGCGGCAACACCGGCATCCAATATCGTAGCGCCGACCGCGGAGGATGGGTCATCCAGGGATACCAGGCCGACTTCGACATGGCCAAGAGATTTGCCGGCATTCTGTACGAGGAAGGGGGCCGGGGGATTCTGGCCAAGGTAGGGGAAAAGTCCACCATCGGGGCGGACGGTAAAATTGCCGTAACCGGCCAGACCGGAGACCCCGAGGAGATACGCAAGGCGATTCGGGACGGCGACTGGAACGATTACACCATCCTGGCCCGGGGAAACCGCCTGGAGCACAGGATCAACGGGCGAACCACGGTCGAGGTGCTGGATGAGCAGGCGGAAAAGCGGGCCATGGACGGCCTGCTGGCTTTCCAGGTGCACGTCGGCCCGCCGATGAAAATTCAGTTCCGTAATATTCTTCTCAAGGTACTGCCCTGAAGCGGGGGGCGAGGGAATTTGCGCGACTGTTTGCGGCGCCATCATGCTGCTGCCGTTCCTTGACAGGGCCTGGGTGTGTGCCGCGCGGAGCGGAATATCGGATATCGTACCGTTGTGCCCGGGCCATGGCCTGGTGAGGTTTCGCGTAAACCGGCACAGGACGGTTATTCCAGGGTAAAAGTCCCGTAAGGGACGACCCTGCCGGACCCATCCACCATTTCCTGCTGCGACATCAAAGAACCGGGAATTCCCGCGAATCGATATGGTTCCGACTCTCAAAAGAATAGCGTGTGGGAGTTCCATCGAAAGTAGCGAATTGCAAGCGGACTACCTGCTGTGCCCCGCAAGCTGAAGTAATTGGGTTGTATCCCCGCACAACGGAAGGGAAACAGGGAGGTCGCCTTCTCATGGCCGTTCGTTGGATTGACCCCCTCCCGAGAACCTTTTAAAATCGCTTTACGCTGGAAGATCAGAAAAGATGACTTCTATTTTCTTCATTAATCGACGGATACATGCATTGAACCGACCCTTATGGCCCTGAAGAAATCGGAACTGTATTCCTCTCTTTGGTCGAGCTGCGACGAGCTGCACGGCGGGATGGATGCCAGCCAGTGCAAGGACTATGTGCTGGTACTGCTCTTCATCAAGTATGTCAGCGACAAATATGCCGACCTTCCCTATGCGGAGATCACCATTCCGGCCGGAGCCTCCTTTAGCGATATGGTGGCTCTGAAAGGGAAAGCGGATATCGGCGATCAGATCAACAAAAAGATCGTCGCCCCGCTGGCCGCGGCCAACCGACTCTCCGACCTGCCGGATTTCAATGATGCCGGAAAGCTCGGCAGCGGCAAGGAGATGGTGGACCGGCTGACCAATCTCATCGCCATATTCGAAAACAAGTCGCTCGATTTCTCCCGGAACCGGGCCGAAGGGGACGATATCCTCGGGGATGCCTACGAGTACCTGATGAGTCACTGGACACTGGCCCAATTTAACACCAAACATGCGTCGGTCCCTTTCAATCCGGATATCGCCAACACCTTTTTCCGGGGTCAAGCGGCATTTTGTGTGTAAATTGAGGCCCACTGGGAGAGGGGATGAAAACTCCAACGATACTCCATCGTCTGGGCCACATAGACCAGACATCGATACGTTGATACTTCACCGCCGGTGACCTCCATGGCCCTT
>CAINFC010000060.1 GCA_903847975.1 uncultured Acidobacteriota bacterium | reverse complement strand
GGTGGCCGCCGAGGACCGCCGCGATCGCGAGGACCGTTTCCGCAGCGGCGAGCTCCCGCTGCTCTTCTGCTCGCCGACCATGGAACTTGGCGTGGATATCGCCCAGCTGAACCTGGTCAATTTGCGCAATGTGCCCCCGACTCCGGCCAACTACGCGCAGCGCAGCGGACGGGCCGGCCGCGGAGGCCAGCCGGCTCTGGTCTATACCTACTGTGCCGGTCGCAGCCCGCACGATCAGTACTATTACCACCGCCCCAAGCAGATGGTAGCCGGTTCGGTCATCGCCCCGCGCATCGATCTTCGCAACCAGGATCTGGTCCGCTCCCATTTGCATGCCATCTGGATGGGGACCGCGCTGCCCGATCTGGGACTGACCCTGACCTCCGTTCTCGACCTGACTCGCACCGACGGTCGGCTGCCCCTGCCGGTGAAGGCTTCTTTATGCCAGGATCTTCGCAATCCCGTGCACCGTTCCGCGGCGCTGGCGAAAGCCGAGCGGCTGCTGGCGGATATGGCCGCGGAGCTTTCCGGAGCCGCCTGGCTGCATCCTGCCTGGGCCAAGGAGGTTTTCGATCAGATCGAGCGCTCGTTCGATCGGGCCTGCGACCGCTGGCGCTCTTTGTACCGGGCCGCAGTGCGGCAGCGCGAACTGCACCACAAGATCCTTGGCGACCATTCCAGGCCGGAAGGCGAGCGTGAGCAGTCCCGCCGATTGCGCGCCCAGGCGGAAAGCCAGATCCGGCTGCTCACCGAGGCCGAAGGCATTTTTGAAGGGGATTTCTATTCCTACCGCTACTTTGCGGCCGAGGGCTTTCTGCCCGGCTACAATTTTCCCCGGCTGCCAATTTCAGCCTATGTGCCCGAGCGGCGCCGGCGCAGCAACCGCGACGATTTCATCTCGCGTCCACGGTTCCTGGCCCTTTCGGAATTCGGGCCCCGCACCCTGGTCTATCATGAGGGCACCCGCTACCGGGTCTACAAGGTCAACCTCGATTTCGGCACCGACGACATCGAGGCCACCCACAGCCTGATCACCGCCACCATGAAGCGCTGCACCCGATGCGGCTATGCCCACCTGGAGCAGGGGGAGAAAAACCTGGCCGAACAGTGCGAGCGCTGCGGTACCGCCTTCGAAGACGAAGCCAAGATCCCGGGGCTCGTGCAGCAGCAGAACGTCACCCTGAAAGCCGCCCAGCATATCACCTGCGATGAAGAGGAGCGCCAGCGCTACGGCTACCGGGTGGTTTCGGCCTACCGCTTCCCGGAAATCGGCGGCAAACTGGACCGCAAGGACGCCGAGGTGTATTGCGACGATGTCTTGCGGATGCGCCTCAGCTACGGGGATACCACCGATCTCTATCGCATCAATCTGGGATGGGCCAACCAGCCGGGATTGAAAGCCCGGGGATTTGTCCTGGACCTGGAGCGCGGCTTCTGGGCCCGCAACCAGGCGGACGAAAGCGATGAAGAGGATGCCGCTACTCAAGGTCGCACCCAGCGGGTGGTCCCCTACGTCATCGATACCAAAAACGCCCTGGTGATGGGTTTCGAGCCGGTGCCGCCTCCGGCGGTGATGGCCAGTCTCGGAGCTGCCTTTGCCGAAGCCATTCAGAAATATTTCCAGATCGAATCCCGCGAGCTGGCCTGCGAGGCGATGCCCGGTTTTGGCAATCGTCTTGAAATCCTGTTCTACGAAGCTTCCGAAGGCGGAGCGGGGGTGCTGCGCCAGATTGCCGAGGATCCGGCGGTTCTTCCCGCACTGGCACGCTGCGCCCTGGAAATCTGCCACTTCGATCCGGTCACCCTGGCCGACCAGGCCGCGGAGCGCTGCGGCAAGGCCTGCTACCAGTGCCTGCTCGACTACGGCAACCAGCCCGAGCACCGCGAGCTGGATCGCTTCCTGATCCGTGACCTGCTGGCGGAGCTGGCCCGTTCCGAATGCCGTCCCTCGGGAGGCACCGGCTCCCGCAACGAACGGATTCTGGCACTGCGCAAGCGCTGTGACAGCAAACTCGAAGAACGCTGGCTCGATCTGGTGGCTCAGTATATGCTGCGCCTTCCGAGCGATTCCCAGGTTTTGATTGAAGCCTGCAGCACCCGGCCCGACTTTTATTATAGGGATGCGACTGCCGCCATTTACATTGACGGCCCGCCCCATGACGATCCCGATCAGGCCCGCGAGGATGAAGCCATCAATTTGCGGCTCATGGAATCCGGTTACAGCGTCATTCGTTTTCACCACCGGGAGGATTGGATGGAAATCTTCCGCCGTCACCCCGATATTTTCGGAACTATAACCCTATGAGCAACCTGGCCCTTTCTCAACCCGGCACACTGATCCACGCGCGCGGCCGCGAATGGATGGTCCTCCCCGAATCGACTGATGAACTGCTCATGGCGCGGCCCCTCGGAGGGCTGGATGAGGAAATCACCGGCATCCTCCCGGCCATCGAGCGGGTGGAATCCGCGTCCTTTTCCCTCCCCGGACGCTCCGATCTCGGCGATTACGCTTCCTGCCGGCTGCTGCGCGACGCCGCCCGGCTCTCCACCCGCGCCGCCGCCGGGCCCTTTCGCAGTTTCGGGCGCATCGCCATCGAGCCGCGCCCCTACCAGCTGGTGCCGCTGATTATGGCCTTGCGGCTCGAAACCGTGCGGCTGCTGAT
>CAINFC010000059.1 GCA_903847975.1 uncultured Acidobacteriota bacterium | reverse complement strand
GGCTGAAAAGTCGTTTTCCGACGACGGGATGGTCTCTTCCTGGAGGCGCCTGCGCGATTTTTTGCGAAGCCATCTTTTCTGACGGCCCGGCATAAAGTCTGGAACCCCGAAAGGGGTTCTGGAACACAGCCCGGGGTTGCACCGCAGGTGCTACCCCGGGTAAGCGGATTTTTTTGAAAATCAGCCCTGAAAGGGCTACGCAAACACCTGTTATTGCAGGATTTTGCGCAACCCTTTCAGGGGTGCCCCCTCCGAACATTCCTACCCGGGGTAGGCGCGAAGCGCGCCAACCCCGGGCTGTGTTACGAAGCCCTATAGGGGCTTTCCCCAACGGAAATCCACAGGTGTGGGACTTTTTGCCAGGCCATCTTTTCTGACGAAGGTGCAGAAGGTCGTTCGTTCCTGGCAATTTTCAGGAGTCGATCCGGATCCGATTCGCAAAAGAAAGCCGTATGGAGTTCCATCTGCAGGTGCCGCGCTGCGAGCGGGATTCCGCTTGTAGCAAGCAAGCTAAAGCTTGTACTCCAAACGGATTTCGTTTGGGAGATTGTTACGGATCGAATCATGAATTTATTGCAAAGGGTCCCGTATCACCGGGCCCGGGCCGTCTATTCCTCCATGGGAGGCTCACTGGGCCGGGAGTGCCGCCAGCGAATCGCCGGAATGCGTGCCGAACAGGACCAGGGGAACCAGTCCCTGAACGGATTCCACCCGCAAGGAACCCCCGTCGAAGGCGGCGGGCAGGCCGGGCAGCCGCCGGACCAGGCCGAGCCACCGGCTGCGCCCCGGCAGAACGCCGGTTCCGGCGCCCAGCGGCTGCCCCGCAGGGTTGGAAAGACGGTAGGAGAAGGTGCACGCCTCGGGCCCGGGATTCAGCAAGGCCAGGCCCGTCCAGTAAAGAGAGTTATCCACGACATGAGGGACCAGGAAACTCCGGGTGGTTCGGCTCCGGAGCGGCTGAGCGGTCAGGAACGATCCCTGGCGCGGATCGGAATAGAAGGCCGCTCCGGCGATTTTCCGCCCCCCGGTTTCCAGGACAAGATAGCCTTGCGTGCCTCCTTCCGCCGCGGGAAGCCCGAAGTCGGAAAGGTCGCCGAAAGCCGCGCAGCCCATGGCCGCCAGTCGTATGGAGGCCGGCTCTCCCAGCGCCCGCCCGTCCTCTGCGGCGAGCCGCGCCGTTACCTGGACCGGAGAGGCTTCCAGGTTGACGAGCCGGACGCGGGTGGCGTATCCCGCGGCGGCGACGAAGTGCGGCAGGTAAAGGTCCTGCGGGGCGGCCTCCGCATCGGAGTCCGATAGCTCCAGGGCCGCGATGTTTCCCGGTTCCTCGAAGGTTGCGGCGCCCAGCAGTCCGTCGGTGGTGCCCCGTAAATAGGCCTGCGGCGGGATCGCCGTTCCCAAATCGCTTTCCGACAGCTGCCGGCTGCCCCGCGGCGGAAGCGTGCCCCGTACCCGGCCGAGAACGGTCCCCTCGGCCGAAACCAGTTCCAGAAGAAATGCGGCCGCTTCCAGCGAAGGATTGATAAGACGGACGGCAGCCCGGCCCGGAAGCGGAACGACGAAGTTCCGCACCGGCAGCCGCGCCAGGGGTGTTCCGTCCATGGCGGAGGCGCTGCGGTTCATCCGCAGAAAAAATCCTGCCAGGTCGCTGCGCACCGATTCGATCATGAGGTAGCCGGAAGCCGCGCTGCGGCTGCCGAAGATCTCCTCGGCCAGGGCGCTCCATTGCCCGCCGGCTCCGATTGCGCGGTCCGCCTGGGCCAGCACGCGCCCTTCGTCGTCCAGGCGGCGTAGGCGCAGCAGGGCCGCCGCATTTCCCGGATTGAGGAATGCCACGCCGATGGTCCGGTCTGCCGAATCCCGGGCGTCGGGAACGTAATAGCGGGAAAGAGGAGCCAGCGTGGTGCTGGTTGAAGTCTGAGTGCTGGTGCTGCCCGGCATGGTGGTGGTCGAGGTGCTGGTGCTGACGGGGGAGGAGGTGGAGGTCGTGGTGCTGCCGGGAGGCAGGGTAGTCAGGGTGGTGCTGGTTCCGGCGGAATCCCTGTCGGCGGTGAACCGCAGGATCCGGGAGGAGAATTTCATTTCTCCCACCCAGAGCTGCCGGCCGGCGCGGGCCAGCGATGCCGGCATGAAGAGGCGGTCCGCGCCGATGGCCGGCCGGATGCCGCCCAGCGAGGACTGCCCCAGCACCGCCGCCTTGGCCGGATCGCCGGCATCCTCCACCCGGGGCCACAGCAGAATGCCGTTATTTCCGGTGTTGGCAATGGCCAGGCTTCCCTCGAAGGTGATGGCCCCGGCCGGAAGATTCAGTCGCAACGACCCCTGGGAGACGATGGTACGGAAGGGCCGTACCTCGGCATCCGGCCCGGCCAGGTCCGCCACGCGGTAGATGTAGACGGCTGGCGAAGCGCTCTGCACCGCGGCGCACAGGTATTCTCCATCGCTGTGCAGGTGGTTGAGAGGCTGGCCCGGAACGGTGAAGCGGCGGACCGGCTCCTCCGCGGCGCTCCTGGGCACGCCGGCCCACATGGCGACCGACCCGGAGCTTTCACCGAGATACAGAAATCTTTGGTCCAATGCCGCGCCTTTCAGTTCCTGGAAGGAAACCGACCCGATGGTTCGCTGGAAAAGCTGCGTCGGGCCTTCCCCCCGCAATGGGAGCGTCGGCCAGAAGGCCACCGATTGCTTGCCGGCCAGGACCAGCCGGCCGCCGTCCAGGGCGTTGTCCCAGGGGGCCAGGTTCAGCGGGCGCAGGGAGATGCGGATATCCGGGGCCTGGCCGCTCCGTGTCGGAAGGTTCTGCCAGATCCACAGAGCGGCGTCAAAGTCGGAGCTGGCAATCAGCCGCTCCCCGTCGGTGGCCACCACGGGGTTCTGGATGTAGTGGATGTCCTGGAGCGTGTTGTAGGACGGGCTGGGGCTGCCCACGGCGTAATCCGGCTCCTGCCCGGGGCGGGAGGGGATGCCGTTGAAAACCTGAATGTTGTTGCCGTTGTAGTTGTTGACCCAGACCCGGCCCGCGGCGTAGGCAATGTCGGGCCCGTCGCCGTTCCGGTAGTTCTGGGGCTGCAGGGTCAGGTCCGGGTCGCGGCCGGCAGCGGCAGGAACGCTGTTCCAGAGGTACAGGCTGCCCAGGCCTCCGGCCAAGAGCCTGCCGTCCGGAAGGCGGATTCCCTTGATCCATTCCGTGCGGAAAAAGTCGAAGGGCTCCCCGGCCTGCAGGGGAAAGCGGTTCCAGAACCAGGTGGCCGGCTGGTCGCCGGTGGCCGCCACGCGGGCATTGTGGTCGCCGACGAAGAAGAAAGCGGAGCCGTCGGTGCTGATGTTGCGCGGGGTTCCGAACTGCGGCAGCCGGAGAACGTAATCGGGGGGCTGGTGTTCCGCCGCCGGCCAGCTATTCCAGAACAGGATGGCAGCCCCGCGCGTGGCCACCGCCGCCAGCCGGCTCCCGTCCGTCCAGACGCCCCAGGGCCAGGCGAGCGAACTGCTCCCCGGGGTTGAAAGAGCCGCAAGGGAAATGGCCACGTCGGCAGGCTGACCGCTGTGCTGCGGAAAGCGGTTCCAGAGCAGCAGGCGGTCGTTCTCCGTGTCGGCCACGGCCACCGCGCCGTTGGGGGCCACGGAAACGTTCCCGGCCCAGTTCAGCTGGTGCTTCCCCTCGCCCGGGTCGTTGGAGTCGAAATCCGGCTGCCCCAGGACCAGGTCGGGAGGCACATCCCAGCGCAGGGGCGGCGTGTTCCAGATCAGCACCCGGTTGTTGAACCGGTCGCAGAGCAGGATCCGGGCTCCGTCGCTGGCCAGGCCGGAAGGGTGATGGAACTGCAGGGCACCGCCGGTGCGGTTGAAGCCCACGCCCGAAACCATCAGGTCGGCCGGCTGCCCGGTGCGAAAACGGAATTCCTGGCTCTGTGCGGCCGGACCCCGGGCCAGCAGCGCAAGCAGCATCCAGGCAAAAAATTCGAAGCGGCCTCCTCCTGCTTTCCGTCCCATCGCTCTCCTTTCCACCTGCTGTTGCCGGAAATCCGATCGGCCTTACGGGGAGGGAATGGCCGCCAGGGCGGATCCGGAGCGGGTGCCGAATAGGGCGTAGGAAATGAGCGGCCTGTCGGACCGGATCCGGAAATAACCGCGGGTCATCGGCGAGGCGGCCGAAACCAGCCGGGAGAGAACGCCGGCCAGCCGGCCGCGGGGTGGGATCCCGATGGCCGCGCTTCCCGCGGCGGCGCCCTTTTCATCGAAAACCGAAATTTCCGCGGAGGCAGCGGCCGCGTCGGGATTGACCACGGCGAGCCCGGTGAAATAGGCATCGTTTTCCGCGATCTGTCCGAAGAGGGCCGAAGTCTTTCCCTGCGAAGCCAGGGGGAAAGCGGTGCGGCAGACGGCTCCGGCTGGATCTCCGAACTCCACGAAACCGGTGAGGCGCCCGTCCGGGCCGGCGGTAACGGAAAGATAACCCTGCCGCCCCCCCGGCGTAAGGCCCACCTGGAAAGCAGCGGGATCGGTAAGCGAAAGGCTTCCCAGGGGCGGCATATCCCGACGCACCGCCTCCCCGATCGCCTGGCCGTCATCGCCGATCCAGCGGATCTCGACGGATGCCGCCCGGGCATCCGGATTGTACAGGTGCAGCGCGCTGCGGTACGCTTCGCTGAAAACGAATTGCGGGGCGATGAGCCGGGCGGAGCCGGCCGCGGCATCCAGGCAGGGGAGCAGCGATGCGTGGCTTCCCGTTGCGCCGTACTTTTCCAGGCCGATCAGCGGCTCGGAGGAAGAAATCAGCAGGTAATACAGATCGGGGTCGGAGGCCGGACCGGCCAGCTCCCGGACCGGGATTGCCGCGCGGCTGCGCGGAAGGATCGAGCGGTCGACCGCCGGGAGGGAATCCTCTCCGGATCGGGTCAGGAACCGGAACCGGACTTCCGCGGTGCGGGTGCGGCCCGGATGAAGGAGGGACAGTTCCCCGTTCTCACGGACCGGAAGGAGGCAGCGGGTCCAGGCGGCCTCGACGATCGGCAGCCCGTCCAGCATATTTACGGCGGGGTCGAAATTCATGAAAAGGCCGGACAGTGCGGCTTCTTCCGTGCCCACCTCCAGCCAGCCCTGGAACGGGCCCAGGCCCGGGCCGAAAAGTTCCGCCGCAAGCCGGGCAAGCTGGGCGCCGGGCGGCAGGGTGAATGATAGCGGATTGAGGTCCGGGGCGGAGACCGCGGCCGTCCGGCCGTCGTCGCGCCAGGCGGTCAGGCTGACGCGGGCGGGGATCGCGCCCGCGTTGACCAGAGAAAGGCCGGTCGATTCCTCGCGGTTTTCGGCGAGTCTCGGCAGGAAGAGGGACCGCGTCGCCCCGGGGGGGCGGAGCGCCACTCGCACCACGCTCTGCGGCTGGGATCCCTGCTCCAGGGTGGCGTACATCCAGATGCGGCCGTCGGGCAGCTGAACCAGAGTGGGATCGAAAAACCCGGTACCGCCCGGAAAAAGCTGCGCGGCATCGAGCGGCGCGTCCTGCCCTGCCTGGCGGTTCAGCGGGAGGAAGTGCCGGCCGTCGGAGCTGGAGAAAAGGTAGAGCTTCTTGAGCCGCATGGCCGCCGCCAGGGTTCCGCCCTGCGCGGTCCGCAGCACGGCCGGGTCCACGCTGGTGCTGGAGGCGTTCGGATTTTCGACGTTCAGATCGTTGAAGGGATTGTCGTATTCGCCGGCAAAGGAGCGGCCGGCATCGCGCGAAAGGGCCACCCGCGCGTTCTGGCGCGCGGCGCCCAGGGCCACATAGATCAGCCGCCATCCCCCTTCCGGCGAGGGATAGAGGTCCGGAACGCCCACCCACCCGCCGATCCCGGAAAAGACCGCGCTTTCCGGATCGCGCTGAAATCGCCCGGCGGCGTTTTCCCGCAGACGGAACACTTCGGCCCGGTTGGCTCCCGGGGCGCCTAGGCCCAGCACGTAGAGCGAGCGGGTGCCGTCGGCCTCCAGGCGCGGAACGGTCTCGGTGGCGGTGAACCCGGTGCCGGAGAGGGCCTCGCTGAGTCCGGGGATCGTCTCGCCGGTGGCGGCATTATTCCCATCGGCGGAGCGGTACAGCCGCATGCCGCCGCTGCCGCTGACGGTCAGCCAGACCTCGCTTTTCATCCAGCCGGCATTGGGAATCGAGGCGCCGGGAATCCGGAACAGGGAGTCCGCTTCCGCCGTCCAGGACCGGCTGATATCCAGAAGCACGGTATCGAAAGCCGAAAGGGCCAGGTCGAGGTAGGCGGGAGTCTGATGGAATCCGCCGTGCCCCCTGGCGGGATCCTCGATGGTCAGCTCGACCGAGCCTCCGTACCGGCGAAGGTACTCCGCGGTGCGGCGCATGGCCGGGCAGCCGTCGCGGTCCGGATTGGGATCCGTTCCGCCGCAATAGGTGGCCCAGCGGGTTCCGGCAAAGGGAAGAGCGCCATAGGTTCCGCCGACCACCTGCTGGTAGTAGGGATAATCGACGGAAGCGCCGCCGGCGTTGGCGATGCAGAAGCCGAAGTAGCGGCCGCCGTCCGTCCGGTCGAGCAGGGCGACGTAATAGCCGTTGGCTCCCCCGCGGCTGAAGCCGTGCTGCAAGGCGTAGCCGGGCCGTATGCCCTGCCGGCGCAGCACGGGTTCCAGCGCATCGTAAACTTCCGAAGGCGAATAGTAGTCGGCCGGGGACGGGGCTCCCGGAAAATACCACTGCAGGGCGAGAATGCCGTGCCGGCGGGCCAGGGCGGCTTCATACCAGAGGTAGAACTCGTCGAAGGCCCAGCTGCCGCTGCCGTGCGTCGAGACGATCAGCGTCCGGCGGTCGGGGTCGGTGCCCGGCGGGTACCAGAGCAGGTAAAAGCTTCGCCCGTCTTCGGTGGCTCCGATCTGCGCGCCCCGATCGACGGCAAACTGATAGCGCGGCGGATTGGCCGACCGCGCGGCGTCGAGCAGGGCCTGGACGCGCGGCGGGAAATCCGCCGCCAGGGCCGCCGGGGCCAGCGCCAGCCAGGCGAGCAGGCAGATCGGGAAACGGGTTTTCGCCGGGATGTCCGTCATGACCGCAGAATTCCTCCAGGGGCTCATACCCGGAATTCTAAATAGGCCGGAACGTCGAAGTCAAGACCTGACCCGGACCATCTCTCAGGCGCGAGCTCTTTCGCTTTTCTTCCCGATCTTCCGCTCTTCCTGTATTCCCAGTATTTTCACAGGAAGGCGGAAAGATCAGGATGGAAGAAAGAAGCCTTCCGGGTATTTCGGAGCAGGAGGGGGACTTTTTGCGGCGGCATCCTCTTCCCTGACGGATCGGTCCATCAACGACTGTACGCCGGGCCGGGGTCAGCGGCCGATAGACGCCACGGCCTTGGCCGCCGCGTCCAGGAAGGAGTCCACGTCCTTTTCCTCGTTGAACAGGTGGGTGGAAACCCGCTGTCCGTAGCGGGTGGGCCCGCCCGGCTTCTCCAGCCAGCCGACGAACCGGGTGATGATGTTGTACTCGGTTCTCACCCTGGTGGAGAAGCTGATGATTTTCATCATGTCGTAATGATTGAGAAACGGATTGAAGGTGCCCATCCCGGACGCGAACTCCGGCAGAGTCGTGGAAAGCAGCGCCGCGTCGCCCCACTGCTCGACTACCTTTTTCTTGAAATAGGAATTCAGATCCTTGACGCGCTGCTCGATTTTCGCCTGCCCGACGGTTTTCACGAAGTCGACGGCCACGGCTACGGCGGTGTAGGCCGGGGTATTGTGCTGCCCGCTGTACTGGAACAGATCGGTGATCGGTCGCGTGGCCAGGGAGTCGTAAAGCTCGGTCATGACAGGACGCACGCTCCATGGATTGGAGGGGGCGTTGCGGATGTACAGGACGCCGGTTCCGGCCGGCCCGTTGAGCCACTTGTGACCGGAGCAGCAGTAGAAATCGCAGCCGATATCGTGCAGGTTCAGCTCGATCATGCCGGGGGTGTGGGCCCCGTCCACAATCGAAATCAGGCCGTAGGCCCGGGCCAGGTCGCAAAGCTCGCGGACCGGCATGCGCAGCCCGTTGGTGTAGTTGATGTGCGAAAAGGCGAGGGCTTTGGTCCGGGGGGTAAGGGCCGAAGCGAAGCGGTAAACAATCTCCTGCCGGGACTGCACCAGGGTCGGCAGGGCGATCCTGACCGGCACGATTCCCCGGCGGTCCCGCAGGCAGTCGAGCGGAGACGGCAGCGCGGCGTGGTCATGAAGCGTGGTGATGATCTCATCCCCGGACTGAAACGGCAGCGCGTTCAATATCAGGTTCAGCCCGTGAGTGGTGTTCATGGTGAAGGCCACCTCTTCCGGGTCGGCACCGAGGAAGGCGGCTACTTTGGTCCGGTTGGGCTTCTGCTCGTAGCTGTAGGTGGGGTTGTAGTAGCAGGCGCCCATCGGGTTGGCGGCAAAGGCCAGATATCCGGATTTGAGGCTCTCAACGGTCAGGCCGGCCATTGCTCCTTCCGTGCCGGTGTTCATGTAGATGATCGCGGGGTCCAGCAGGAATTCGCGACGAACGGTTTTCCAGAAATCCTCGTCGGTGGTGCAGGCGTTAAGTGCGGCCTGCAGGTCCGGGAGGGAAGCGGAGAAGGTCCCGGCCATGGCCAGCCGGGAATTTCCTCCGGCGGCCAGCGCCGCTCCGGTCGCCGCTCCTATTCCTTTGACAAAGCCTCTTCGGGAAACATTTCTGCTTTCCATGGAATTGCGATGCATGGAGGACTCCTTTTGAATGAGTACCTGGTATGAAGTGGAGAATTAGTTTTAATCCAATCAAACCCATCATAACAGAATGCGAAACCGATAAATAGAAGACAAATTCCCGAAAACGTGTAAGAAAAATTCCTACAAAACCGTTCCCAAAAATTACCGGCATATTGTACGTTTATCCTCTACTATTTCGTCCCCTGCCGGTTTATCATGGCTGACCATGGATTACCTGCAAGAGAAAATGGAGCAAACCGTTCGATTGTAAAAGGAGCATGTTGATGAAACGTACGATATTATTTGTCTTCGCTGCCGCGGCCGTGACCTGCGGAGTGCTTTTCCTGCGGCCGTCCTTTTTTACGCCGCAGCGCGCGCAGGCCGCCCCCCAGGTCTATGCCAGCCCGGTCCACGCAGGGTGTTATATCGCCGGGCCCTCCGAGTGCCGCATTCACGTCGAGCCGATCACCATCTACCTTGGCGCCGGGAGGAAAATGGTCTACTTTCAGCTGGTTTCCAGTTCCGGGGGAGTGCAAAAGGTTCTCTATGACTGGAAACCCGATGCGAGCAATCCCGCGCCGTCCTCCGGGGATACCTTTTCGCCTTCCCAGGTGGCGCAGGATTTCGCCGTAACCTGCGGCTCCTCGTACCAGGTCAGCCTGCTGGGCAGGGATACGGGGGATGCCGTCGCCTATAGCCTAGGTGTGACGGGGCAGTTCACCTGTCCGTCCAGCATGCCGTAAAGGGGGCTCATGGTGCGGAAACAGGAACGTGTACAAGGACGTATGAACTTTCGAAGGATCGGAAACGGGGAGGGGAAGGCCTTTTTCGTGTGCCTGGCCGCCTGCCTGGCCTCCACTCTGTTGTCGGTTTGCTGGACGCCGCCGGCGGCCCGGGCGGAGCCGTCCGTCAGCGTCAGCCCGGTTCACGCCGGCTGTTACCTGGCCCGGGCGGACCGCTGCAAGATTCATGTGGAGCCCTTTGTCATCCAGGTGGCCAGCGGCCGGAAGCTGGTGCAGTTTCAGCTGGTGGCTACTCCCTCGGGCGGGTCGCCCCGGGTGATCTATGATTTCCGGCTGGACGCGTCCAATCCCCTGCCCTATTCCGGAACGACCGTTGCCCCATCCAGGGTGGCGAAGGATTTCGGCGCGCGCTGCGGTCATACGTATACCCTCATGCTGACCGGCCGGGATACGGGGGATGCCGTCGTATACAGCCTGGGGCAAACGGCAGCATTCACCTGCCCCGTGGGGACTTTCAAGGAGTACCTGCCGCTCAGCCGGAAATAGGGGCTGCGCAAAACCCGGCTATACGCTAGGATATCTTCGCAAAAAGTCCCTATCTCCTGGTGACAAGCCCTGCCGTTTTTCTTCCCGCTCTTCCTTATCTTCCAGTGAGTCCCTGCCTTTTCACAGGAAGACGGGAAGATCAGGAAGGAAGAAGGAAGCTATCCGTGTATTCCGGAAGGGAAGAGGGACTTTTTACAAACGTGTCCGCGATGATGGCGACGCAAGAAGACCGGACTGTCAGGGATTGGATTCCGGCAGAGGGTTGTCCCTGCCCCTTAAGCAGAGCCGGTGCAGGGTATCCACCAGGTGCTTCATACCCACCGGCTTGCTCAGGTAAATATCCGCCCCGGCCTCCAGGCAGCGCTCCCTGTCCCCGGGCATGGCCAGCGCCGTCAGGGCGATGATCGGCAGCCGGGAAAACTCCGGCATCTCCCGCAATCGCCGCGTGGCTTCCAGGCCGTCGAGATTCGGCATCTGGATGTCCATGATCACGACGTCCGGCGGGGAGATTTCCGCCAGGCGCAGGGTTTCGAGTCCGTCGCGGGCCACGGCCACCTCGAATCCCAGGTCCTCCAGGTAACTGCGGACCGCCTCGATGTTGGCTTCGTTGTCTTCGGCCAGAAGAATGCGCATGCACTCTTTGCTCGACTCGTCCGAAGGCTGCGCTCCGGCAACCGGCACTCCTTGGCGGACGGGAGCGGCGGAAGAGTCCTGCTCCGATTCCCCCGGAGCTGTTCCGGATGGAGCCGACCCCACCGGCAGGAGAACGGAGAACCGGCTTCCCCTGCCCAGAGTGCTTTCCACGGCTACGCTTCCGCCGTGAAGTTCCGCCAGCCGGCGCATCAGGGCCAGTCCCAGGCCCGTGCCGGCGTGCTTGCGGTCCAGTCCGGCGTCCAGCTGGACGAAGGGCTGGAAAAGCCGTTGCATTTCCTCGGCGGCAATCCCGATTCCGCTATCCGTGACCGCAAAGCGCAGGGCTTCCTGCCGGGCCACGGGCTCCACCTCCAGGCGGATCCGACCGCCGTCCGGGGTAAACTTCACGGCGTTTCCCAGGAGGTTGACCAGGATCTGCTTCAGGAGCCGCGGATCCGCGTGCAGCCGCGCCTCCGGATCGGCAAGGTGCAGCTCCAGGGACAAATGGTGGGCGGCAGCTCGCTCCTGCACCAGCGCCAGGCTGGCTTCGCAGACTTCGCGGGCGGACGTCCACTCCCGCTCGATTTCCATCCGTCCCGCTTCGATGCGCGCCAGGTCCAGCACGTCGTTAATCAGGGCCAGCAGGTGGCGCCCGCTGGATTCGATGGTCCGCAGGGAACTCTGCTGGCGTTCGTTCAGCGGCCCGCGCACCCGGTCCAGGAGCGCCTCCGCCAGGCCCAGGATGGCGTTCAGCGGGGTGCGCAGCTCGTGGCTCATGTTGGCCAGGAACTCGCTTTTGGCCCGATTGGCCGAATCGGCCTGATGGGCCATGATCTGGATTTCCTTGATGGCCGCCTTGAGCTGGTGGTTGATTTTGACCAGTGATTTTTCCGCCTGGACCCGGTCGGTGATGTCGATGCCGCTGATGACCCGGACCGGCCGGTTGTCGGGCCATACCAGCGGTTGAGCCTGAATCTGGATGATCCGGTCCCGGAAAACATATTCCATGGGCATGCGGGGATCGTCGAATGGAGAGCCCTCGCTCCATAGGCACTGCCCGCAGCGCCCTTCGGATTCGTGGATGTCGCGAAAGCAGACTTTTCCTTTGGGATCGTAGCCGAGCAGCCGGATGACCTCGCGATTGGCCATCAGCACTTCGCAGCTCCCGGCGTCCAGAACGTAGACGTAGACCGGGAGGTTTTCGAGAACCGATACGAACTGATTGCGCTCCCTCTCCAGGATGGACTGCACATTCTGCAGCTGACGGTGCTGGCGGGCCAGGCGAAGGAATACGTTGACCTTGGCGATCAGCGCTTCGGGGCTATAAGGCTTGATCAGGTAATCCACCGCACCGCGCATGTAGCCGGCCAGCATGTGCTCCATATCCCCGTAGGCCGCAGTGACAAAGATGATGGGCAGGCTGGCGGTGTCTGGATCGGACTGCAGCGCCTCGGCCAGCTCATAGCCGTCCATGCCGGGCATCTGCACATCGACGATGGCCAGGGCGAAATGGTTCCGCAGCGTGGCAGCCAGGGCGGCCTCGCCGCTGCGCACCGCGACCAGGCGGCAGGGTTCGTTGGCCAACACTTTTTTCATCGCCAGAAGGTTGGCCTCCAGGTCATCCACGATGAGGATGGTGGGCTCGGCCTGATCGTCAGGAGTCTTGGTTACGAGGCTATCCGTAAGGCTCATATTGAAACTTTCGTTGGGGAAAAAGCGGCGGAATCACCGTACTTTCCGGTCCCTGATGGTTCCACAAAGGAGTTTACCGGACAGGAAAGCTGAAAACAAGGGGCAGGAAAGGAAAAACAGCGGGAAGGGGGGATAGCCCGGCGAAAAGTCCGGCTCCACGTCGGGAAAGCCCTGACTGGTTCCGCATTCCTTCCTGACCTTCCTTATTCTTCCTGTGAAAAGACGGGGATCACAGGAAGAAAGGAAGGGAAGGAAGAAAAGCGACAGAGCCTGTGGCAGGATGTCTTTCCCTCCCGGCATCCGGTGGGGTGGCCCGCAAAGAATGGTACTCACCGACACTCACCGAACGAGATGCGGCAGGTAAAGCCACGGAGCAACCGCCGGATCGGCGGGCTGGCGCTCCACGGCGCCGATGTCGGCAAAGCCGCCCTGGGGGCGGAGGATGCCGCGCTGGTCGGAGGTCGGGAAATCCACACCGCTCACGCCGTTGACCGCCGGGCTCAACGGCCCCGGCAGATGGGTTCGGGTCAGCCCCCCGTTGGACTGCAGGGGAAAGAGCCGGGCCGGCAGATTCATCAGGTTGGTCGCCCCGCTGAAAGGGCAGCTGAGATCGGTGGACAGGCTGTACTTGACGCTGGTAAAGGCTTTGCCGGCGCAGTTGTTCGGGCTGCCGTCCGCCAGGATGGTGTTCTTGACATTCATGAAGTTGTAGGCCGTATTCCCGTTCCAGACGCCTCCTCCGCTTGCCGCCCGGTTGTCCTTGAAGGTGACATTGGTCAGGTTCACCGTGGTGGCATTGCTGGAAAAGCTTTCCCGGCTGTAAAGTCCTCCTCCCTCGGTGTAAGCCCGGTTGGCGCTGATGGTGACATTGGTCAGCGAAACGGTGGAGCTGAAATCGTTATAGATACCGCCCCCGGTGCCGGACGAGATGTTGCTGTCGATCGTGGAGCTGCCGGCAATCAAAGAGCCGCTGTCGTTGGAGATGCCTCCGCCGTATCCCTGGTTTCCGTTGATCGCGCTGCCGTCATTGAAATTGCCGCTGACGGTCGCCTGTTCGAGAGTCAGCGTATTGCGGTAGTTGTGAATTCCGCCTCCATAGCGATGTGCACGGTTCCGGCTTACCGTCACGCGGGTCAGGGTGGAGGGAGTGTCGTAGAGGTAAATACCGCCGCCGTCACCCGAGTCGTTTCCCTCCACGGTTACGTCGGACAGGGACAGCGAGCCGAGATAGCAGTAGATGCCTCCGCCGCTGGCGGAAGGCGTGTTCCCGCTGATGCGGACATTGGTGATGCTGGTGGCGGTTTCTTTCAGCTTCAGCCCGCCGCCGTCGTACGTGTAAATGTTGTCGTTGGCGTGTCCTCCATGCCAGCTGAACGTGCTGCCTTCCGCATAGAAGCCGCCTCCCGAACCGGCGCCGTAGGCCTGGTTGCCGTCGGCGGAGACATTCACCAGCACCGCGGTGCTGGCGCTCAGGTAGAGCCCTCCCCCCTGGCCCATATAGTCGCAGGTGTTCCCGGAAAAGCTGCTGTCGGTGGCGTTCAGGGAGGAGGCATTGACCGCCGCCGCGCCGCCGCCGCTGCCGGTCTTTTTGCTCGAGTCCGCGGTATTTACCAGTACGGAATTGCCGGTCAAGGTCACGTTGGTCAGCGTGGCCGTGGCGTTGTTGAGGAAAAGGCCGCCGCCAAACGCCTCGGCGGAGTTGTCCGCCAGAACCGTGTCGGAGAGCGTCAGCGTTCCCTTGAAGCTGTAGATGGCGCCTCCGGACCCTGCAAAGATGAAGCTGGTCGCGGAGCTGCAGTTGCGGAAAGCCGACTGGGAAGCGTAAAGGGTGCCGGCCACATTCACGCAGCCGCCCAGCGGGGAATTGCCGTGGACAATGCTTATGTTGTTCAGCGTCAGGGTCACGCCGGCGTTGACGTTGAAGAGGCGCACGGCATCCCCCCCGCTCAGGGTGATTTTCCTGCCGCCGTCGATGGTGGTGCTGGCGGCGATGATTTTGGTGGCGGTCAGGGTGATCGTGTGGGGGCTTGCTCCGCAGTTGAACTGGATGCCGCCTCCGCCGCTCAAAGCCAGATTCAGTGCAGCCTCGGTGCAGCTCGAGGGGGTGCCGGTTCCCACGACGCCGCTCCGGGGGGCGGCAAGGGAAAGGACGGCCTGAAGGAGGATCACCGGCAAAAGCAGGGCCGGTGCCCACCGCACGGAAAAACGTTGCACATCCTTATTCATGAGTGTCTCCAAAGTATTATCTGCCTGGACGCAGCAAGTCGGATTCACGGGGAGTCCCGCGGGAGGCGGCCGGGAAGGGGGAAATCACGGTGAATGAACGTACCCCGCGCCCGCGCTCCGAAAGGATAGGCTCCTTACAAATGCCGACCATAATGGAATCTTCGGTCGCAACGGGTAAGTTTAGGCCAGGAAACGATCGAAAGCAAGCATTTCAAACCGGCCTCATGCGGGGGCGACGCCTGCCGGAATAAATGCTTGACTTCCGATGAACGGTTGTGTTAAATATACGGTTGGTTAAACTAAATGGTTGGTTGATCGGCGGGAATCAGGTGGAAATGGAACATCGGCAGGAAATAACGGCGGGCGCGGGGACCCGCGAGCGGATCCTGGCGGCCGCCCGCGCCGAGTTTTCCCGGCACGGAAAAAAAGGCGCCCGCATGGAGCGCATCGCGGTGCGCTCCGCGGCCAACAAGGCCATGCTCTACTATTATTTTTCCAGCAAGGATGATCTGTACCGGGAAGTGCTTTACTCCTTTTTCAGCGAGGTTTTCGGCGGCCTGTCCCAGGTCCTGCGGGCCGATGGACGGCTGGAAAAGAAAATCATGGACCTGGTCTCCATGTACATCGATTTTTTTGCCGGTCATTCGGAAATGATTCAGATCATGATGCATGAGCTGGCTTCCGGCGGGGAGGATATCTCCCAGGTTCTGCGGCAGAAGAAGGTGGTGGAAGAACCGCTGGGAATTACGGCGATCCGGGCCTATTTCCGGGAGGAAATCCGGCAGGGGCGAATCCGGCCGATGGACGAGCGCCATTTGATCATGAGCCTGATCGGCATGTGTATCTATATGTTCATGGCCAGTCCGATGGTGACCGTGGTTCTGGGAATCCGCCCGGAGGATCCGGCCCTGCGGGAGCAGCGCAAGCAGGAGATATGCTCCCTGATTCTGAAAGGAATACGGCCCGAAGCGGTTTCTTCCGCCGGGAAGCCGGACGCCTCAGGCAAAAAAGGAGTTTAAGTTCGATATGCTCCCTGTCTCATGGAAACACCTGAAAACAGTTTTTTCTTTTCTGCTGTTCGGCATGCTTCTGAGACCCGCTCTGGCCGAGAGTTTCACGGTCACCTCCTTCGAGGAGGCGTGGAAGATCGGCCTGGCCCGCAATCTGCGGCTGCAGGAGAGCGAAAAAAGGGCGGCCGAAGCCGGAGAGGCCCTGCACCGCGCCCGGGCCCTGTTTATGCCCCGGGCCACCCTGGGCACGGGGTATGCCTACCGCGATGCGGCTTTCACCATTCCACCCCTGTTGATGAAAGACATCCCCAAGGATCCCGGGATTTTTACCGGGTATAAAAACGACTGGACCATGCGGCTGCAGGTGGAGCAGACTCTTTTTGCCGGAGGCCGCAACCGCAGCACCTACCAGATGGCGGAAAAAGATAAGGCCCTGCAGGAGGAGAACGTCCGGCTGCGGCGGCTGAACCTGGAAATGGAAATCACCCGCGCCTACTATGGCGCTGTGCTGGCGCTGCAGGTCGTCCAAATCAAGCAGGATCTGATCGATCAGAGCCGGAGGCACCTGGCGGAAGTCTCCCGCCGGTTTCAGGCCGGAGACGTCTCGCGGTTCGACCGGCTGAGAGCGGAAGTCCAGCTGGCCAATCTTCAGCCGGAGCTCATCCGCTCGCGCAACAATGTCGAGATGGCCCTGGCGCTGCTGAAAAATGTTCTGGGCCTCGATCAGTCCGACCGCCTTACGGTATCCGGGCAGATCGAGTATGTTCCGGAAAAAGCCGACCTGCCCTCCTCGCTGGCCCAGGCCCTGCAAAAGCGGCCCGAAACACAGATCACGCGGCTGGCCCGGGAAATGCAGGAGAAGGCGGTGCAGGTCAGCCGCTCCCGCTTCTTTCCGCTGATCGGGGCCTTTTACACCCAGGATTTCCGCTCCAGCCATGTGAGCAGCCTGTTCGAGGAGCGGCAGCGAAACTGGACCATCGGCATGAACCTGTCTCTGCCCCTTTTTGAGGGAGGCAGCCGCCGCTACCAGCTCCGGGAGGAACGTCTCAAAGCGGAGCAGGCCCGGCTCCGGGAGCAGCAGGCCGGCCGGGACATCCAGGTGGAAGTCATCCAGGCCTGGCTGGAGCTGCAGCGCTCCGCGGAGGTAATCGAATCCCAGAAGCAGACCGTGGCGCAGGCGGAAGAGGCCCTGAAGATTGCCAACATCAGCTATGCCGGCGGGGTATTGACCAACCTGGAGCAGATGGATACCCAGCTGGCCCTGGATCAGGCCAGGATCAACTACATCACCGCCATTTACGACTATATTGTCGGCCGGGCCGCCTATCGCAAGGCGGTCGCCGAACACAATTGACGAGGCGAGAATTCGTATGAAGAAAATCATTCCGATTCTGGGGCTCCTGGCGCTTGCCGCCCTGGCTTACTATTTCGGGGCCTTCCGCGGCGCCCGCCGCGCCGAAATCCGGCTGAGCGGCAATATTGAGGCCACCACCGTCGATTTGAGCTTTCAGACCATGGGCCGGATCGACATCCTGGAGGTGGAGGAAGGGCAGCTGGTAAAGAAGGGCCAGCGCATCGCCTCGCTCGATTCCACAGAGCTACGCCAGCGGGAGGTCAATGCCGTCACCCGGCTGGCCAGCGTGGAATCGCAGATCCCTCCGCTGCAGACCTCCATCCGGCTGCAGCGGGAGACGGTCCGAACGGAGATCCAGCGGGCGGACGCCGGCCTGGCCGCGGCGCAGGCCCAGTTCGACGAGCTGCGGCACGGCGCGCGTCCCCAGGAGCGCGAGCAGGCCCGGCAGGCCCTGGCCGCGGCCCGGAGCCGGCTGGACAACGCCCGCCTGGAGTGGGAGCGGGCCCGGCAGCTGACCGCCGCGGGGGCTCAGCCGCAGAGGGTTTTGGATTCGGCGCAGATGGTGCTGGATACCGCGGCCGCGGAGCAGAAGCGGGCTTCCGAATACCTGACCCTGGTCGAGGAAGGGGCCCGGCGGGAGGTGCTGGATGCGGCCGAGGCCCGGCTGCGCCAAGCCAGGGTGGTGCTGGATCAGGCCCGGCTGGGGGAACTGACCGTTACCCGGATGGAGCAGCAGCTTCGCTCCCTGGAAACGGAAGTGGAAAACGCCCGCTCCTCGCTGGCCATCGCCCGTACGCAGCTGGGCTATGCCGAGCTGCTGGCGCCCATTTCCGGGCGGATCATCAGCAAAAGCACCGAACAGGGGGAAATGATCAGCGTCGGGGCCCCGGTGCTCTCGATGGCCGACCTGGAGGATATCTGGCTGCGGGTCTACCTGGATGCCGTCGACCTGGGAAAGGTCCGGCTGGAGCAGGCCGTCACGGTGACCACCGACTCCTTCCCGCTTAAAAAATACCAGGGGACGATTTCCTTTGTCTCCCCCGAGGCGGAATTCACCCCCAAGACCATCCAGACGGAAAAAGAGAGGGTCAAGCTGGTCTATCGCCTCAAAATCCGCATCCGCAACGAGAACCAGGAGCTGAAGCCGGGTATGCCGGCCGATGCCGTCATTCCTCTGTAATATGCCGGAAGAACCGATCATCGATGTGCGGGAGGTCAGCCGGCGCTTCGGGCCGGTCTGCGCGTTGGATGCGATCAGCCTGCGGGTTTCCGCCGGAGAGATTTTCGGGCTGATCGGCTCCGACGGGGCGGGCAAGACCACCCTGATGCGCATTCTGGCCACCGTCCTGGCCCCCTCGGCGGGCAGCGCCTCGGTGGCCGGCTTCGATGTGGGCCGGCGGGCGCAGGAGATCAAGCCGCTGATCGGCTACATGCCGCAGCAATTCGGCTTTTACGGAGACCTGACCGTCTGGGAGAACCTGCAGTTTTTTGCCGACATCTACGGGATTCCCAAGGCCGAGCAGCCGGCGCGCTTCGAGCGCTTTCTCTCCTTCAGCGGGCTGCTCCCCTTCCGCAAGCGGCTGGCCGGAAACCTTTCCGGGGGGATGAAGCAGAAGCTGGGGCTGGCCGCGGTCTTGATCCACATGCCGCAGATCCTGCTGCTGGACGAGCCGACCAACGGCGTGGATCCCGTCTCGCGGCAGGAGTTCTGGGAGATCCTGCAGCAGATGCACGAGCAGGGGCTGACGGTTTTCGTTTCCACCGCCTATCTCGACGAAGCGGAGTACTGCCAGCGCATCGCCCTGATGCATGACGGCCGGGTGCTGGAGATCAACCGTCCGGCCGAGCTGTATGCGGGCTTCTCTTCGCTGGAAGACGCGGTGATCCACCGGCTGGGTCCACCGTCGGAGGAGCGTCATGCCCGGCCCTGAATCGATTGCCGTATCCGTCGCCGACCTGGAAAAGCGCTTCGGTTCCTTTGTGGCCGTGGACCGCATCTCCTTTTCCGTGAAGCGCGGAGAAATATTCGGGTTTCTGGGGGCCAACGGGGCCGGCAAATCGACCACCATCCGCATGCTCTGCGGAATTCTCTCGCCCACCTCCGGATCCGGCCAGGTGGCCGGGCTGGATATCATGCGGCAGTCGGAGGCCATCAAA
This sequence comes from uncultured Acidobacteriota bacterium, assembly GCA_903847975.1. GTDB lineage: Bacteria > Acidobacteriota > UBA6911 > CAINFC01 > CAINFC01 > CAINFC01. The sequence continues at coordinate 4,530 of CAINFC010000059.1, read as the reverse complement.
AGCAGGATCGGCTACATGTCCCAGAAATTTTCCCTGTACCAGGACATGACTGTCGCCGAGAACATCGACTTCTTTATGGGGATTTACGGCGTGGCGCGTCGCCGGAGGGCGGAGCGTAAGGCCTGGGCCCTGGAGATGACCCGGCTGCAGGACAGCGGCGGGATGCTGACCGGCACGCTGCCAACCGGCCTGCGGCAGCGGCTGGCCCTGGGCTGCGCCCTGCTGCACGAGCCGGAGATCGTCTTCCTGGACGAGCCCACTTCCGGCGTGGATCCCGGCACGCGGCGGCGGTTCTGGGCCTTCATCCGCGAGCTGGCCGGCGCCGGCATCACCATTTTTGTCACCACGCACTACATGGACGAGGCGGAAAACTGCGACCGGATCGCCATGATTTTCAGCGGCCGGATCCTGGCCTGCGCCAGCCCGGCGGAGCTCAAAAGAACCTTTGCCGCGGACATGGCCCGGCCCAGCCTGCAGCAGGTGTTCATCCACCTGATGAAAAGCAGCGCTCGCCCGGCTGCAGGGGTGGAGTTATGAAACTGCGATGCATACGGGCGGTGGCCCGCAAGGAGTTTCTGCATATCTTCCGGGATCTGCGCAGCCTCTACATCACCTTCATGATTCCGCTCATCCTGCTGATGCTCTTCGGCTACGCCCTGAAGATGGATGTGGAGCAGATCCAGACCGGGGTTCTGGACCTGGAGAAATCCGCCGAGAGCCGCGATTTCGTTGCGCGGCTGACCGCCTCCCGCTACTTCCGGCTGGCGGCGCCGGTGCAAAGCTATGCGCAGCTGCAGCAGCGTATCGACGACCGGACCTTCCACGCCGGCCTGGTCATTCCGCCCGACTTTTCCCACCGGATCAAGGGCCACCGCCAGGCGGCGCTGCAGGTGCTGGTGGACGGCAGCAACTCCAACCGGGCCAGCATCGTCATCGGCTACCTGGAGGCCATCAAGGCCCGCTACAACATGGAGCTGGTGATGGATTCGGTGAAAGGCCTGGGGCTGCCCAGGGTAGCCATTCCTTTGGATCACCGCATGCGCATCTGGTTCAACGAGGACCTGGAAAGCAAGAAGTACATCATTCCGGGCCTGATCGCGGTCATTATGATGGTGATCGGCGCCATGATGACCGCCCTGACCATCGTGCGGGAGTGGGACCGGGGGACCATGGAAACGCTGCTCTCCGTTCCCATCCGCCCCGAGGAGATCATCCTGGGAAAAATGATTCCCTACTATTTCATCGGGATGATGGACCTCCTGCTGGTCCTGGTCCTGGCCCGCTTCGCCTTCGGCATCCGCATGCAGGGCAGCCTGGCCCTGCTGGTTTTCAGCGCGGCCATCTTCCTGTATGTGGCCATCGGGCTGGGGATCTTCATCTCCTCGGTGGCCAAATCGCAGCTGGCCGCCAACCAGATCAGCACGGCGGGAACCTTTCTGCCGGCGTTTCTTCTCTCCGGCTTCATTTTCCCGGTCGACAATATGCCGCTGGCTCTGCAGGCCGTCGGCAGGCTGGTGCCGGCCACCTACTTCGTGGCCATCGTCCACGGCATCTACCTGCGCGGCGCCGACCTGCGCCAGCTCTGGCCCAACCTGCTGGCCCTGGTGCTGTTCGGCCTGGCGCTGACCGTGATGACCGTGCTGTTCGGCCGAAGGAGGCTCGGATAAATGTGGGGCCGGATTTTCCAGATGCTGCGCAAGGAGTTTATCCTGGCATTCCGGGATGCGGCCACCCGGGCGGTGATGTTCGGGGTGCCGGTGATCCAGCTGATGCTGTTCGGCTACGTGGTCAGCACCGACGTCCGGAATATCCGCTTTGCGGTCCTGGACCAGGACCGCACCGCCGAAAGCCGCACCCTGGTGGAGCGGTTCGCCTCTTCCCCCTATTTTTCCTTTCGGACCCAGGTCGGCAGCGAGCGGGAGCTGGACGACCTGCTGCGGGCCGGGCGGATTTCCATGGCCCTGCACATTCCGGAAGGGTTTTCCGGGGACCTGAGCCGGCGCTCCCCGGCCCGCGTGCAGACGTTCGTCGACGGCACGGTCTCCAACATCGCCGCCGTGGCCGCGGCCTATACCAACCAGGTGATGGAAAAGTTCATCCAGGAGGAGATGGAGCGCCGCAGCCGACGGCTGCGGTCCCAGCTGCCGCCGGAAGTGCGCCAGAAGTTTCCTCCGCCGGGAGCCGGCATCGACTTGCGGGTGCGAGCCTGGTACAATGCCGACCTGGAAAGCCGCAATTTTTTTCTGCCCGGGGTTTTCGCCTTCCTGGTGATGATCGTTTCCATGCTGCTGACATCTATGGCGGTGGTGCGCGAGAAGGAGGCCGGAACCCTGGAGCAGCTCATCGTCACTCCGCTGCGCGCCGTGGAGCTGATCCTGGGAAAGACGCTCCCCTTTCTGCTGACCGGGTGGATCGACATGATCCTGGTGGTGGGGATCGCCGTGCTCTGGTTCGAGGTTCCGCTGCGCGGCTCCCTGCCTCTGCTGTTTGCCGCGGGCGTGATCTTCATGGTCTGCTCCCTGGGCCTGGGCCTGCTGATTTCCACGATTTCCTCCACGATGCAGCAGGCGGTGATGACCACCTTCTTCTTCCTCAATCCCCTTTTCCTGCTGTCCGGCTTTGCCTTTCCCATCGAGGACATGCCGCCGGCCATCCAATACCTGACGCTGATGAACCCCCTGCGCCATTTCCTGGTGATCGTGCGGGGAATTTTTCTGCGGGGCATCGGGCTGGAGCTGCTCTGGCCCCAGTTCCTGGCCCTGGCGGCGTTCGCGCTGGTCATCCTGACCGCCGCCACGCTGCGGTTTCACAAGCACCTGGAATAGCCGGCCGGCCCGGATCGGCCGGGAAAGGAGCCCATGAGCGAATTCGATGCCTGTTATGCCCGCAAACGAACCACGGCCCGGGAAGCGGCCGGAAAAGTGCGATCCTCCGATACGCTGGTGCACGGCATGGCGGTGGGAGAGCCGCCGGCCCTGCTCTCCGCGGTGGCTGACCGGCTGCGGGCCGGCGATCTGAAAGACCTGCGGATTTACACCCTCTCGGCCATGGAGCATGCCAACCGGACGGTCCTGGCTCCGGACCTGGCCGATTGCGTGCAGGCCCACTCCTGGTTCGTCAGCTCCCGGGACCGCCACCTGGTCCAGGTAGGACTCAGCTGGTACGTGCCAAACTACTTTCACCAGATCCCCCGGATCTGCACGGAGTTCATGAGCATCGACGTGGTGCTGGCGGCCGTTTCCCCCATGGACCGGGCGGGCTACTTCAGCTTCGGCGTGTCCAACGATTTCATTACCACTGCCGCGCGGCACTGCAAAACGCTGATAGTGGAGGTCAATCCACGGATGCCGCGGGTTTTCGGCGACTCGTTTCTGCACGTCTCGGAAGTGGACGCCATTGTCGAAAACGATGCTCCGCTGCAGGAGCTGGCGCCGCCCGATCCGAAGCCGGAAGACGAGGCGATCGGCCGCGCCGTGGCCGGGATGGTCCCGGACGGCGCCACCATCCAGCTGGGGGCCGGGGGAATTCCCAATGCCCTGGCGGTCTTTTTGCGGGATCACCGGGATCTGGGGATTCACACCGAGCTGCTGTGCGACGGGATGGTCGACCTGATCGAGGCGGGAGTAGTGAACGGCAAACGGAAGACGATCCACCCCCGGAAGTCCCTCTTCACCCTGGCCCGCGGCACACGGCGGCTCTACGAATTCATGGACGGGAATCCCGGCCTGGAGAGTTATCCCGTCTCCTACATCAACGATCCGGCGGTCATCGCCCGGAACGATCGCATGGTCTCCATCAACTCGGTCCTGGAAGTGGACCTGCTCGGCCAGTGCAACGCCGAATATTTGGGCGGCTCCCAGTTCAGCGGCACCGGCGGGCAGGTGGATTTCGTGCGCGGCGCTTTCCAGGCCCGGGAAGGGAAGTCCATTTTGGCTTTTTACGCCACCGCCCGGGACGGCGAGATTTCGCGCATCGTGCCGCGCTTCGAATCGGGCACGGTGATCACCACGCCTCGGATGGATACCCACTACCTGGTCACCGAGTACGGCGTGGCCAACCTGAAGGGCAAGTCTACGAGGGAGAGGGCGCTGAGCATCATCGGCCTGGCCCATCCGCGCTTCCGGGACGACCTGCTCCGCGAGGCCGAAGCCATGTACATCCTTTGATCCGGCGCTTGGAGGGCGGACATAAGCGCGGGCAGGGCACACAGGAAGAAAGGAAGAGCGGGAGGGTCTGTCGCCGGGAGATGGTGGACTTTTTGCGAAGCCATCTTCTCTGATGGCTTCGCAAAAAGACCCACATCTTCGGATTTCCGTTAGGGAAAGCCCTGAAAGGGTTGCGCAATATCCGGCCATGCCAGATGTTTGCGCAGCCCTTTCAGGGCTGTTTTCAAACAAATCCGTCTACCCGGGGCAGCGCCTATGCGGCGCAACCCCGGGCTGTGATCCGGAACCTATTCGGGGTTCCAGACTTTTTACCATTTCATCTTCTCTGATGGCTTCGCAAAAAGACCCACATCTTCGGATTTCC
>CAINFC010000058.1 GCA_903847975.1 uncultured Acidobacteriota bacterium | reverse complement strand
TGGCTGCTTCCACTCCGGAAGAAGCGATCCGGATCGTGCAGGATCAGGGGGACCGGATCCATCTGCTTCTTACCGACCTGATCATGCCCCGGATGAATGGCCACCAGTTGTCCCGAAGGCTTCGAGCCCTGTCTCCGTCCCTGAAAGTGCTCTTTATGTCCGGTTACACCAGGGATACGATCACAAACCAGGGAATCCTGGAGGAAGGGATCCATTATATTGAGAAGCCCTTCCGGGCTGCAGACCTGGCTGTCAAAGTGCGTGAAGTGCTGGACCAGCAACAACGGAACGGGTCATAAAAGGACGGCTCTTATCCGATCACCTGTCGGCATCCGCTTGCCTTTCTGGATTGAGAACAGATTTGGCAGCACCCTTTCCGGCTTTACCTTTTATAAACCCCTGCCACGCTGCCTTTTATCCTTGTTATGCTTTGACGATGTGTTGCCCCCTCAACCTTTTAGCCTTGATTTCGAAATCTCCTTCCTCTATGCTTTCCGGCGTGCAAAAAATACCTGGGAAGCGGACTGCGGGTTTAGACCTTGGTATCAGTCATTCCGGCCCAGTGAAGAAATACGCCCGAAGGCAGGAAGTAGTTTATAATCCCGTTCCACCCAAAACAGACTCTCTTATGTCAGCACTAATCCAGGAGACCCATGAAATTCAATAAAATACGATGTGGAATTGTCACTCTGCTGCTCCTTTTCTGCCGGGCTGCATCCCTCGAAGCGCAAATTGAATTTGAGCGCATGCGGGACGCCTTCGCTCCGCTCTTTGCGAAGGCCGCTGCCCTGGAGGTGATCACGACGATTTACGACATCGGCCAACGGGCAAACGCCCTGCGGATCGACCTCGGCGAAGGGAAAACCTATAAAGGAAGAGAGTTTCTTCCGGACCTTTTTGAGGTGAATGCCGAAACAAGGTTTCCGGACGGAACGGTGCACTATAAAGGCAAGCGCAAGATAACGGCTATTTATGCCAGCTCGGACGGAATTCCGGGTCATAGGGTGGCGGAAGGACGCTTTATCCTTCTGGAACTTGCCTGCCCCAAAAAGCGCAATGCGGACGGTTCGACCGATGAAGAAGGCTCGGAAACCTACGCCAAAGGCAAAAAACTGGCGCTTTTCTATACGGTCACTTTCGGCAAGGGCGATCCCAAGGCGCCGACCGGAATCCGCAACCTCCTGGCCGACGAGTTTGCTAGGGCGGAAGTGAACATCGGCCCCCGGAAAATGGGATACCGCTATTTTGATCCCAAGAGTGCTTTTACTGCGCCTCCCAAGGGATATCCGCTGGTGCTGTTCCTGCATGGCGAAGAGGAGCGGGGAACGGACAATGAGCTGCCGGTAATCACCAGCAAGGGCGCCACCCTATGGGTGGAACTGGCCGCCAAGAATCCCTGCTACGTCGTGGCTCCCCAGGTAGAAGGGGAATGGATCGACGCCGCCAATGACGCTCTGGTCATGAAACTGCTGGATACATTCATCGCCGGCCATAATGTGGACCCGGGCCGCATTTACGTGCAGGGCTATTCCATGGGAGGCGTCGGTACGTGGAACATGATTCTCGCGCACCCGGAACGGTTCGCCGCCGCCATGCCCATGTGCGGCTACGCGCCGGAACGATGGTATCAAAACAGCGGCAGTGCCTTCGAAGCGGTTAAAAATATGCCTATCTGGCCCTTCGTGGTGGCCAATGATGACCCGAAAACCGTGGAAGGTACCCGAAAAGCCGTAGAGCGGCTAACGGTGAAAGGGCGGGAGCGGGAACGGACCACCGGCATCAAGTTCGAGATGTGGACCGCCAACTCGTGCCTGCCGGTGCATGCCTGCTGGGAGCGCGTCTTTTACATCGGCACGCCTTACAACTGGCTGATGACCCAGTCCCGGGAACGCACCCGGAATTTAGCCGTTCACGGCGGCATGACCTACACCAGCCGGAAAGTGACTCCGGAAATCACCAGCGTCACGGACTATGAAATGGATCAGCTCTTTGTCATCGACAAGGGCGATAAGGCGTTCCTGGTCGACTCCGCCATGGGTAACGGCAACCTGCTCGACTACCTTCGCGAAAGCG
>CAINFC010000057.1 GCA_903847975.1 uncultured Acidobacteriota bacterium | reverse complement strand
TGTGGTCGCCGAGAGCGTGAAAATCGTCTACGACGCCCGCCGCGAAACCAAAGGCATGAACATGGTATACGAGCCGGAATACCTGCGCTTCTTCCAGGCCCGGTTCCGGCCGATCGACTGATCGGCCATCCGGAGGAATCGCCCGATCCCAAGCCATATCCGGATCCTGGCACGTGCTCATTCGCTTTTCATCCTTTCCCTTTCCGTCTTCCTGTAATACTTTCTCTCCGGCAGGGAGACGGGAAGGTCAGGCTCAGAAGGATATTATGCTCCCGAAAAATTTTTTCCTCTTGTCGGTTCTGATCGCCGGTTGTTCTTTCTTTCCCCTACTCCGGGCGGAATCCCCCGCCCCGGCGGGCGGCGAGCGGCCCTGGTCTCAATGGCGCGGGCCCGACGGCAGCGGCGTTTCCCAGGAGACCGGTCTGCCCGCCGAGTGGAGTGCCACGCGGAACATTCTCTGGAAGACGCCGATTCCCGGCCAGGGGCACTCCTCCCCGGTCCTCTGGGGGAATCGCGTTTTTCTGACGACGGACATAGCCGGCGAGGTGGTTCCCGGCGCCAAAGCGGTCGCCCATTTCGACAGCGGTAAGGAGGTTCACCATCCGGACAGCACGGGTGCCGAGCGGAAACATTCCTTCCGGGTGCTTTGCCTGGACCGCCGAAGCGGCCGCCTGCTCTGGGAGCGCACCGCCTACCAGGGGACGGTCTATGATGACCGGCACCGCAAGGGGAGTTACGCCGCGGCTACTCCTGCCGCCGACCGGGATCATGTTTATGCCTGGTTCGGATCCGAGGGGATGTACTGCTACGACCACAAGGGGAGGGAAGTCTGGAAGCAGTCGCTGGGCCCGATCGCCACGTTCGGGATGGGGCCGGGCTCCTCGCCGGTCCTCTTCGAAAACCTGGTGATCCAGCTCTGCGACGAGGACAACGGGGAGAAGTCCTTTCTTGTGGCCCTCGACAGGCGCAGCGGGCGGGTGGCCTGGAAAACCGCGAGAAAGGTGCAGGCCAGCTGGGCTACGCCGGTCCTGGCCAAAACGCCGCAGCGCGCCGAACTGATCTGCAGCGGCAGCGAATGGATCCTCTCCTACGATCCCCGCACCGGCCAGGAGCTCTGGCGCGTCAAGGGCCTGGAAAGCAACGCCGTTCCCAGCCCGCTGGCCGGCGGAGGCATCGTCTACGTGTATGCCGGCTTCCCGGTCAAGAAAACCCTGGCGATCCGGCTGGGAGGATCGGGAGACCTGACCGGCTCTCCGGCGATCCTTTGGGAATACGGGAAAGGGACCGCCTACGTGCCATCCGGAGTCCTTTACGGCGGATACCTGTACCTGATGAGCGACCGCGGCATTCTTACCTGCCTGGATCCCAGCACGGGCGCGGTTCAGTACGACAACGGCCGCGTGCCGGTTCCGGCTACCTTTACCGCCTCTCCGGTGGCCCTGGAGGGGAAGATCCTGCTGACCAGCGAAGACGGCGATACCTTTGTAGTCCAAGCCGGACCGCGGTTCGAGATGCTGGCCACGCATTCCATCGAAGAGCCGGTATTGGCCAGCCCGGCCGTTTTTCGCGGGGCGGTTTTCCTTCGCGGGGAGCGGCACCTGTACTGCATTTCCCGGACTTCCTCCCCGGCCCTGGGGGCGCGGAAATGAAAAAAGAAATCTGTATTGTCGCCGCCTTTCTGGGATTTTTCCTCGCCGGCACCGCCCGGGGGCAGAAGCCCGACTTCAGCGGAGCCTGGGTCATGGACCCGGAGCGCAGCTTCAGCATGGGGAACGTCACCGCCGTGGAAATGACCCTCTCGCACCGGGATCCTGAGTTTCGCCTGGACGCGCGCCTGGCCTCCCCGGAGGGAGGGAAGGAAGTTCATGAAGTCTGGCAGACGGACGGGCAGGAGCATGATGCCACGCCGGCGGGATCCAGGGCCGGCCTGCGCGTGCTCCGCAAGGCCTGCTGGCTGCCGGACAACCGGAGGCTGGTGCTGGCCGAGAAAACGGAGGAAGAAAAGCCCGAAGGCCGGAGCGTTTCATCCGTGACCCGCAAGTACGCTCTTTCCGCGGACGGCGGCGTCCTGACCGTGGACTACTATATCGACCGGCCGCAGGGAAGCGGGGAAGCCAAGAGGGTCTTCCGGAAACGCGGAAGCGCCGCCCGGTAGGCTTCGGAGCGCTTTAACGAATGGGTATGAGGGGAACCGTTATGATCACCGGCCGGAAGCGGCGGGCCCATGGCAGCCTCGTCGCCGCCATGATGCTCCTCGCGTTCGCTGTGGCGGCCCCCTCCGCGGCGCGTCCCAATCTTCTGTTGATCCTGGCGGACGATCTCGGCTGGTCCGACCTCGGCTGCTACGGCGGGGAGATCCGCACCCCGCACCTGGATGCTCTGGCGCGCAGCGGGCTCCGGTTCCGGGAGTTTTATAACACCGCCCGCTGCTGCCCGACGCGCGCCTCGCTGATGACCGGCCTGTATCCCCACCAGGCGGGCGTGGGCAGCATGACCGGCGACCGGGGGCCGGCCTATCCCGGCTACCGGGGAACGCTGAACCGCCAGTGCGTAACCCTTGCGGAGGTGCTGCGCCGGGCCGGATATTCCACCTATATGGCCGGCAAGTGGCACCTCCACAACCCGCAGCAGGATATCAAGCCCACGGACCGGGGCTTTGAGGAATTCTACGGCATGCTGGGAGGCTTCAACTCCTTCTGGCACGAGAAGCCCTTCTACACCCGCTGGCCGGCGGGACGCCCGGTGCGGCCCTACACATCCCCCGAGGGCGGAAGCCCGGGAACCTTTTATGCCACGGATGCCTTTGCCGACTATGCCCTGGATTTTCTAACCGAAGCCAGGAAGCGAAAGGACCCGTTCTTTCTCTACCTGGCCTTTAATGCTCCGCATTTTCCCCTGCATGCCCCGGAAGCGGATATCGCCCGGTACGAAGAGATGTATTTTCGCCAGGGCTGGGACAGGATTCGCGAGCAGCGCCTGTTGCGGCAGCAAGCGGAGGGACTGGTCCCGGCGGAACTCGCCCTGCCGCCGCGAAGCTCCGTCCCCGCGAAATCCCATGCCAAGCCCTCCCCGTTTGCCGGGAAGGACAATCCGGCCTGGGACTTCCTTCCGGAAGAAAGGCGCCGGGATCTGGCCCGGCGCATGGCGGTGTTTGCCGCCATGGTCGACCGTATGGATCAGGCGGTGGGCCGGGTGGTGGAGGATCTGCAGAAGCACGGACAACTCGACGATACCCTGATCCTTTTTCTCAGCGACAACGGCGCCTGCTGGGAATGGGACCCGTATGGATTTGATACCGTCAGCGGCCCCGGGAACATCCTGCACACCGGCCCCGGTTTGAAGACCATCGGAGCCCCGGACAGCTATCTGAGCTACGGCAGCGGCTGGGCGAATGCGGGAAATACCCCCTGGCGGTTCTACAAGCATTTCAGCCATGAAGGCGGCATCCGCACGCCGCTGATCGTGCACTGGCCCGCAGGGATGAAAGCCAGGGGAACGCTTTCCGTATTTTCCGGCCACATCGTCGATATCATGCCCACCTTCGTTGCGGTCAGCGGCGCAGAATATCCGCGGGAGCGCGACGGCGAAACAATCCAGCCCATGGAGGGGCAAAGCCTGCTTCCGGCATTTTCCGGACGGATGAAAAGCCGGAAGTCTCCCCTTTTCTTCGAGCACGAGGGCAGCCGGGCGGTGCGCGACGGGCGCTGGAAGCTGGTGTCGCTGTCCGGCGATGCCTGGGAGCTTTATGACCTGTCCCGGGATCCGGCGGAAATGCACAACCTGGCTGGTTCCCGGCCGGACCGGGTGCGGTCCATGGCCGCGCAATGGTCGAATTGGGCCGCCCGCTGCCGCGTGGATGCGGCGGCGGTGTCCGTGCCCGGCTACCGGGCACCCTGAGCAATCCGTGCCGCCGGATGGCATGGATCGCTTCCAGGTGCGGCCCGGGGCTCGCCGATGGCCGGGTGGAGATTTCCACCGAATCTCCTTGACCTGCTATTCCATTTGCCGTACGCTATTGTAGACTTCCTTGCT